>JASBYN010000002.1 GCA_029983915.1 Finegoldia sp. | reverse complement strand
AAATAAAAATTAATAGGAGGAGACATGAAAGCACGTAATAGAGTTGTTGCAATGCTTTTGGCAGGTGGACAAGGTTCTAGATTAAAAGCCTTGACAAAAGATGTAGCAAAACCTGCTGTATCATTTGGAGGAAAATATAAAATTATAGATTTTGCATTGAGTAATGCAGCAAATTCAGATATAAGAGACGTTGGAGTTTTGATTCAATATAAACCTTTTAAATTGAATTCACATTTGGGAAATGGATCTAGTTGGGATTTATCCAGAAATTCTGGTGGTTTAAAAATCTTATCTCCATTTGCTACAGAAATAGGTGGTAACTGGTACGAAGGAACTGCAAATGCCATTTATGAAAATATGGACTATTTGGATGCATTAAATCCAGAATATGTTTTGATACTTTCAGGTGATCATATATACAAGATGGATTACAACGAAATTTTGAAATACCACAAAGAAAAAAACAGCGAGCTTACAATTGCAGTAATGCAAGTAGAGTGGGAAGAAGCAAGCAGATTCGGAATAATGAACACAGATGATGATGGTAAAATCGAAGAATTTGAAGAAAAACCAGAACATCCAAAAAGCAACCTCGCATCTATGGGAATATATATGTTCAATTGGTCAACTTTGAGAAAGTATTTGATAGAAGATAATAAAGACGAAAATTCAAAACACGATTTTGGAATGAATATAATTCCTAAGATAATCTACGATGGACGCAATGTATACGCTTGGAGATTTGACGGATATTGGAAAGATGTAGGAACTGTACGAAGCTATTGGAAAGCTAATTTGGATTTGTTAAATTCTGACAACAAACTAGATTTGTATGATACTGCTTGGAGAATATACACTAAGAACAGAAATCTTCCTCCACATTATATGGCAGATTGTTCACATGTAAAAAAATCTTTAATCAATGAAAATTGCATTATATATGGAAATATCAATAATTCTGTTCTATTTTCATCTATAACTGTAGAAAAGGATGCTGAAATAGAAAACTCAGTTATATTGAGCGACACAGTGATAAAAAAAGGAGCTAAATTGTATAACTGCGTTGTATGTGAATCCATGGTTATAGAAGAAAACCAAGTAATAGGGGAAAAAGGTTCAGATAAAATTTACCTAGTTAGTGAAGATGGAATAGAAGAGTGTTAGGAGGAAATTATGCAAAATTGTATAGGTGTAATTTATGGTGGTAAAAGCTGTAAAAATTTTGGATATTTGACTGATTCCAGACCTGAATACATGCTACCATACGGAGCAAGATATAGAATAATAGATATAGCTTTAAGTAATTTTGCCAATAATGAGTTTTCAAATGTAGTATTGTACGGTGGAAAAATAATGCGTTCTACATTAGACCATTTGGGAAATGGAGAAAGCTATGAATTAAATAGAAGAAGAAATGGACTTATAATATTTCCTCCTACTTTTGAAGAGGCGGGAAAAGAAATAGTATCATACAACGAAACAAAGGAATTTTACACTAGATCAAAAGAAAAAGATTTGTATTTTTGCGATCCAATGGTAATTTTTAGAGAGGATTTTTCTGAATCATACGATAGATTTATAGATGAAGATTTGGATATACTTTTATTCTGCAAAAAAATGGAAAACGCAACGGGATTATTCGTCGGAGAAACTAGATTGAACTTAGATGAAAATGGAAATCTAATAAGTATAGGCACAAATCAAGGAATTGATGATGAATTTTATCTCATGACTAATATAGGATACGTTAAAAAAGAAGTTTTCTTGGATTTAATTCACGATGCAGCTAAAAATTCAAATTCAAATCAACTTATAGATGTCATAATATCTAATTTACACAAATTGAAAATAGGAGTGTACATGATAGATGGATATGTAGAAGTTATAAGAAATTTGGCTCAATTTTATAATGCAAATTTGAAATTATTGGATGCTGAGATATATAAGAATGTATTCTTCAAAAATGGATTGTTGTTGACAAAATCAAAGGACGAACCATCAGCTCTTTACGGAAATGACGCTTTAGTGAAGAATTCGCTTATAGCAAATGGAGTGAAGATTAACGGAAAAGTTGAAAACTCTATAATATTCAGAGGAGTAGAGATAGAAGAAGGAGCTATTGTCAAAAATTCTGTTATTTTCGAAAGGACTAAAATAGAAAAAAACGCCGTTGTTGTAAATACAATAACTGACAAAGGCGTGCTTATAAAAGAAAATGTAATGGCTGTAGGAAATCCTAACTACCCTTACGAATTGAAGAAAAATGCAATACTAGAAGAAAAGTAGGTGACTTGAATGAAAATATTATACTGTGCATCTGAAGCTGATCCTTTTATTAAAACAGGAGGATTGGCAGATGTAGCAGGTACATTGCCGATAGAAATGAAAAGACAAGGTCATGAAGTAAAAGTAGTTATACCAATGTACAAAAGTATTGATCCAAAATACAGAGAGAAGTTTACATTTGAAGGAAATTTCTATGTGGATTTGGATTTCAAACATCATTATGTCGGCGTATTTAAATATATTCATAGGGGAGTAGAATTTTATTTCTTAGACAATGAAGATTATTTTGCAAGAGATAATATTTATGGAGAATACGACGATTGCGAAAGATTTGTATTCTTTTCTAAATCCTGCGTACAACTTGTGAGGTATTTAAATTTTGATTGTGATATTATCCATACCAACGATTGGCATACTGCTATGGTAAATATTTACGTAAAAGATTTTGCAAAGGGCGATCCATTTTACGAATCTATAAAGACGGTATTTACTATTCACAATTTGAAATATCAGGGGATTTTTAGCTCAAATTCTCTAAAAGCCACAGACCTTTCTCCTATGTATTTTTCAGAAGAAGCGTTGAAATTTTACGATGCTATCAATTTTATGAAAGGTGCTATAGTGTTTAGCGATAGAGTTACCACTGTATCTAAAACATATGCAGATGAAATAAAATATCCATTTTTTGGAGAAGGATTAGATGGAATAATTAGAAAATATCATTACAAAATATCGGGAATAGTAAATGGAATAGATACTACTTTGTGGAATCCAGAGACAGACGAGTACATTTTCCAAAATTACGGTATAAAAAATTTGAATTTGAAATTGGAAAATAAGAGAGAAATTCAAAGAATGTACGGATTTGAAGAAAAAGACGTTCCAATTTTTGCCATGGTAACTAGATTGGTTGAAAACAAAGGACTAGAATTAGTCAGATATATAATGGATGAATTTTTAAGTACAGAAGATGTGCAAGTAATAATACTTGGAACAGGCGATTATGCATACGAAGAAATGTTCAAATATTACGAATGGAAATTCCCAAATAAATTAAAAGCTAATATTTACTACAATAATGAAGAATCTCATAAGATATATGCGGGAGCTGATTTCTTGATGATGCCTTCGATTTTTGAACCTTGTGGAATTTCACAATTAATTTCTATGAGATATGGCACAATTCCTGTAGTTAGAGAAACTGGTGGATTACGAGATACTGTGCAATCATTTAATGAATTTACAAAAGAAGGCAATGGATTCTCTTTCACCAACATAAATGCACATGATTTCTTATATACATTGAGAAGAGCTATATCATTTTACTATACTGATGATTTCAAGATAATACAAGAAAATGCAATGAATTCTAATAACGATTGGGAAAAATCTTCTAAGGAATACATTAAATTATACGAGGAGCTAATTGGTGAATCAAATTAGTCGAGATGAATTGAAAAAATCAATCGAGAAAAAATTGATGATAAATAGCATGACTGATTTAAGAAATGCAAATAATTTTGAAATTAGAATGGCATTGAATGAGGTCATAAAAGATTTAGTGATTGAGGAATTTGGATATAAACCAAAAAATTCATCTGAAAGAGAGTATATAGTTTCTTTTGAATTGATGCTGGAAAATTTGCTTGAAGATTATGTAGAAAAACTAGGGTTGAAACGAGAATTACAAGAAATACTGTCTGATAATTACGATGAAGTAATCAACATGGGAAGCAATTTACATTTGGGGCAAACTTATATAGGTAGATTTGCCGTAGATTTGTTTGAAAAAATTTCTATGAATTGCAATTTTTGCAAAATATATTCGCTTTTTTATAAAAATTCACAGTTCAAGCAAAAAATAATAAACGGTGAGCAAATAGAAACTTCATACGGTGATGTAAACAGAAGTGTCGTATTTAATAGACTAAAAGAATATTCATTTTTCATAGATGGAAAAGAGATAAATTCAAAAATTTATGACATTCCATATATTGAAAATGACGGCGTAAATCTCGTGAGATTGTTCAAACCAAAACCAAAATACGAAATAGATTATGAAAATTTCATCAATGGAAATCTGGCAGTTAGCTACAAAACTGAAAACGAAATAAATGCTATATCTGAATTTTTGTACATTCCTGAAAATTCTGAATTTGGTAAAAATACTAGGTATTTACAACTCGTATTTCTGACAAATTCAATAATAGAAGATGTATTAAATGATGAAATCGAAAAATTTGGAAACTTAGACAATATAGATGAGCACATTAAAATAAGGATAGTAGAGACGAATTGTGCATTAGTTATAATAAAATTCATACAAAAGCTTTTTGAAAATGGCATAGGTTATGGAGATGCTATAAAAAAGGCAAAAAAGATTTTCAATTATTACAACATAAATTTGCACAGAGAATCTTTCGAAAATCTTGAATTATCACGATTGATAAAAATGGATGAAGAGATTTTAAATACTGTGAATATAATCAACGACTATGCAATAAACGATGGGTTCATGGATATAGTTCAAGGTGGAATTTTAAATTGCTTCAATATGATTGCATACATTACAGATGATATTGTAGTGGGATCTAATTTTCAAAAAGACTATTTTTTGAAAAGCGAGTATGTTGAATTAGAAGAAAAAGTAGCAGAAAAATTGATGGTTGTAAATTACGGATTCAACGATAAATTATTTGAAGTGAATAATTTAGAAGATGACTTATATGAAAAAAAGTTGATATTTAAAAATCAGCTCTTACAAAAATATAATTTGACAGATGTTAATCCGAAGAGCATTTTCAATATGCAAATTTCAGATTTTCACGAAGGGAAAAGACAAATACTGAGCATATTTTATATATTGTATTTGTATTTGAAACTGAAAGAAAATGTGAATTACAAGATGGTCGACACCACTTTTTTTATCGGAGGAATGAGTCCGTCTGATTATTTGATTTGCAAGAAAGCTATAAGTTTATGTACTGAATTGGCAAACGTCATAAACAACGATAGATTTATTCAAGAAAAAATCAAACTCATATTCGTAGAAAATATAGAAATTGATCAAATGAAAGATTTTGCTAGAGCTTGTGATGTGAATAATTATATACCTTACAAATACTACGATATATCAAATTCATATCCGTATGCATTTATGAATAACGGTTGTGTTTTGGTATCGTCGAATTCTAGCGTATACGATAGCATGAGCAATTTGAATTTGGATAGTGGAATTTTTGAATTTGAAGATGGAAATTCTAACTTAAGTATTCAGGATTACATCGCAAGAGATGATAGTATCAATTTTATTATTCAAAATATTTCAAAGCTTGGCAATGAAAATTTGACGCAAAAATTTTACGATGTGTACGATTTACTACTCAAATATGACGATAGCTTTTATGTGTTGAGATCTCTCAAAAATTTCATAGAGATCAACAAAATAGTTCAAAAAGCGTACTTAGATGAAAATAAATGGAATAGATTGGTCGGAAGAAATATAGAAATGTCAAAAAAATTTGCCATTGGACTGTCTAAGAATGGATAACAATATGTATGAATTAGGATATAATTATTCAAAAAATTCCACAGTATTCAAACTGTGGGCTCCACCTGTACGAACTGTAAAATTATTGTTGTATGAGAATTATGATGATGTTAGGTATAGACAATTCGATATGCAAAAAGATGTCGATGGTTATTTTACGGTGAAAATAAATGAAGATTTAGATGGAGTATTTTACAAATATGAAATAGATAACGAATACGAGATAATAGATCCTTACTGCAAAGCATGCTCGATAAATAGTCTTAAATCATGCGTCGTAGATTTTAAAAGTACAGATCCTCAAGGATTTTTGAATGAAAAATACGATATAAAAAACAAAGATGAGGCTATAATATACGAGCTAAGTGTAAAAGATTTTTCTTCAGATTCATCTAGTGGAGTATCGAACCAAAATAGAGGCAAATTTTTAGGGATAATTGATGAAAATGAAATTTCGGGTATAAATTATTTGCGTGAACTTGGAATAACTCATGTTCATCTAATGCCAATATTTGATTTCATAAGCGTGGATGAGAGAAGTTCAAAATTTTTTGATGACGACAATTACAATTGGGGATATGACCCTGAAATTTACAATTGCATAGAGGGAAGTTATTCTATAGATCCTTACAATCCAAAAAGTAGAATTTTTGAATTGAAAAAAATGATTCAAAAGCTACACGAAAATAATATAGGAGTTGTTATGGATGTGGTATTCAATCATACTTTTAGAAGTTTTGATAGCCCTTTCAACATGATATATCCTAGTTATTTTTACAGATTTGATAATAATGGAAATTTTTCAAATGGATCTGGCGTAGGAAACGAACTTAAAACAGAAAATAAAATGGTGGGAGAATTCATATTAGAGAGTTTGCTATTTTATCAAAGAGAATACCATATAGATGGATTCAGATTTGATTTGATGGCGCTTTTAGATATCAATACTGTAAATAAGATTGTAAATGAATTGAGAAAAAAAGATAAAAACGTACTTATATATGGAGAGCCATGGATGGCGTGTTCAACTGTTTTAGATGATAAATTGATCACCACATTTGGAAGACAAAAAGGATTTGCTTTTTTCAATTCTTATTTTAGAGATGCTATAAAGGGAAGCAATGACGATGATAGTTGTGGATTTGTCCAAGGAAATGTAGATAAAAACGCAATTAAAACGGGACTGTGTGGTTCTATATGCTATGACGATGACATCAAAGGGTTCTGCAAAAAGTCCAATGAAACTATAAATTATTTCAATTCTCATGACAATTTAATACTTCAAGATAAGATTTCTTTGACTACTGATGATATAAAATCATCTACAAAACTTTCTTTTGATTTGATAATGTTGAGTCAGGGGATTCCGTTTTTCCATTGTGGAAATGAATTTTTGAGAAGCAAATCAATGCACAGAGATTCTTATAATCTGGATTTATCCATCAATGCAGTAAATTGGAAATTAAAAGAAGAAAATAGAGATATTCTAGATTACGTTAAATCTTTAATAGAATTTAGGAAATCACATGAAGAATTCCATATTGCAGATGAATTTGAAATAAAAAATAGAATTGAATTTTACGATGTAGATGAAAAATGCATTTGCTATAGTATAAAAAACAAATCGGGATATTTGTTGATTTTCATCAATGCAGGAGGAGAAATTAAATTTAATATTTCGGATTATTTCAAATCTTATAATGAGTGCATCAAAATTTTTGATGGTGGTATAATTGAAGAGAAACAAAATAACGATATAATTTCGATTGATAAAAGGCAAAGTAGGGTATATTTTATAAAAACAGATATATAGTTAATTAAGGAGGATATATGGATTATTTAAAAGTATATGAGGAGTGGCTTCATGATGAATTTTTGGATGAAGACACAAAAAAAGAATTGGAAGCTATAAAAGATGATGAAGAAGAGATAAAAGATAGATTTTATAAATCGTTGGAATTTGGAACTGCAGGTCTAAGAGGCAAAATTGGAGCAGGTACAAATAGAATGAACAAGTACAATGTAATGAAAACTACTCAAGCATTGGCAAATACTATAAAAAGCTATGGAGAAGAAGCTATGCAAAGAGGAGTTAGCATTAGTTACGATGTGAGAAAATTCTCAAAAGAATTTGCTGAAATAGCAGCTAATGTTTTAGCTTCAAACGATATAAAAGTTTATCTATCAGATCAAATCAGACCTACACCACTATTATCTTATTCGATAAGAAAATTCAATACAATTTCAGGAATAATGATAACAGCTTCCCACAATCCAAAAGAATACAATGGATATAAAGCTTATTGGGAAGAAGGAAGTCAAATTCTTGAAGACAAAGCAGCTGAAATTTTAAACAATTTGAATGAGATAAATCATTTCAAAGAAGTAAAAATAGGAGATTTTGACAAATTAGTAGCAGATGAAAAAATAATTTACTTTGGGAAAAATTTAGACAAAGATTATTTTGAAGATGTATTAAATTTGGCAATCAACGATGAAAATGTAGATAAAGAAGTGAAGATAGTATACACACCTTTGAATGGAACTGGAAATGAGTTTGTAAGACATATACTTGATGAGAGAGAATTCAAAAACGTATACGTGGTTTCAGAACAAGAAAATCCAGACAGTAATTTTACTACTGTACCATATCCAAATCCTGAAAATCCGGAAGCTTTTGAATATGCAGAAAAATTAGGATATGAAGTAGGAGCTGATTTGTTATTGGCTACAGATCCTGATGCAGATAGAACAGCTGTAGAAGTTTTTGATGGAAAAAAATACGTGTTCTTAGATGGAAACAAAATAGGAGCATTGTTGACTAATTACATTTTGAGTCAAAGATATGAAAAGAAAAATTTACCTGAAAATTCTGTAATTGTAAAATCAATAGTGACAGGAGATTTGTCATCTAAAATTGCACACAAATACGGAGTAGAAGTTGTAGAAACATTGACAGGATTTAAAAATATATGCGGAAAAGCAAATGAATACGAAATTACAAAAGAAAAATCTTGGATATTTGGATATGAAGAAAGCATTGGATATTCTTATGGAACATTTGTAAGAGATAAAGATGCAGTCAACTCTTCTATGATGATATCTGAAATGTTAGGATTCTACAAAAAACAAGGTAAGACTTTAATAGATGTATTAAATGAATTGTACGAAGAATTTGGATATCACGAAAATAAATTGGTTTCAGTAGTGCTTGAAGGATTGGATGGACAAGAAAAAATTTCTAGAATCATGACTGAATTTAGAAAAAATCCACTTAAAGAAATAGGTTCTATTAAATTAGTAAATGTAAAAGATTACGATGTGAATTATGAAGAGTACAACACTCAAAGATCAAACGTATTGATTTACTATTACGATGATGGATCATGGTATGCTGTAAGACCTTCAGGAACAGAACCAAAAATTAAACTATATGTTTATTCAGTTGCAAAATCTAAAGAAGAAGCTGAAAAGAAAGTTTTGGATATCGAAAAAACAGCAAAAGAAAAAATGCTTAGTGTAGAATAATAGTTCAAGGTATCATTATCAACTGAAAATTGATGATGATGCCTTTTTTATTTCAAGCATTGAGATTTTTCTATATTGTATGTATAATATAGTATATTAAATTCTAGGAGAAGAAAATGAATAAACTTGAAGAAAGAATAATTAAAGAAGGTAAAGTGTTACCGGGAAACATACTTAAAGTAGATAGATTTATAAATCACATGATAGATCCAGTTCTTTTCGAAGAATTGGCAAATGAATTTTATGAAAAATTTAAAGGAAGAGGAATTAATAAAATACTTACTATTGAAGTGAGTGGAATAGCTATAGCGTATGCTTGTGGAATAAGATTTAATTGTCCTGTTGTATTTGCGAAGAAAACAAGTTCCAAGACTCTAGGGGATAATTGCTATAGAACAGAAGTTTTTAGTTTTACTAAAAATAGAAGCTACGAAGTGATGGTAGCAAAAGAGTATTTGGATAGCAACGATAATGTTTTGTTGATAGATGATTTCTTAGCTAATGGTAAGGCATTGGAAGGTTTGATAGATATATGTAATCAAGCAAATGCAAATGTAAAGGGAATAGGAATTTTGATTGAAAAAGTATTTCAAAAAGGCGGAGAAAATTTAAGAAAGCAAGGTTATGAAATAGAGTCATTAGCTAGAATTAAAGGGTTCACTGACGATTCTGTAATATTCGAAGATTAATTTTGCCAAATTGTAACATTATTGTTCTCATTTTTTTCATAAAATGTGGTATAGTACAATAGTGAGAATACCGAGAAAGGATGATACTAATGAAGTATATTATAGATATATTGGATGCATTCTTTTCTATACAAATTACTCCGAGTTTGAAATTGTACAATTTAATTTCTATGTTTTTTAAATATTTGTTTGTTATAATAATTTATTACTTTATATTTAATATAATAAAAATGATATATTTGGATATAAGAGGAACAAGTAATATGAATTATGTTTCGAATACATATTTGAAATTGATAAATAGGAAGGAAAATTTGCCTTTTAAAATCCAAGAGCATTATTTTATAGGAAGAACGGCAACTATAGGAAGAGGAGACGGCAACCAAATAACGCTTAAAGATAGATTCATATCGAAAAAACACGCGCGAATCTACAAGGAGAAAAATAACTATTACATTGAAGATTTGAATTCAGCTAATGGAACTTTTTTAAATGGAAATAAATTGATTAATCCAACTAGATTAAAGGACAAAGATTTAATAGATATCGGTCAAATAGAATTTATGTTTGTAAATGGTGATAAAAATGCAAACTAGCACGAAGAAGAATAATAAATTAGTTGAATTTTTTAATAATTTGAAGCCAATGCGTGTAAATAGTAAAATGATTAAACCTGTTTATTTGATTTTACTATTTAATATTTTTGGATTCTTTTTGACTTTGGGTTCAAATGAAAAAGGAGCTAGCGAAAAAGCTTTTGTATACTTTTTGTTTGCCACAGTTTTGATGTTTTTGGCAAATAAATACGTCACTAAAATTACTAAAGGAGACGGATATATATTGCAAATTGCATGTATGCTTTTCAGTATAGGAAGCATTATGATTTACAGACTTAATCCGAGCGAAGGATTGAAGCAGGTAATGTGGTTTACAATAGGAATTGCAATGTTTTTTGGGACGTTTTTTATATTGAAAAGTTACAATAAATGGTACAAATTCACATTTGCCTATTTAATAGGTTGTGTGTTTATGTTTGCAATTACGCTTTTATTTGCAAAAGATAAATACGGAGCTAGAAACTGGATAAGGCTTTTTGGAGTTACTTTCCAACCATCAGAGATAACTAAAATACTATACGTATTTTTCTTGGCAAGTTACGATTATAATTTGGATTTATTGGATAGGATAAAATTAAAATCATTTGAAAAATACAAAAAATACCTTCCTATCGTCAAAAAATATTTTTTGATGATAGTTGTCTATTTATTCATTGGAATGTTTTTCATTCAAAAAGATTTGGGAACTGCTATGATATTTTACGGATTGTTCTTAGTCTACCAAATAGTAAATAATGAAGATATAAAACTAATTATCTTGAATTTAGTCATAGCTATAGTAGGAGCTGTAGTAGCTTATATGTTGTTTTCACACATAAGAATAAGAGTATCCACTTGGCTAGATCCATGGAAAAGCATAGACGGAATAGGATATCAAATTACTCAAGCATTGTTTGCAATAGCAAGTGGAGGATTTTTTGGAACTGGATTAGGGTTAGGAAGACCTGATGTAGTTCCAGTTGTCACTAGCGATTTTATATTTGCAGCTATATGCGAAGAAATGGGTACATTCACAGGAATGGGCGTTATAATGCTATTTTTGATTTTGATTTATAGAGGAATGAAAATATCTCTAGAGCAAACTAACAAATTTTATAAATTTGTAGCGCTTGGAATATCTGTGATTTTTTCAATTCAAGGGCTTGCGATGTTCGGTGGCGTAATGAAATTAGTTCCATTAACAGGTATCACAATCCCATTTGTAAGTTACGGTGGAACATCTATGATAATGTCTTTTGTTTGCCTTGCGATTTTGCAATTTTGTTCTACGGATCAAGGAGATGGAGATATTTATGCAGAATAACACTAATAGAAGAATAATACTCGTTTTATCTGTTTTAATGACTTTGTTTGTCCTTTTAGTATTGTATTTGACATATTTTCAAATAGTTAAAGCTGATACAGTTGCGAACAACGAGTATAACAAGAGATTGTGGGTCGATGAAAACAAAATAGCGCGTGGTAATATATACGATCGCGATAAGAATGTTTTAGTAGAGACAAAAAAAGACGATTCAGGAAACAACTACAGATATTTCGATTATGCTGATATTTATGGCAATATAACGGGATATAATTCAAAAATATATGGTACAGCAGGATTAGAAAAAGCATATATGAAAGAGCTTTTAAATATAAATAAAGATACTCCACTTTCTGAATTAAAAAACTTTGTGGACTCTAACAATAATAAGGGAAATGATTTGGTATTAACTACTAATTCAAAACTTCAAAAGCTCGCGTATAATTTATTGGAAGGTAAAAAAGGATCAGTTGTGATGCTAAATCCATCTACTGGAGAAGTCTATGCGATGGCAACTTTTCCTTCATATAATCCAAACAACGTATCATCTCAATGGCAAGATTTGTTAAATAATGAAACGTCACCTCTTTTAAATCGTGCGACACAAGGTATGTATACTCCAGGATCTGTATTTAAAATAATAACAGGTACAGCTATTTTGAATAACCCTGAAAAAGTAGATCAATACGTAGATGATAACGACGGTAAAATTACATTTAACGATTATACAATATCTAACAACAATGATTCTGTATTTGGAAGAACTGATTTGAGAAGAGCTTTGGAAAAATCATCCAATGTGTACTTTGCATCTCAAGGCGTAAAATTGGGCGATAAAATTTTATTGGAAAATTCTTCTAAATTTATGTTGGGTAAAAAAATCCCGTTTGATTTACCGGTTGCAGTAAGTGTAAATGGATATGAAAAGACAAAAAGTAATGCTGATATAGCTACTACTTCATTTGGACAAGGAGAAACTTTGGTCACTCCTTTAAACATGGCGATGTCAATTGGAGCGATAGCAAATAATGGGGAAATGATGAAACCTTATTTAGTTAGCCAAGTGATAAATCCTAATGGTGAAGTGATAAAAGAAGTGAAACCAGAAGGATTATCTAGAGTGGGAACTAAAGAAAATATGGAAAAATTAAAAGATTATTTGCGTACTACTGCAGAAGGATATGATGCATTGAGCGTAAAAACTTCTGTAATGGCAAAATCTGGTACTGCTGAAATAAAAGATAAAACAAGTACCAATGCTTGGTTTGTAGCAGCAGCTCCAGTTAAAAAACCAAAATTTGCGATAGCAGTTATATTGGAAGATGATAATTCATACGGAGCAAAGACAGCAGCACCTATAGCGTCACAAATGCTAAATGCTGCAATAGATGAAATAGGATTAAATTAAAAATCACGGTTTAATGAAAAAGACCCCTTAAGTTGATGGTAATACAACTTTTGGGGTCATTTATTTATCCGTGATTTTTTTATAAGAATTTATCTCTAATATTTATCCAGTACCAGTCTTTCAAAAATACCAATTTATTTATGCTTTTATCAGAATATGTGAAATTTACATAATCTACGTTGTCATAGCTTCTATTCAATCCATCAGCTAATACTATTGAGCTTTTGTTCTGCATGTTAGAATTTCTAAAATAAAGCGTTACATTGCTTTTTGAAGGAACTACGAGTGAATTTAAAAGCGAACGATAAGCTTTTGAATTTATAGGAGCTATTGGTGTGATTTGAAATCCATCTAAATTATGATACAAAATAGATCCTCCTGCTGAAAAATTATATGCAGTAGATCCAGATGGTGTAGATAAAATCAAACCATCTCCAGCAAAAGTCTCCAAATGATTATCATCGATATACACATCCAAATAAATTATAGAAGAATCATCGCTTTTTACCACAAATTCATTTAATGCCTTATGAGTATATGTCACACTACTGTTTCTTATAGCAGTTTTAGATTCTAAAAGGGATATCGATTCTACGCCGTAGTTTTGATTCAATAAATCATCTATAAATTTGTCTATATTTGGTATCAAAATTTCTTGGTAAAATCCTAAATGTCCTGTATTTATCCCTACAAAAGGTATTTCTGAAAATTCATATTTGTGTACGGCTCTTAAAAAAGCACCATCTCCGCCGATACAAAGGTTTATTAGAGCATTTTCATCAAAATCAAATGTAGGCATAAATCCTTTTTGCTCTAATTTTTCTTTTACAATCAAAGCTGTTTCAAGAGATTTTTGATTATCATTTACATATATGTTAATAATTTTGCTATCTTTATTCATTATTTTTATAAGCTCCTATTATTTGGTATAATTTCATTATACCAAAGAGAACTGGAGAATTAAACAAATGAAGCAAATAAGTTTCAAAGTAGATGAAAAAATTAGATTGGATGAGTTTTTAATTAAAAAAAATATTTCAAGAAATTTATTTCTCAAACTATATAAAAATAATATATTCATAGATAACTCACATGCAAAGAGAAATTCAAAATTATCAGTTGGAAATACAGTTACGCTAATTTTGGAAGATGAAGAAAATAATTATGAGCCAAAAAATTTGGACATTGAAATTATGTACGAAGATGATTGGATTTTGATTTTAAATAAACCAGTGAATTTGACTATGAATACAGATGGAGAAATTAGTTTGGCAAATTTCGTGGCGTATTTGTTTGAAAAGGAAAATATAAAACAAAAAGTTAGATTTATAAATAGGCTAGATATGGATACTTCAGGGCTGGTTATGGTAGCCAAAAACAACATTGCTCAAGCGTATTATCAAAAGATGGGATTTAAGAAAAAATATATAGCTGTTGTCAAAGGAAATCCAAAAGATGGAGAGATTGCAATAAATATAAACAGAGATTCTAAAAAATCAAATGTGTCTGAATTTGGGAAAAAGAGCATAACTATAGTAAAAAAAATCGAGCAAATCAAAGATTACTCTATAGTTGAGTTAGAACTTTTGACAGGAAGGACACATCAAATTAGAGTTAGCATGGAATATATAAACTGTCCTATAGTTGGCGATAAACTATATGGAAATAGCACAGAACAAATCCCACAATTACTACATGCAAGAGAGATAGAATTTTTTGATATGGAAGGCAAAAATCACATTATAGAGACTGAAATTCCAGAGAGATTTAGCAAATTTTTAAACACAATTTAGATGACTTGAAAATAATTTAATAATATATTATAATGTAATTAACCTCAGGAGGGGTTCCCTGAAAAATTAAACCGACACTTACAATAAGGGATGACGGATGTTTGATTATTGATGATGAGCCCTCTTTGAAGGGATATCAGATGTTTGATACAGTCAACCCACCTTCACATACTGAAGGTCATTAATTGATTAGGGTCTTCTGGGGATACATTAAAAATAAAGCGAGTACGCTTATGGCATGAGATATTATCTCATGCTTTTTTCGTGCAAATTTATTTTGATTTTCTATTCACTTAATTAGTTTGAAATTGTATAATAGTATATTAAAGGGTGAGTGATTAAATGAATAACGATAATTTAAAAAAATGTCCAAATTGCAACTCTTATGTAGATTGCAATGATAAATTCTGCAAAGTGTGTGGACATGATTTTTCAAAAGATGAAAATTATTCATCTGAAGGTAAGACATTTGAAGATTTTTTATTAGAAGCAACTAAATCTAGAAGCAACAACAAAAACAACAACAAAAATGAAAGAAAAGAAAATGATAAAGTACAACAAGTAAAGTCTGATAAAAACAAAGACGATACTACAGATAGATTGAATATTGTAGATATGCAAAATATTTCTTTGGACGAAGAAAGAAAGAAAGCATTTGAAGAATCAGACGAAGAAATTTTCAATAATTACGATTATTACTACGAAGATCATAAAAAGAATAAATTAGTAAAGAAAATTGTAATGGCTGTAATAGCTGCTGCAGCAGTCGTAGGGATAATATTTGGAGTAAAATACATCAAACCTTCATTTCAACAAAATTTAGCCGAAAAAACAGTAACTGCAGAATCTGTAAAGGGAAAATTCATGGATTCTATAAGCAAAAAATCAGCTACTGAAATGATTAGATTGGCTAAATCTTCTAACACATCGGTTGTATTTAATGAAAAGCAAGCTAATGAATTTATAGAAGAATTGTCTACTAATGAAGAATATAAGACAAATATAAATAAATGGCTAGATGATGACGTATCTAATTTGAAATCAGACAAATCTTATAAGAGCAATAATCCTATAAAATTAGTAAAAAACGGAGATGGATACAGGATATTAATTGATCCTATAAAATTAGACATCAAAAATCCAGAAAATGCTAAATTGAGTATTGAAGATTCATCAGAGTATACTTTTCCAGGCAAGAAAATTTTGAAGGTAGAATCAAATGACTTGATTGTCAGACAAAATATAGAATTAAATTATTCTACTCAAAACAATGTTATAGATTGGGATTCTGTCGATTTGAAAAACACCATAGCAGATTATAAGATAGAATCTGGAGATAAAAATTACGAGGTAAGAAAAACAACAGATAGAGACTGTTTGGTATTCATCAATGACAAAAACACTTCTATGATGACAGATGAATTCAGTAATTTTGGAAAGAAAAATTTGGTTGAAGACAAAGATACTGTGTTCATAGTAGCAAAGGGAGAAGATGGATTACTAAAATCTCCAACTGAAACTATAGGTTGGGAAACTTGGATAAGATTATACCTTTCTGAATGATTTCCTAAAATAAAATGATTTAAATTTTACATTATGTTTTAAATTCTTTTTTTAAGGGTATCATAAATATTAAGAGATTAATTAAAGGAGATGTTACTATGAGTTTAATGGATTATTTAGAACATAAGAGAAGAGAAAAGGAAAGAGAATTAAGATGGGAAATTGCTAAACGTAAATACGAAGATGAAGCTAAGATAACTTTAGGTACTGTTATCGGATTGTCTTTGGGTGTTGCAGCAGGATTGTTACTTGCACCAAAATCAGGTGAAGAAACAAGAGAAGATCTTAAAAAAATTGCAAAGGAAACTAAGAAAACAGCTGTAAACAACTTCAACGATGCTGTAGATACAGTAAAATTAGCAGCAGACAATATAAGCGACAATGTAAAAGACAAATACCAAGATTTTCAAGACAAAGGAATGACAGAATTGAATAGAGTATCAGATCAATTTGACGTATTAAAAGACGATTTAGGAAATTTAGGCGAAGATGTAAAAGAAGCTGTTGATAAGAACAAAGAAAACATCAAAGAAGATTTATCACAATCAAAAAATGATTTAAAAGACACAGTAGATTCAGCTAAAGAAGTAGTCGAAGAAGCAAAAGAAGGTGCAGAAAAGACTGCAAAAGAAGGCAAAAAGAATTTAAAGAAAACAGTAGATACAGCAAAAGAAGAAGCAAAAGAAGTAAAGAAAGAAATCAAAAAGTAGGCGAGATATGGTAGACGCATTATATGTATTTAAAGTATTGGTAGACATTTGCCTATGTGGATTTTTGATAGCTTTGATAATATTTTTTATAAAACTTACAGATTTGATAAAATCAGCCAAAGCTATAATATCTGACAATAAGAAAGATATAGACAAATCAATAGGTGAAGTACCACAAATATTAGATAATGTAACTGGAATAACTAATAAAGCAGATAGATTGATAGGCGATGTTAGCCCAGACGTTAGAAATATCACTAATAACGTAAGCAATACATTATCAAATGTTGAGTCAATATCAAATAACGTATCTAGCACTGTAGATTATGTATCTGATTCTGTTGCAGATACTGCCACTAACATAAAATATGGATTTCTAAATTCATCTGATTATGTTGGATCGGCAAAAGAAATAGTAAGAATGGTAAGAAGCATAATAAAAAAATAATTTAGTAAGATGAGATAAGCCAGTTAGATGTTAATCTAATTGGCTTATTATTAATCATTTTTTAAAAATTATTAAATTGTTCATGAAAACAATTGTAAAATTATTGAAATTGTATTGAAAAACTTCGGGATTTTTGGTATGCTATTAAGGAAAGATGGGATAGAATGAAAAAAATAAAAATTATATCAAATCCGTCATCTGGAAGCCAATCTAATGCCAATGATTTGAGGAAATTGATTGGATACCTAATAGAAGATAATTTTGTAGTACAGCTTTTCAAAACAAAGGGCAAAAATGATGCTTACAACGAAGCCAAGAATACGTCTTCTGATGAATGGGATTTGATTGTTATATCCGGAGGAGATGGAACTGTTAATGAAGTTATTAACGGGATATGCGATGCGGACAGCGATATTCCTGTAACTATTTATTCTACTGGAACAGTAAACGATTTCGCAAGCTACTTAAACCTTCCTACAACTCCATACAAATTATATAGAATGATTAAAACAGGAAAAATAATAAAATCGGATGTAGGGAAAATCAGTAATGATAGCATGCATAGATATTTTATAAATGTTTTCGCCGTTGGCAATATAGCTTCTGTAAGCTATATAACGGATAAATCTCAAAAAGCTATTTTTGGAAGATTAGCTTATATAGTGGAAGGATTGAAAGAACTTCCCAACACATTAAATCAGCCTATGGAATTAAAAATCAAGACAGAGGATGAGTATTTGTCGGTAAAATCTCCTCTTATGATAATTTCAAATTCCAACACAGTAGGTGGTTTTGAAAATATTTGTCCATTGGCTAAAATAGATGATAAAAAATTGGATGTATTAATTATTAAACATTCCCGTCTCAAGGAAGTAGCACAGATATTGATAGATGCTTTCTTATCAAAGCATATATACTCCGAGGATGTATTATATTTTCAAACTGATACTTTGACTATAGATTCTACACAAACCGTTCCGGGTGATGTCGATGGGGAATACAGTGGGAATTTGCCAGTAAAAGTTGAGATTAATAATAAACAAATAAATATTTTAGTAAGGAGAGATTAGAATGTCATCACCAACAATAAAAGATGTTGCAAAACTTGCTGGGGTTTCGATTTCGACAGTATCTAGAGTTATGAACGATTCTAAACCTGTTAGCCCTGAAGCCAGACGAAAAGTTTTAGATGCAATAGAAAAATTAGATTTCAAACCAAATGAATTAGCTAGATCATTGGTAATGAAGAGATCAAATCTAATAGGTGTAGTCGTAAAAGATATAGGTATTCCTTATATGGCTCAAATAGTCAGAGGAGCAGAAGAAATAGGAAGAATGTACAAATACGATATACTTTTATCTTCTACATATGGTGATTTAGATCAAGAAAAGAAGATAATAGATTTCATGTTTACAAAACAAGTAGAAGGAATTATTTTGATATCAGAAGATATTGAACCTGAAGTTATTTTTAAATTAAAGGATCAAACAATTCCTTATATTCAATTGGATAAGTTTTGGAATGTAAAAGACAATCATACTGTACAAATAGATTACCAAGAAGCAATGTCAAACTTAATCAGACATATTAACGATTTAGGTCACGAAAAAATCCTTTTTGTAAAAGAAAATCAAGACACAGAAATCGGTCAAGAAAAACTAAAAGGATATAGAGAAGTTTGCGATGATTTAAATTTGGGAAAATACGAAATATCGCCTAATGGAATAACTGTACAAGATGGATACGATATAGGTGCAAAGATTTTCGAGATGAAAGAATCAGAAGGAATCACTTGTGTAAGCTTTAGTGAAGATTATCAAGCGATAGGATTCATAAATTATTGCTATGACAACAATAAAAAAGTTCCTGATGATATATCGGTTTCTGGATTTGGTGACATACCAATGACTAGTATATACAGACCTACTTTGACAACTGTACAAGAACCTTATTATGATATAGGGGCAGTGTCAATGAGAACTTTGGTTAAAGTGTTGAGAGAAAATAAAGTCATCACTGAAAAAGCTATTTTGGGTTCTCAAATAATGAAAAGAGAATCAGTTAAGAAGATTAATTAAGTAAAAAATTTGTAATATTGTGTTTAAAAAGCCTTAGAATGGGATATAAATAAAATAGTTAATAGGAGGATTATTATGGTAGAACAAAACGTAATAGTGAAAAATGAAACAGGATTGCATGCTCGTCCAGCAGCATCATTAGTTCAATTTGTTAAAAATTTTGATGGTAAAGTAGAACTTATCAAAGATGGAAAGACAGCAAATGCAAAATCTATATTTAATGTAATGGCATTGGGTATTTCTCAAGATACAGAAATTACAGTTAGATTAGATGGCGAAAATGAAGAAGAAAACTTGAAAAAATTAGTAGAATTTATAGAAAATTTAGAAGATTAGTTTATATCGACAAATAGCCGTCACTTAAGTGGCGGCTTTATCTATCAAAGGAGGTAAATATGTTAGTAAAAGAAGGTATTATCGCGAGCGAACAAGTAGCTATTGGAAAAGTCAAATTGATGAATAAACAAGAAGTGACTATAGATACCAGAAAAATTTCTGAAAACGAAACTGAAAACGAAATATCAAAATTTAATAACGCATTGTCAGAATATAAATCTGATTTGGAAAATTCTAATGTGGACAATGATACTCAAAAAGAAGTAATAAATGCCCACTTGAACATGTTAGATGATCCATTCTTATCTGAAACAGTAATATCAAAAATAAATGAACTTCAAACTAGTGATAAAGCACTTGATGATACTATAAAAGAAATGGTTAGCATGATGGAAGCACTTGATAATGAATACATGAAAGAAAGAGCTTCGGACTACAAAGATATAGGTCAACAATTAATATATAGATTAAAAGGCATTAAATACGAAAAATTGGATTCATTAGAACCAAATACTATCATAGTATCTAAAGAATTGACTCCTTATGAAACATCTATAATAGATAAAGACCATGTAGTAGCATTTTTAATGGATTTGGGTGGAAAGACAGCTCATACATCTATAATAGCTCAAACTTTGGGAATAGCATGTTTAGTAGGTATGAAAGATATAACATCTAATGTAACTGATGGACAAACTGTCATAGTAGATTCATTTAAAGGAAAATGTATAATAGATCCAGATGAAGATGTATTGAAAGAATACACTGAATTAAAATCAAAATTAGATGAAGAAAAAGATAGATTGGAACAAATTAGATTTGAACAAGCTATTACTACTGATGATAAAAATATAGATGTTGTAGCTAATATAGGAAATATCGAAGATTTGGAAAAAGGATTAGAATCTGGAGCAGAAGGCGTTGGTTTGTTTAGAACTGAATTTTTATATATGAACAACGAACACTTCCCAACAGAAGAAGAACAATTTGAATATTACAAAAAAGTTGTAGAAATTTTGGATGGAAAACCTGTAATAATCAGAACTTTAGATATAGGTGGAGACAAAGAACTTCCATATTACAAATTCCCACAAGAAGATAATCCATTTTTGGGATGGAGAGCTTTGAGATTTTGCTTCGATATGCCAGAAGTATTCAATTCACAAATAAGAGCTATATTGAGAGCTTCTGCATTTGGAAAAATCAGAATAATGTTGCCAATGGTTATTTCAGTAGAAGAAATTGAAAAAGCATTGGGCATAATAGAAGAAAACAAAAAAGCGTTGAGAAGTGAAAATATAGACTTTGATGACAACATTGAAGTGGGAATAATGGTAGAAACTCCAGCTAGCGTTATCGTAGCAGAAGATTTGATTAAATACGTAGATTTCTTCAGCATAGGTACAAATGATTTGACACAATATGTATTGGCAAGTGATAGAGGAAACCAAAAAATTTCAAACTTGTACAACACATACAATCCAGCTGTATTGAGAGCTATCAAGAAAGTTATAGACATAAGTCATGCACACGACAAGTGGACAGGAATGTGTGGTGGATTTGCAGGCGATACAAAAGCTACAAAACTTCTTTTGGGAATGGGATTAGATGAGTTTTCAGCAGCTGCAGCATCACTTCCAAAAATAAAAGACACTATAAGAAGAACTTCATACAAAGAAGCACAAAAATACGCAGAAGATATTTTGAAGTTAGAAAGAACTAAAGAAATAGAAGATAGAATATTCAATGACAAGTAGAGGTTCTAATTTATACTGATTAATGATAAAATTATATTGGTGATGATATGGAAATTGGAAATTTGCAATTCTTTAAGAATAAGGACTTCGATATTTCTAAAATAAATGATAGCGAGTATATCGTAAATTTAGATGATAAGAAATATTTATTAGAATTATACGAAGGAAAATTAGATTCATTTGTAGATAAGAATAATGAAAATTCCGATTATTTGAATGAAATCAATAATAAGTTTACTAAAATAGAATCGACAGGATTTGAAGATGGATATACTTTTGTAATCAAAAAGCATATAGAAGATGATAAGTTAAATTTGAGTGACGTTGAGCAAATCCAAATAGGTAATGAATTAGGTAAAGTCATAAGGAAATTGCACGAAGATAGTAAAATCGACGACGATTCCACTTGGGCTAAAGTATACAACTATAAAATTAACAACATTATATACAATTACTCTATGACTAATTATAGGGGCAAAAAAGATTATATAATATTTGATTATATAGACAAAAACAGATACCTAATTGATTCTAGAGGATTGAGCAATGTAATTTTATTAGATGATTTTAGAAATTTGCTTTTAAACAGAGACGAATACGAAATCATAAGATCAAATATCAGTTATCTAGCAGATCCTTATTTTGAATTTAAGAAAATCAACGAAATAGATCCTAATAATCGCATATTATATTATTCGATGTTGAAATCATATTTTAATGGCAAAATCCCACGTTTGTTTTATAGAATTTTGGCTATTTACACTATAGTAGATATACTAGAATCTAAGCTAAACGGAGATAACGATGTGGATTTGACAGAAGAATTTGATGAAATTTTGGAAATATATAATGATTTTGACTGTATAGTTCCTGTTTGGATTCAAGAAACTCAAGAAAGGGTAAGAGAATTATTAGATGAAAGTGAATTATAAAATATGGTTTGAAGATGATGATGGAAAGAAATTTTTTGGAAAAGGGGCATACGTACTTTTAAAAGAAATTAAAAACACTAATTCTTTGAACAAAGCATCTAAAAATCTTAACATGAGTTACAGTAAAGCATTCAATATAATAAAATCTAGTGAAAAAACTTTAGGAATTAAAATAGTATCAACTGAGATAGGTGGAGCTAATGGTGGAGGTTCTACTCTTACGGAAGAAGGATTACAACTTATTAGAGAATATGAAAGGTCTATGTCAGTTTTCGATAAAGTTTCTGAGGATTTAAAAAAAGAAATCACAAGAAATTAATAAAAAAGCTTGTATTTTTGATAAAATAAGAGTAATATATATTTGTAACAGTATCTTAATAAAATCTCAATGATTTATCGTTGAGATTTTATATTTTTGATACTATTTTTAATTTATAAAGGAGTAAAAATGAGTAGAGTAGTTTTGGCACTGGGCGGAAACGCATTAGGAAACACACCAATAGAACAAATACAAGCTGTAAAAAAAACAGCTGTTTCAATAGTTGATTTAATAGAAGAAGGAAATGAAGTAATAGTATGCCATGGAAATGGTCCACAAGTTGGAATGATTAATTTGGCAATGGAAACTGCACATAATGTAAATTCGAAAATTTCAGATATGCCTTTTGCAGAATGTGTTGCAATGAGTCAAGGATATATCGGATATCATTTACAAAACGCTATAAAGAACGAATTGATCAAAAGAAAAATCAATAAAGGGGTATCTACTGTAGTCACTCAAGTAAAAGTAGATAAAAATGATGATGCTTTTTCTAATCCAACAAAACCTGTGGGATCTTTCTACACAAAAGATCAAGCTATGGAAATAGAAAAAAAATATGGATACACTTTCAAAGAAGATGCAAACAGGGGATATAGAAGAGTTGTTCCATCACCAAAGCCAATGGATATAATCGAAAAAGAAGAAATCAATAGATTAATGGAATCTGGTTTCATAGTTATAGCTGGAGGCGGCGGAGGAATACCTGTTATAGAAGAAAATGAAATGCTAGAAGGTGTAGGAGCTGTTATAGATAAGGATTTTACATCCGAAAAATTAGCAGAAATTTCTAATTCAGATGTTTTGATAATATTGACAGCAGTGGAAAAAGTTTTTATAAATTTTGGAAAAGAAAACCAAGAAGGTCTAGACGAATTGAACATCGAAAGAGCACAAACTTTGATAGACAATAAAGAATTTGCAGAAGGTTCTATGCTACCAAAAGTTAAAGCTTGCTTGAACTTTGTAGAATCTGGAAATAATAGGATAGCATTGATAACTTCACTTGAAAAAGCGAAAGAAGGAATTCTAGGAAAAACTGGAACTAGATTTGTAAGCAAATAATTAATAAAATATGAATTTGTATTGTATGAAAGTAACCTTTTGGTTACTTTTTTTGATTAAACGCTTTAAATAATTTCCAATTCATTATAAAATATAAGGTGTTAAAATTTTTTAAGGAGGATAAAATGGAAAATAATTCAAAGTCTTTATTTGATTATTATGGCAAGCCTTCCATGCTCAAATCTTTTCCAATAGCTATACAACATTTATTAGCTATGATTGTGGGCAACGCTTTGCCATCTATAGTATTAGCTACTGCGCTAAAATCTACGCCAAATCAAATATCAGATGCACAAGCAATTTACTTAATTCAAGCCGGTATGTTCATAGCTGCCATAGCCACATTATTGCAATTATATCCAGTATTAAAATTTGGAGCTAAATTGCCGGTAATAATGGGAGTTAGTTTTGCTTACATTCCAGTATTGTTATCAATTGGAAAACAATATGGAATAGGGGCAGTGTATGCTTCTCAACTGATAGGAGGTTGTGTAGCGATTTTAACTGGGACGTTTATTGGTAAAATACGAAGATTTTTCCCAGCTATCGTATCGGGAACGGTCGTATTGACTATCGGACTTAGTTTGTATTCAGTTGCAGTAAACTATATGTCTGGTGGAAATGGTCCTATGCAAGGAGAAATCAGAAATTGGATCGTCGCTATAATAACTTTATGCGTTGTATTGTTTTGTAATATGTTCATGAAAGGATATATTAAACTAGCAGCAATTTTAGTGGGAATAGTTGTAGGATACATAATATCATTGCCTTTAGGAATGGTGAAATTCGATAATGTAATAGCAGCTTCGTGGATTACACTTCCACAAATATATCCATTTAAATTTAGTTTTCATTTAGATGCTATTTTGACTATGTCGATAATGTACATCGTAAATTCAGTTCAAGCAGTTGGAGATTTGACTAGTACTACAATTGGAGGAATGGACAGAGAACCTACTGATGTAGAATTATCAGGAGGAATCAAAGCCAATGGTATAGCTAGTATTATCGGTTCTTTTATTGGAGCGCTTCCTACAGCAACATATTCTCAAAACGTAGGTATAGTATCTATGACAAAAGTTGTAGCGAGAAGAGTTTTGATGATAACTGCAGGTATGATATTTGTCTGTGGATTAATTCCTAAGTTTGGAGCATTGATGTTGTCTGTTCCTCAAGCAGTAATTGGAGGAGCTACTATTTCTGTATTTGCACAAATAGCAATGAGCGGAATGAAACTTATAACATCAAGTGAAATGAGCGTAAGAAATACTACTATAGTTGGACTTGGAGTTGCATTGGGAATGGGAATTACACAAGTAAGCCCTAATGCAGTAAGATATTTTCCTGAATGGTTCAAAATGGTATTCACAGCATCACCTGTTGTTGTATCTACATTGATCGTATTTTTCTTGAATATAATTATTCCTGAAAAAACACTAGAACAAGAAGAAAAAGAAAGAAAAGCTATAGATTAAAAAATAAGTTATTCTGTGAGTGAGATTAACTCATAGAATAACTTATTTTTATTTTGTCATGTATTTTCTATCAATGTATTTTTTTATCAAAAATGAAAAGTGAGAGTATAGACTAAGATTTTTATAATTTAATAGTGCTTTTTCATTTGAACAGTATAAAATTTGAAGTGGGTTTGAATCTGGAACATATTCTATGAGATCTTCTGATTTTAATGTACGAACTATATTTTTAAACAAAATAGAAGATTGCCTTATAGCGTATACTCCTGCTTTGGGAAGATTTGGATATTTTCTAAAACTAACACAATCTCCAACTGCAAAAATATTCTCGGATACTCTCAAAAACTCATCTGATAACAAAAAATTTTTATCAGTTACAGGTAAATTTCCAAAATCTACGTCAACTCCTTTTGAACCTATACACATTATTAATTTGTCGTAGGGGATTTGTATATCATTTACATCATTTATTTTCTGATTTTCATATAGTTTGATACCTTTTGAATGTAATAATGATTTTACCTTTTTGTTGGAAGATTTATTGAATCCTTCCATTTGAATATGACCTTTTGTAATTATGGATATTGTTTTATCGGGGTATATATTTTTTAATGCAAAAGCTAATTCTAAACCACTAGCACCTGCTCCTAAAATTACAATACTATTGTCTTCAATAGAAATTCTATCTTTTAAATCTATAATGTTATTTATCGGCTTCGAATTTATAACACTTTTGTCAAAAGATATGGTATTTTGACTTGCACCTAGATTTACACTTAGATAATCGTATTCTAATTTGTGATTTTTTGATATCACGACATTATTTTTACTGTCTATGGAAACTACTTTATCTAATATGAATTTGGTATTGTTTTCATGGCAAATTTTTTCGACATCAAAGCATATTTCATCATGGCGATATATACCATCTAAAAATCCTGTATACATCCCAGAATAATATTGATATTTGTTATCTGTAATAACTATTATTTCTATATTTTTAAGAAATTTGCGTGAATTTTTTAATATGTGAATATGACCATGTCCACATCCGCATAAAATCAAACGTTTCATATTGTCTCCTTTTTAGAAAATTTGAATGAGAAAACTCTATAATTTATTATATCAAAAATATCTTTATTAAAATTGCATTTTTGTTTGACATTATCGCAAATAATTGCTAATATTAGATTATAGAATAATATCTATAGTAATTTGGTATGTGCGCTTATAGTGAATTTACCTATAAAATTTGTTTGCAAATATTAGATAATCCACGCACTATAAGCAAATGTTATCATTTAAAATTTAAGGAGGACATTATGTCAAAAACGTACAAAAAAATAATTGCTTTATTTCTTTGTTTAAGCATGGTTTTTGCTACTGCTTGTGGTGGAGCATCTAAAAACTCATCAGATTCAGGAAAATCTACAGAAGGATCTGAGAAAAAAGATAAAGTAAATGTAACTATGGTTACAGATCAAGGTGGAATCAACGATAAATCTTTTAACCAATCAGCATATGAAGGTTTTGAAAATGCTAAGAAAGAAGGATGGTTAACTTATAGATATATCGAATCACACAAAGAAGCTGATTATGCACCAAACTTGGAAACAGCTTTAGATGATGAAAGCGATGCAATATTTACTATTGGATATGCTTTATACAAATCAACTGAACAAGCAGCAAAACAAAACAAAGATCAAAAATACGCTATCATTGATAACGCAAATGTAAATAATACACCAAACTTAGTTGGCGTTTTGTTTGCTGATAACGAAAACTCTTTCTTAGTTGGTTATATTGCTGGTATGACTAGCAAGACTAATAAAGTAGGTTTCGTAGGTGGAGTTAAGAGCGATGTAATCGATAGATTTGAATTTGGTTACAGAGCTGGTGTAAAAGAAGCATCTAGACAAAAGAAACAAGACATTGAAATTCAAGTACAATATGCGGATAGTTACGCATCACCAGATAAAGGTAAATCAATTGCAAACTTGATGTATCAAAAAGGTGTAGACGTAATATTCCATGCAGCTGGTGGAACAGGATACGGTGTTATACAAGCTGCTATAGAAAATAATAAATATGTAATCGGTGTAGATAGAGATCAATCAGAAGATGCACCAAAAAATATGTTGGTTTCTACAGTTAAAGGCGTAAACATAGCTGTTCAAAAGATTTCAAAGGATCTTAAAGAAGGTAAATTTGAAGGTGGAAAAACTATAACTTATTCTTTGAAAGATGGAGATGCTGTTGATATTGCTTATGCAAAAAATGATTTAGTATCAAAAGAAGTTAAAGATACAGTAGAAACATTAAAGAAAGATATCAAAGACGGAAAAATAAAAGTTCCACAAAACGAAAAAGAATTTAAAGATTTTGGATTTGATAAATAATGAAAGCAGGGATTGAAAAATCCCTGTTTTTGTAACTGAAAGGAAAAAATATGAATGATGAAAAAAATATTGTTGTAGATTTGAAGAATATTTCAAAATCTTTTGGCAGCAATAAAGTACTTGATAATGTTAATTTCACTTTGCATGAAGGAGAAGTACATGCTTTATTAGGCGAAAACGGGGCAGGAAAGACAACCCTAATGAATATATTATACGGATTATACGAGCCTACAAGTGGAAGTATTACAGTAAAAGGAAAAACTTTTGATCAAATGACGCCTAAATTGGCGATTACAAATGGTATAGGAATGGTGCATCAACACTTCATGCTTATAGAACCATTCACAGTGTACCAAAATATTGTTTTAGGAAAAGAAATCACATCTAAAGCTGGATTTGTAGATGATAAAAAATCTATACAAGAAGTAAAGACTTTATCTGATAAATATGGATTGATGATAGATCCAGAGGCTAAAGTATGTGATATATCAGTAGGTATGCAACAGAGAGTAGAAATCTTAAAATGCTTATACAGAGGAGCAGATATATTGATATTTGACGAACCTACTGCAGTGTTGACACCTCAAGAAATAGAAGATTTTATAAAAATAGTAAAAAATCTAACGGATTTAGGAAAATCAATCATTATAATTACTCACAAATTATCGGAAATAAAAGCCATGGCAGATTACTGTACAGTAATTAGAAGAGGAAAATTCATCGATAAATTAAATGTCAAAGAAATAGATGAAAACATATTGGCTGAAAAGATGGTAGGTCGTGACGTAAGATTTACAGTAGAAAAAGAAGACAAAGCTCCAGGAGATGTAGTTCTAGATGTAAAAGATTTGGTAGTGAAAGATTCTAGAGATATAGGCATATTGAAAGGATTGAATCTAGAAGTAAGACAAGGAGAAATTCTAGGAATTGCAGGGGTAGATGGAAACGGTCAATCTGAATTAATAGAAGCAATCACTGGACTTAGAAAAATAGAATCTGGAAAAGTTACATTGAAAGGCAATGACATCACAAATCATACTCCAAGGGAAATAATAGATTTGGGAATGAATACTATACCAGAAGATAGACAAAAACACGGATTGGTATTAGATTATTCTATTGCAGACAATTTAATATTGGAAAATGTTAGGAAAAAACCTTTTAGCAATGGAATGAAACTTAACTTCAATGCTATCAATGAAAATGCGAAAGAATTGATTGAAAAATTTGATATAAGACCTAATGATTACAATCAAAAAACTAGAAATTTGTCAGGTGGTAACCAACAAAAGGTAATAATAGCCAGAGAAATATCAAATAATCCAGAGCTTTTGATTGCCGCCCAACCTACGAGAGGATTGGATGTAGGTGCTATAGAATTTATTCATAAATACATTGTAGAACAGAGAAATAAAAACAAAGCGGTATTATTAGTGTCGTTTGAATTAGATGAAGTTCTAGACTTATCAGATAGAATAGCAGTAATATTCGATGGAAAAATTGTAGGCGAGAAATTAGCTAAAGATACGAATGAAATGGAATTAGGTAGATTGATGGCAGGAGGTGTTGTAGATGAAAAGTAAAGAAAATAAAATACCATTAACTAAAAAATACAGCAAATTATTATTCATGCTACTATCTATCGTAATTGGTCTTTTAATAGGAGCTATAGCTTTGAGCTTAGCAGGATACAACCCTCTTGAAGCATATAAACTTATGCTAGAAGGAGTTTTCAAAAGACCTAAAAATATAGGATGGACTATAGTAAACGCTATACCTATTATATTCACAGGTCTTGGAGTAGCATTTGCATTCAAGACAGGATTATTCAACATTGGAGCAGAAGGTCAATACATTGTCGGAACTATGGTGGCTTTCATAGTTGGATACACTCTTCATTTACCACCTGTTATTCACGTCATAGTAATACTTATTATAGGAATAATAGCAGGGGCATTGTACGGTGCGATTGCAGGATTCTTGAAAGCAAAATTTGGAATTCACGAAGTAATTTCAACTATAATGTTAAACTGGATAGCATTTTATTTGAATAACATGGTGGCAAATTATTCCAAGTTCAAAGCGCCAAATTCTATGAGTACTCATGAAGTTCAAGAAACTGCAAAAATAACTTTATTACAAAACGCAAAAGGACTTCCAAAAACTATAGATAATTTATTCAAAGCGCCAATTCATTTTGGAATAATATTGGCAATAATAACAGCCATAGTTTTATGGTATATATTGAAAAAGACTAATTTAGGATATGAATTAAAAGCAGTAGGATTCAATCAAGATGCAGCTATGTACGGTGGTATAGATGTAAATAAAAAATTGACATTATCCATGGCAATTAGTGGAGCCGTTTGTGCATTAGGTGGAATCACTCAAGTATTGGGATATAGATATACTATTTCAGCTTTATCTAGTATGGAAAATTTTGGATTTGATGGACTTGCAGTAAGTTTATTGGCGAACAACAATCCAATAGGCTGTATTGTGACTGGATTATTCTTCGGTGGATTAAAATACAGTGGAGCTAACGTACAAAGAGTATTGCACGCTCCAACAGAAATGATAAATATAATTATGGGAACTATAATTTTATTTACAGCTATTCCATTGATGTTTAGAATTATAAAATCAAAATTCAAGAAAAAGGGAGGAAAATAATGAACTTAGTACTTTTAGGATTAGTAATAGGTAATACATTAATTAATGCAACTCCTATTTTATATGCTGGATTAGGTGGAATGGTTTCAGAAAAATCCGGAGTAACAAACATCGGACTAGAAGGAATGATGACTATAGGTGCATTGATAGCAGCTACTGTTGGTTATTATACACAAAATCCTTGGTTAGCATTTTTGTGTGGTGGACTTAGCGGTATGGTATTTTCTTTAATCCACGCTATAGTATCTATAACATTTGCAGGAGATCAAACTATCTCAGCTATCGCAATCAACTATTTAGGACCAGGTGTAGCGCTATTTTTATCGAGAATATTTTTTGATGGAGCTACTCAAACTAAATCTATAGAACCACAATATAAGATACCAATATTGTTCAAAGGAATAAACAACAAAGTCCTAGCTAATATGTTCTCATTGCCAGTGACTGTTTATTTGGTATTTATAATAGTATTACTAATATATATATTCATGTATAGAACTAAATGGGGAATGAGATTGATAGCAGTAGGAGAACATCCAAAAGCTGCAGAAACTTTGAACATAAATGTATTCAAAGTTAGATATTTGGCAGTTTTATTCTCAGGATTTATGGCAGGATTGGGAGGAGCTACTATGTCAATATCTTTAGTATCTTCATTCTTCCCTGCACTTATAGCTGGACAAGGATTTATCGCTTTGGTTACAGTTATATTTGGTAAATGGACTCCTCATGGAGTAATGTTCGCAGCACTTTTCTTTGGATTTGCACAATCAATATCAGTTGTATTGGGAGGAAGTAGTCTTCAAGTAACAAGTGAATTGATATCTATGATTCCATATGTTGCAACTCTTGTTGTTTTGATATTATTCAATGGAAAGACAAAAGCTCCATCAGCAGATGGTATACCTTATTTGAAAAATGATATAGCAATTTAATATTTACAAAACAAAACTGACCTATAATAGTGAGACTAAAAATTTTATCACTAATAGGTCAGTTTTATTATGAAAAATGACGTTCTACATAAAAACTCAATATTTTTCCGTCATAAGAAATTATTCCCGAATCCACCATTGAGCCAAGAAGATTTATATCATTGTAATCGGATTCCCATCCGAGTAAGTCTTCGTAATAATCTTCTATTTGAGGAGATCTACTTACATTAATTAATCTTCTCATATCATCTAAATGTTTTGGGTTTTTATTTGGAATTCCTTCTGCTATTATTATCAACATATCATCTTTGAAATTTGCTTCTACTCTAATATCTTTAGTATCATACATGAAAAAATAACTCAAAATTTCAGATACTATCAATTTTGCTTTTTTTTCTTCGCTATTAATCATTGTTTTTTAACCTCAATCTAGTTATAAAATTATCCATTTCCCTATACACAGGGACCAATATTCCAGCTATAAATCCTCCAGAAAATCCATTGTTGTATAAATTTACTCCTCCATGAACGACTCCTATATTAGATACCATAGCCATGTGTAGAAAACCTGCCAATACTCCACGAACTAATCCGAATTCACCTGCGATAGGGGCGAGTGTAGTTCCAAATAATGCAGCTAGTAGATTAGAAGTAGATACTGGATTTGACGTATTTAAAATAGAAGCTATAAAAACACCAATTAAAATAGGTATAGTATTTTTAGGGTGTTTACCAAAAGCTGAAAATCCTGCTACAGTAAAAATTCCGCCGATTATAGGACCGCTTATATTTCCACCTATCAAAATTACATAACTAGTAGCTATGAGCCCCATAATGCCCATATTGATTATAGTTTGATATAATCCATCTAATGCTATAAAATCTGTAGCCAATCTACCTGAATTGTACATTATATTTTCGTATCCGTGGAAGGATAAATTATTTTTGATGAATCCATATAAAAATAATATTATGAAAAAAGTGTACAATAACAAAATCAGTTTGATGTTTCTGACAGGATATATAATGCTAACGGTTTTTATATCTATATTGAACATTCTCAAAACTCCAACATAAAGCATTCCAACAATTCCAGTAGTGAATCCTATGTTGTACAAATTATAGCCTTGATGGAATCTAAGAAAAGCACCTGATAGTGGAACTATTATTATTCCAATTGAAATTCCAATCACATAACTTAGAATTATCGAGTGTACTAGTGATAGTTGTGAATCAAAAGCTATCTCACTTATCAAAGGTCCCAAAGCACTACCAAAAAGCGCAGGCAATATTACAGAGGCCTTGGAAGTGTTTTCTAATTTGGAATATATCAAAACACCAAGAGTTATTGGAATTGTATTGAAAATATTTTTTCCAAAGAAAGCAAATCCCGTCATAGTAAAAATCGCAGCAACCCCAGGGCCTGATATTACAACACCACATTTTTGCGATAAAATAATGGACATAAGACAAATTATTCCAGCATTGAAGAAAGCTGCGCCTACATTTGCCAAGTACATATAATCGGTGATTAATGTACACGGACTTTTAATTATTACTATAAGTCCGTCTAAAATTTCTTGAGGGGTATTAAATAAAAACGATATTAGCATAAGAGAAAATGCCAGTATATACAATAATTTATATATTCCCCTAGAGTGAAAAACTTTTTCTTTCATAAATCCTCCATTAATGCTTTAATATATTTTATTATAATATGCAATTATATGCAAATATTTACAAAAAAAAAGAGCAACCATAGGTAGCTCTTTCACTGTAATTAGTTTTTGTTGTTCAATAATCTATCTTTTAATTCTTTTTCCATAGCCATCAATTCTTGCTTAGCTTTGACTCTGTTTTCGTGACCTTCAATTTGAATGTTTCTAACTTCATCTAGTGCGCTAATCAATTGCTCGTTGGTATGTCTTATAGTTTCTACATCGACAATTCCACGTTCTGTCGCTTTTGCAGTTTCAATTGTACTCATTTTTAATGTATCGGCATTTTTTCTGAGAAGTTCATTCGTCAAATCAGTTACCTTCTTTTGAGCTTCTGCAGCTTGGCTAGTGTGATATACGCCTAGAGATAAAACCATTTGGTTTTTCCAGATAGGAATTGTATTGACTATAGTAGATTGGATTTTTTCTACCATTACTGAATTCGAAGATTGTACCATTCTTATTTGAGGGGCCATTTGAAGACTTACCATTCTAGTCAATTCTAAATCGTGCAATTTTTTCTCGAATCTGTTGGCTAAATCTCTCATGTCATTTGCTTTTTGTGCTGAAATGGAGTCAGGTGACTCTTCAGCTTCTTTCAATAATTTTGGAATTTCTACATTTCTTACTTCTTGTAATTTCTTTTGACCTGCTAATATATACATGGATAATTCTTTGAAATATTGCTCGTTTAGCTTGTACATTTGATCCATCAATGCAATGTCTTTCATCAATGTTATTTGATGATTTTCAAGTATTTTTGAAATTTCATCTACGTTTTTTTCTGCCTTTTCGTAATTAGCTCTCAAAGCAGTTATTTTATTGGCACCTTTTTTGAAAAAGCCAAATATTCCATTGTCTTCTGTCTCATCAAATGATTTAAGCTCTGTGACTACAGAAGATAATAGGTTTCCTACTTCTCCTAAATCTTTCGTCTTTACTGAATTTAATGTCTTTTCGGAGAAATTTGCTATCTTTTTTTGTGCACCTACACCGTATTGAATTATTATATTTGAATTTGTTAAATCTATTTGCTTTACAAATTCATCTACTGTTTTTTGTTCTTCTGGTGATAATTTAACTTTTGAATCCAATTCAGGATAGTATATGGGTTCTTCATTCAATTGTTGAAAATCATCTTCCTGAGAGTCTAAAGTTAATTTTATTTGGTTATCGTCCATTATTCTTCACCTTTCTTAAACATAGTATTTTTTTCCATCAATCCATCTTGTGATAGTAATGTATTCATAACTTCTATTTCAGAATTTATATTTAATATGTCATCGCTGTACAATTCGCTCAACAATTTTGAAAATGCCTTGTTGATATTAGTAATGGCAATTTTGATGTTGTATTTGGATTTTTCTACGTTTTCGATATCATTTTTCTCATCTTGAAATTTAATATAATTTTTCACTAATTTTATAGCTGTTGGCGTATAATAATCTACGAATTTGTTCAATCCATTTACATCTGAAGGATCTTCTTGAATTTGATTGTTGATAGATACCAATAGATCTTTTAATTTTATGACATCTGATTTGAAATCTTCATCTTTTATGGATGTGATTAAATTTTCAGTTGTAGTAATGTATTCAGTGATATCTCTACTTTGATCCAATTCTTTTGTATTTTCGCTTTCTTTTGTTTCATTTACATTTAGGCAGTGTGCTTTGTAAGCTTCGTAACTACTTTTATCCAATAAAAACAAATTTCCATTTTCCACTATACGAGCTTGAGGGAAGTACCTTTTATTTATGAAATAAATTAGCTCTTTACTGCATTGCTCTATAGGTAAATTGACAGCTGAAGCAAAATCCTGTACGCTTATTATTCTATTATCTGCAATTTCAATTTTGTATCTCAAAAATCTCTGAAGTTTATGACCTTCTTTATTTAAAAAATATGCTGGAATAAGTAAACCTAATCCAAACAAAATACCGTTTACGAATTCTGATGAAAATGACATTATAGTTCCCAAAATCGTTATGCCTGAAAAGGCGAGAAATATATTTCTAAGTACAAAATAGCTTTTTGGATTGATCTTTTTTTGATAGACTAATTGAGGATCTTTGTTAGCTATATATTTTTTTTCGACATTTTTATTTGATTTGAATCCGTTCATCACCATGTCAAATCCACTCTTGGATAAATCAAGAGCTATATCTATGGATTTTTCGACTATTTCTCCAACTTTTGAGAAATCATTAGAGTTTATTGCATTTTCGATATATTCTTCAAATTTATTCTTCTTTTTCATAACTCACCTTCTTTTACTATTGTATCATATATAGTAGTTAAAGTATATTATATTATCGAAATATTTTAATGTTTTGGGATTGGTTTTGCGTTGTACTTTTAAATATTTTCAATTCAGTTTATAATAGTAGTAGATTTTTAAATTTATAGGAGGATTTATGGAAGAAATAAGTGCAGGTGGGGTTGTGCTGAACAATGGTAATGTTGCTGTACTTAAAAAGTTCCGTGGTGAATGGGTTCTTCCTAAAGGAAGGGTAGAGAAAGGAGAAAGTTTAGAACAGACAGCAATTAGAGAAGTTTTTGAAGAATCAGGTCTTCGAGCTGATATTGTAAAATATATAGGTTATGTAAAACATAAATACAGACATCTCGATGGAACTAAGGTTTTGAAAACAGTTCATTATTTTTATATGACTACAAAAGATACTAATATTATCCCACAAAGAGAAGAAGGTTTTGCAGAAGGGGAGTTCATGAACCCTGAGAGGGCGATAAGGTATGTGCGTCATAGTGCAGAAAAGAATATGATCAAAACGGCAAAATCTTTTATAGATAAAGGTAAAAAGATATGAGTTTTTCATCTGACATAAAAGGCGAACTTATAAGAAGTATGGAAGATGTAGAGCTTATATCGAGGCTATCTGCTTTTACAAAAACCATAGGAACGTTAAATTACAATTCGTCAGGCGTGAAAATCACTCTAAAAACAGAGAGCAATCCTATAGCAAGGCTTATATTTTCAAATATAAAAAAACTATACAATCATGAATGCGACATCAAAGTTAGACACAATAATAATCTGAGAAAGAAAAATATATATGAGGTTATAATAGACGAAGAAATATCAGAGGATTTTTGTAGAGATACTCATACTAGCATGAGTCCTTTTGATTTTAATCAAAAAATAGAAGATGAAATCATAAACACAAAAGAAAAAAAGATTAGCTTTTTACAAGGGGCTTTTCTGGGAACTGGGTTTTGTTATGATCCACTTAATATGTATCACCTTGAGATTATTTTCAAGCAAGAATACGTATGTAACCAAACCAAGGATATACTTCAGTCATTAAATATAAAATCATCTATATTTGAGAGAAATGAAAATTATGTATTGTATATTAAAGAAGCTGAAATGATATCTGACTTTTTGAGCATGATAGGGACTGTAAGCAGTTTATTTAAGTTTGAGGATATAAGAGCACTAAAGGATATAAAAAACAACGTCAACAGAAGAGTAAATTTTGAAACAGCTAATTTGAATAAAACAATCGATGCTTCTTTGAAGCAAAGAATGATAATCGAGAAAATTGAAAATACGATAGGATTAGAATCATTGGATAAATCATTGCTGGAATTAGCCTATGCCAGAATTGAAAATCCAGATGTTTCATTGAAAGAATTGGGAGAAATGATGCAACCCAAACTTTCAAAATCCGGAGTTAGTTATAGGCTGAATAAATTGAAAAAAATTGCTGATGATTTATAATTGTCAGCAATTTTCTTTTAAATTTTTACATATTATTATAAAATAAAGCTAGAGGGGTTATATATGATAGATACATTTACTCATTTACATGTGCATACAGAATACAGTTTATTAGATGGGTTTTGCCCTATAGAAAAGCTTTTAGATAAAGTTAGCGAATTGAATATGAAAGCTATAGCTATAACTGACCACGGAAGTATGTTTGGCACGGTAAAATTCTACAAAGAATGCAAAAAAAGAAATATTAAACCTATTATTGGATGCGAGATATACACTACAAATAAAGACCATAAAATAAAAAATCCAGAAAACAGATTTTACAATCATCTTGTTTTATTGGCTAAAAATCAAAAGGGATATGCTAATTTGATGAAGATTGTATCACTTGGATATGTAGAAGGATTTTATTACAAACCAAGAGTAGACAAGGATACTTTGAGAAAATATTCAGAAGGTATAATAGCATTATCTGCCTGTTTAAAAGGAGAAGTTCAAGAATCACTTATAAGATATGGATACGATAAAGCAAGAGATGTAGCAAAAGAGTTGAAAGATATTTTCGGGAAAGAGAATTTTTATCTTGAACTTCAAAACCATTCATCTAGAGAAGATCAAATTGTAATGGAGAACATTCCTAAAATTGCAAAAGAATTGGATTTAGGATTGGTTTGTACAAATGATGTACATTATATAGAAAAAAACGATTATAAGATTCACAATATTTTAATTCATCTACAGACAGGTACGACTATCAAAGATGAGACCAAGATGAATTATATCCCTGGAGAATTTTTCTTGAGAAGCGAAGAACAAATGCAAGATATATTCAGTAAGTATCCTGAAGCTATCGAAAATACCAAGAAAATTGCAGATATGTGCAATGTAGAGCTTGAATTTGGTAATCTTCATTTGCCTTATTTTGCAATTCCACATGGATATACCAATACTACTTATTTGACTAAATTAGTCTACGATGGACTTGAAAAAAGATTCAAAGACGATAGTCGATATGAAAAGGCAAAGCAAAGATGTGAATACGAACTTTCTGTAATAGAGAAGATGGGATATGTAGATTATTTTCTAATAGTGTGGGATTTCATTAGATTTTCGAAATCTCAAGGAATACCAGTTGGGCCGGGAAGAGGATCTGCAGCGGGAAGTATAATAAGTTATTGTCTGGAAATAACAGACATAAATCCATTGGATTATGATTTGCTTTTTGAAAGATTTTTAAATCCAGAACGTGTATCTATGCCTGATATCGATATAGATTTTTGCTACGAAAGAAGAGAAGAAGTCATAAATTACGTAGTGAAAAAATACGGCGAAGATAAAGTAGCTCAAATAGCTACTTTTGGTACTATGGCAGCTAGAAATGCAATTAGAGATGTAGGTAGAGTTTTGGACTTGGATTTTAAAACAGTGGATGATACTGCAAAAAAAGTTCCAAATTTGTTGAATATAACTATAGAAAAAGCTCTAGATATTTCGCCGGAATTTAAAAAAGCATACGAGTCAAATAAAGATGTAAAAACTTTGGTGGATGTAGCTAGAAGAGTAGAAGGAATGCCAAGACACACATCTACTCATGCAGCTGGAGTAGTTATATCAAAACTTCCGATAATGGAATACGTCCCACTTGCTATCAATAAAGACGTTGTGATAACTCAATTCAACATGACTGAATTAGAAGAATTGGGATTGTTGAAGATGGATTTTCTAGGACTTAGGACATTAACTGTAATTAGCGATGCTATTAAATTGATAAAAAAGAACAAGAAAATAGAAATATCTTACGATGATATGGATGAAAATGATCCAAAGGTTTTATCTATGTTCACAGTTGCGAATACTTTGGGAATATTCCAATTTGAATCTCAAGGAATGAGAAATTTTTTAAAGGAATTAAAACCTACAAAATTCGACGATTTGATAGCTGCAAATGCGCTATTTAGACCTGGTCCAATGAGTGAAATTCCAACTTATATCCATAACAAACACCATGAACAAGATGTAAAATACTTGTCACCTATGTTGGAAGATATTTTGAAACCAACTTACGGAACCATAGTATATCAAGAACAAGTAATGCAAATCGTACAAAAAGTCGCGGGGTTTAGTTTGGGTGAAGCCGACAATCTAAGACGTGCGATGAGCAAGAAAAAAATGAAAGTCATGGAAGATGGAAGAGAACAATTCATTTTTGGAAAGACAGATGAAAATGGAAATATATTGATAGAGGGCGCATTGAGAAGGGGTGTTAGCGAAGACGTAGCAAATCAGATTTACGATTTGATGATAGATTTTGCCAAATACGCATTCAATAAATCACACTCTGCAGCTTATTCATTGGTTGCCATGAGAACTGCATGGCTCAAATATTACTATCCTGTAGAATTTTTAGCTGCATTGATATCTTCTGTCATGGGGAATACTTCTCAAATTTCACTTTATATTGAAGAAGCGAGAAGACTTGGAATTAAAATATTACAACCAGATATAAATTATAGCTTGGATAAATTTGATGTTAAGGAAAACTCAATCATATATGGATTGAAAGCTATCAAAAATGTAGGAAGTAATTTGATAGAACAGATTATAATTTCTAGAAATGAAGATGGAAAATTCAAAAACTTTAGAGATTTTGTAGAACGAATTTACGAGAGAGATAAATCAGCTATCAATAAAAGGTCGATAGAATCTTTGATAAAGGCAGGAGCATTTAATTCATTGGGAGAAACTAGAGCCACATTGATGTTTCAATATCAATCGATAATAGATTCAGTTCAATCGGGACTCAAAAACAACGTGCCTGGTCAAGCTAGCTTTTTTGATATTTTAGATAATAGAGAAGAAGATGGAAATAAAAAGAATGACCTAATTAGAAGAGATGAGTTTGAAAAAAGAGAGCTTTTGAGAATGGAAAAAGAAGTTTTGGGTATATATTTATCAGATCATCCTTTAAGATCTTATTCAAATATAATCAAAAAATATTCTACATTCTCTACTGGAGATTTATCGGACGAAGCGTACAACGAAGAAAATTTCGACAACAAAAGAGTAAAAGTAGTTGGAATAGTCGAGTCTATCAACAAGAAATTCACCAAAAATCAAAAAATAATGGAATTTGTTAAATTTGAAGATTTATATGGGATTATTGAACTTATAGTTTTCCCACAAAAATACGAAGAGTTTTCGGATTTAATAAAAGAAGATAATGTGCTTTTAGTAAGTGGAAGATTGAGTATAATAGAAGGTGAAGATGCGAAGTTAATAGTAGACAATGTAAAAATAATTGATTCAGATGAAGTCGAAGAACAATCGCAGAAATTGTATTTGAGGATAAAAGAGGATATGCCTAGTTATATTATAGATAGGATAAAACCTATTTTATATAATAGTAAAGGTTCTATAAAATCAAATATATACTTTGAATCTAAAAGACAAAATTATTTGCTAAATGATGAATTTTGTATATCTAATGAAGATGATACTATAGAACAATTAATAGAAATACTGGGAAAAGAAAATGTTATTTTAAAGTAGGAGTAATTATGAAGACAATAGGAATTTTAACGAGTGGTGGGGATGCACCGGGAATGAATGCTTGCATCAGATCGATTGCTAGAACTTGTATATACAATGGAATTAGAGTAATGGGAATAAGATTTGGATACGATGGATTGATGAATGGAAACATCTATGAAATGAACGTATCTTCTGTTGCCGATATAATTCACAGAGGAGGAACTATATTAGGTTCTGCAAGATGCTTGGAATTTCAAACAGAAGAAGGACAAAAAAAGGGAGCCCAAATTTTAAAAGATTTTGGTATAGATGGACTTGTAGTATTAGGTGGAGACGGATCATTCAAAGGTGCAAGTGCATTGAGTAAAATAGGTATATCCACTATAGGAATACCTTGCACAATAGATAACGATATGGGATATACCGATTATACTATTGGATTTTTCACAGCAGTTGAGACAGTGAGTGAAGCTATATCAAAATTGAGAGATACTTCATCAAGCCACGGTAGAGCAAATATAATTGAAGTAATGGGAAGAAATTGTGGAGATATTGCATTGTACTCTGGATTGGCTTCAGGTGCAGAGTCTATATTAGTTCCAGAAGTTGATTTTAATATAGATGAAGTCACAGAAAAAATCGAAAGAGGAAGAAAAAGAGGAAAACTTCACCACTTGATTATGTTAGCAGAAGGAGTGGGTGGAGCTTACGAAATCAAAAAAATGATACAAGAAAAGACAGGAGTAGAGACGAAAGTAACTATTTTAGGTCACGTTCAAAGAGGAGGAACTCCTTGTACATTTGATAGATTGATGGCTACACAAATGGGAAATTTAGCAGTTAAATTGATAATGGAAGACAAAACTGATTTGGCGATTGCAATGAAAGACAATAAAATAGTTACAGTATCAATTCAAGAAGCTGTAAATACAAAGAGAAAATTTAGAGAAGATTTGTACAATATGTCAAAAGAAATATCTATATAGTTAGGAGAATTTATGCTAAAAAAAACAAAAATAGTTTGTACTATAGGACCGGCATCTGATTCGGTCGAAACTTTAAAAGCTTTGATGGAAAGTGGAATGAATGTTTGTAGATTGAACTTTTCACATGGAACACACGAAGAACATTTAAAAAGAATAAACAACATAAAACAAGCTAGAGAAGAATTGGATTTGCCGATAGCTATAATGCTAGATACAAAAGGTCCTGAAATCAGACTTGGAGATTTTGGAGTAGAACAAATTCAATTATCAATAGGAGACGAATTTACATTTACAACTAGAGATGTCATTGGCAATCAAAAAATCTGCTCAGTAACTTACAAAGATTTTCCAAAAGATCTTGAAGTAGGTAAAAAAATTTTGGTGGACGATGGATTGGTAGAATTTGAAGTCGTAGAAATTGACGGAACAGACGTAAAATGCAAAGTAAACAATTACGGAATATTGAAAAGCAAAAAAGGAGTAAATGTACCAAACACAAACATCAATCTTCCAGCAATAACTGAAAAAGACATGTCTGATATAAAATTTGGAATAGAAAATGGAGTAGATTATATAGCTGCATCATTTATCAGAAAAGCACAAGACGTATTGGATATCAGAAAAATATTGGAAGAAAATGAAGGAAATGACATCAAAATAATTTCTAAGATAGAATCTCAAGAAGGTGTAGATAATTTAGATGAAATAATTAATACTTCTGATGGAATTATGGTTGCAAGAGGAGATTTAGGAGTAGAAATCCAAACAGAAATTATGCCTATAGTTCAAAAAGAGATAATTAAAAAGACATCATTAGCAGGAAAACCAGTTATAACAGCTACTCAAATGCTAGATTCTATGATTAGAAATCCTCGTCCTACGAGAGCTGAAGTTACAGATGTGGCAAATGCTATATTAGATGGAAGTGATGCAGTCATGCTTTCCGGAGAAACAGCAGCTGGAAATTATCCTATAAATGCTGTAAAAGTGATGAATAATATAGCTATAAATACAGAAAATTCTGAAGAATTCAAGGAATCATCCAATAAAAGATTACAATGGATAGAGATGACTACAACTAATGCAATAAGTATCGCAACTAGAAGCATTAGTGAACAATTAGGAGCAAATGCTATAATAGTTTCGACAGCTTCAGGATCTACAGCTAGAAATGTATCAAAATATAGACCTATGTCTTTAATAGTAGCAGCTACTACTTCTAAAAGAGTCATGAGAAAACTATCTTTGATTTGGGGAGTATATCCAGTATTAAGTCAATTAAGTGAAAATACAGATGAAGTTATCGACAGATCAATATCAGCTGGAATAAAAAAAGGATTAGTTCACGAAGGAGATTTAATAGTAATAACAGCTGGAATTCCAGTTGGAGTATCAGGTACTACTAATTTATTGAAAGTACACACAATAGGTGATATTTTAGTAAAAGGTACTGGAATAGGTAAAAAATCAGTTACAGCTAAGGCGAGAGTTGCTAGATATGAAGAAGATATAAAATCCGATTTTGAAGATGGAGACGTATTGGTATTGTACAGTTTGGATAGAGATTTTGTCCCTTACGTTCAAAAAGCATCTGCTATTATTGTAGAAGAAGGAGGATTGACTTCTCAAGCAGCAATAGTTGGGTTGCATCTAAATATTCCAACAATAGTTGGCTGCAAAGGAGCTATGGAAATCATAGAAAATAATGAAATTTTGACGATAGATCCTATTGCCGGATTGGTTTACAGAGGAGCTGCAAAAATTTTATAAAAATTATACTAAGCTAGAGGTGAAAAATGAAAGCGGTAATATTCGATATGGATGGAGTAATAATTGACAGTGAAAGATTGTATATCGATTTATTTAAAAAACTTTTTGAAAATTATAATATAGATATATCAGATGATGAGCTTTTTTCTCTTGCTGGATTAAGTCAACAAAAAACGGATGAATTTTTAACTAACAAATTTCACAAAAGTCCAGAAGAAATTTATGAAATTATGTACAGCTATGTAGATCAAGACACATTTAGCTATACTTCTTTGGTAATGGATGGATTTTATCCATTACTAAAGGAGCTAAAAAGGCAAAATTTCAAATTGGCAGTAGCTTCATCTTCTAGCAAAAAAACTATAAAAAGCGTATTAAATGAACTTGACGTAATAGATGATTTTGATCTTATAGTAAGTGGAGAAGACTTCGTAGAATCAAAACCAGATCCCGAAATCTATATAAAAACGTGTGAACTTCTAAATGTCTCAGTATCAGAATCAATAGCCATAGAAGACTCAGATTATGGAATATTATCAGCCAAAAGAGCTGGACTCAAAGTAATAGCTAGAAGAGAAGATAGATTCAATTTCAAACAAGATAAAGCTGATTTCATAGTAGATAATTTGAGAGATGTCAAATTAGTATTGGAAAAATTTGAAACGAAGTATAATGGAGTATACAAAATCAGAAGAAAATCAAAAGAATTTATAAAAGCTTTGTTCTTCATAGGAAAAGAAAATTTCCAAGAAAATTTAGACGACGCAGATATTTATTGTTTATATGAAAATGGAGAAATGATATCTGCAATTTTAAAGGTAAAAGATGATATAATAGATATGAAGATAAAAGAAAAATCTGATTATGATTTATTATTAAAAGAAAGTAGCAATGGTAATATAGATGAGGTTAGATAAATTTTTAAAAAATTCTAGAATAATTAAAAGAAGGACTGTGGCAAAGACAGCTTGTGAATCGGAAAGAGTAAAGATAAACGACAAAATAGCAAAACCTTCTGATAATGTAAAACCAGATGACATAATAGAAATTCAATTTGCGCAATCTGCATTAAAAGTGAAGGTAGCTCAAATAATAGAAAATCCTAAAAAAGATGATGCAGAGAAAATGTATGAAACAATAGGAGACTAAAATGAGTAAAAGAAGAAATTTGGACAATCAAAGAAATATGAATAAAATACGAATTTGTATTTCTTTGATAATGATTTCAATAGTTTTAGCTTTGAGTTTTACAGTGATGAAGCAACAAAAGAAAATTCAAGATATAGATAATGTCAAAACTCAACAGTATTCTAGAAAGGCTAAAATAGATAAAGAAATTAAAACTTTAACAGAAGATTTTGAAAACTTGGATGATCCTGAATTAATCGAAAAATACGCAAGAGAAAGATTGGGAATGGTAAAACCAAATGAAATACTAGTTAAAGACAAAACAAGCAAACCAAAAGATAACCAAAATTATACTCCTTCGCCTACGTTGGATAAAAATAAAACCGATAAATGATTATTGACACTCATTTTTAGGTGGTATATACTAATCTATAGTATATATAATTAGGAGGAAGATATTTCGTATGGTATCAGTTGGAGATATTGTAAAAGCTAAAGTAACGGGAATTACTAAATTTGGAGCATTTTTGGAATGTGAGGATGGTACTAAAGGGTTAGTACATATTTCGCAAATTTCTAATGACTACATAGAAAAAGTTGAAGATGTATTGAAAATTGATGATGAAGTAAATTGTAAGGTAATGAATATTGAAGATAATAAGGTGAGTTTTTCTATAAAGGAATGTCTTCCTAAAAAAGAATATAAAAGAGACCGTGCTAAAAAAGTATCTTCAAACACAAATTCAGATGAAAGCTACAATAAAACTACAAAAGAATCTAATTTTGACGATATACTATCAAAGTTTTTGAAAGACAGTAATGAAAGATTAGACTCTATCAGACATCGTGAAAACAAAAAATTCTCAAAGAAAAGAAAGTACAATTAGGAGATTGCCGCTTAAATGCGGCTTTTTTAATATGATAAATTTGATAGACAAAGTAAAACAGACTATTATTAGAGAAAATTTAATACAAAAGGAAGACAAAATATTAATAGGATTATCAGGTGGAGCAGACTCCACTTTTCTATTCAATGCATTATATCAATTGAAAGATGAATTGCAATTTGACATAATGACATGTCATATAAATCATTTGTATAGAGAAAGCGCTGATATAGATGAGGATTTTTCTAGAAGAATTTCAAATGAAAAGCAAATAGAATTTGTCAGCAAAAAAGTAGACATGCTAAAATACTCAAAAGAAAATTCGCTTAGTTTAGAAGATAGTGGAAGAATATTGAGGTATAGATCTTTTCAAGAAATATTAAAAGAAAAAGGGTTCAATAAAATAGCCATAGCTCACCACCTAGATGATCAAGTGGAGACGTTTTTTTTGCATTTATTTAGGGGAAGTGGATTAGATGGATTAACGGGAATTCACTACAAAAATGATAATATAATAAGACCTATGTTGGATATCTCAAAAGATGAAATCTTGGAGTATTTATCTTCACAAAATATCGATTTTGTAACAGATGAGACTAATTTTGTCGCAGACGTTCTGAGAAATAAATTGAGATTGGAAATGATTCCCTATGTAAAAGAAAACTTCAATAGTTCGATAAACTATTCTATATATCGTACAATATCGATACTAAAGGACTCAAAAGAAATATTAGATGATGCAATCCAAGAAAAATACGATAAATTATTTCACAGCGATGGAAAAAAATATTGGATAGATGTAAATTCTTTTAATCGAGAAAAAATGTCAGTAAAGCGCAATCTAATAAGAAAATTACTAATAAATTTGTATGACACTAATAAGGATATAACTTCAAAGTACATTGAAGATATAATAAAAATATTTGATTCAAAAACTGGAAGCAAGTATATTTTTAGAGACTACAGTTTTTTGAAAAGTTATGATAAAGTAATAATTACAGACAATATCGCAAATGATAAAACAGAAGATATTCCTTTTGAACTGGGAAATATTGAATTTGGAGGATTTTTAATAAAAAGCTATTTGACTTCAGATTTGAATATAAAAAGTTCAAATGGTAAAATGATATTTGATTCAAGAATTTTAGAAGAAAAATTGATTATAAGAAGTAGAAAAAACGGGGATAAAATTAGATTAAAAGGATTTAATAAAAAGATTAAAGATATTTTTATAGACAAAAAAATTCCTCAAATGTATAGAAGTAGTTTCCCGATTTTGGCATCAAATGATGAAATATTTGCTATACTATCATTAAAGAGATCTAATTTATATAAAGTAAATTCAAATACAAGTAAAGTTTTAGTTATAGAGGTGACAAATGAAAAGCAATTTAAATGATGCGATTGAAAAAGTTCTTATACCTAGATCAGAAATTGAAAAAAGAATAGCAGAATTAGGTAAAGAAATTACAGAAGAATATAAAGATAAAGGTGAACTTGTAGTAGTAGGAATACTTAGAGGTGCTGCTATGTTTATGAGTAATTTAGCACTTAGTATAGACAAAAACGTAGGAATAGATTTTATGTCAGTATCTAGCTATGGACAGTCATCTGAATCTAGCGGAACTGTTAGAATATTGAAAGATTTGGAAGAAGATGTTTCTGGAAAGAATATTTTAATAGTTGAAGATATAGTTGACAGTGGAAGAACTTTAAATTACTTGATAAAAATATTACAAGACAGAGATGCAAAATCAGTTAAAATAGCTACTCTTTTAGATAAAGAAGATAGGAGAACTAGCTATGTAAAAGTGGATTTTGTAGGATTTAAAGTTCCAAATGAATTTATTGTAGGATATGGATTGGATTATGCGCAAAAATTTAGAAATGTAGAAGATATTTGTGTGCTAAAAAAATCTTTTTATGAAAAGGAGATTTAATGAAAAAGACAACTAAAAGTTTAATAATTTATCTTATTCCAATCATATTGATAGCTTTTTTTGTAACCATGACTCAAAATACGGGCATGAATACTAAGTATTTTACAGTAAATGATATGATTGTCAATTTGAAAAAAGATAATGTAAAAGAGATTGTAACAAAAGGAAATGACGTTTCAGGCGTTTTAAAAGATGGCAAAAATACTCAATTTAAAATGTATATACCATCTGAAATGTGGGAAAATTTTTACAATAGCTATTTGAAAAGTTCTGTAGAAAATAACAAGGTGATTTTTAAAACTGAAAAAGATCCAGGCAAACCTTGGTATGTTGAAATAATGCCGACTTTGGTCATAGTTATAGTTCTTGGAGCAATTTGGCTTATGTTTATGAACCAAACTCAAGGATCGGGAAATGCAAAAGCTATGAATTTTGGCAAATCAAAAGCAAAATTAAATAAAGATCCTAAACAAAAGATAGTATTCAAGGATGTAGCAGGATTAAAAGAAGAAAAAGAAGAACTTATGGAAATAGTTGATTTTCTCAAAGAACCTGGTAAATACACTAATTTGGGAGCTAGAATACCAAAAGGAGTTCTATTAGTAGGGCCTCCGGGAACTGGAAAAACTTATCTATCTAGAGCAGTTGCAGGAGAAGCGAATGTTCCGTTTTTCAGCATATCTGGTTCGGATTTTGTAGAAATGTTCGTAGGTGTAGGTGCTTCTAGAGTACGTGATTTGTTCGAACAAGCTAAGAAAAATGCTCCATGTATAATTTTCATCGACGAAATAGATGCAGTCGGAAGAAAAAGAGGAGCTGGACTTGGCGGTGGACACGATGAAAGAGAACAAACATTGAATCAACTTTTGGTAGAGATGGATGGATTTGGGAAAAATGAAGGCATAATAGTCATGAGTGCGACTAATAGACCGGATATTTTGGATAATGCATTATTGAGACCTGGAAGATTTGACAGAACTATTTACGTTGGACTTCCAGATGTGAGAGAAAGAGCCGAAATATTAAAAATCCATACTAAAAACAAAAAATTAAAAGACGATGTAAATTTAGAAAATATAGCAAAGACAACTACGGGATTTTCTCCTGCAGATTTGGAAAACTTGTGCAATGAAGCGGCATTATTAGCTGCAAGAAGAAATGAAACTGAAATCTCCAATGATGTATTCAAAGAAGCATCTATAAAAGTAATAGCAGGACCTGAAAAGAAATCACATGTAGTAATCGAAAAAGAAAGAGTGCTTACTGCATATCACGAATCGGGACATGCGATAGTATCTGGATTTTTAGAAGACAGCGACAAAGTTCATATGATAACTATAATTCCTCGTGGAAGAGCTGGAGGATTTACAGCGTATCTACCAAAAGAAGATGCGCAATTTATGACTAAAAAGCAAATGCAACATAAATTGATATCTTTATTGGGAGGAAGAGCTGCTGAAGAAATAGTATTGGACGATATATCAACAGGTGCTAGCAACGATATCGAAAGAGCTACAAAAATAGCACATGCAATGGTAACTAAATACGGTATGAGTAAAAGATTAGGACCTATGATGTACGGTGGAGATGAATCAGAAGTTTTCTTGGGACAAGAGTTGGGAAAAAGCAAAGCGTATTCTGATAAAATAGCATATGAAATTGATTCTGAAATGAGAGAATTGATTGACAATGCGTACAGCAGTGCATTGAATATATTGAGCAACAACATCGACTTATTGCATGCTTTGGCTAATAAACTTTTGGAAAAAGAGACAATTGAAGAAAAAGAATTTGAAGAATTATTTGATAAATACACTAAATCAAAAGTTCATGAAGAAGAACCACAAGAATTGGTGGATATTAGAGAACAAGATAAAAAAATAGAAGATGACATAAATAATTAGGAGGCACAATGACTGCACAAAAGGTTATTAATATTATGTATATATTGATATTGCTTTTTGGATTAAAGCAAATGTACAATGTATACAAAGTTAAAAGAAATATCGGAACAGTTATCAAAAGATTTGAACAGAGAAAAAGAATACTAATGATGATAGCTTCTTATGCAATAGTAGTATTGGGATTGATTTATCTGTACCAACAAAAGACTGTATTTCCTTTGATATACGTTCTATTGGGCGTTATATTCATATATTTAACATTTGAGAAAATAGCATTTACAGAAAAAGGAATTTACTTTAATGGATTTTTGGCTAAATATGAAGATATAAAACAATGGAAATACTCCAAAGATAATAAATTTTTAGAATTAACTATGAAAAATTCTAATGCGACTAATAAAATAATTCCTATCAATCCAAAAGATGCTTCCGAAATGCAACTCATAATAAAACGAAACAAGAAAAAACAATAAAAATTCAAATTTAAGCTTACATTAAAAGACAAAGATTGTGTATTAATTAATATATAATTTTTGTCTTTTTTAATTACAAAATTCAAAGAACGTTGTAATTTAACGATTAATAATTCAGGATTTGATTTTAAAATTAATATTAATTCATTTTTAGAGTCAAATACTACTATATTTGTAGGGTATAAAACTTAAAACAATTTGAAAATGTTTTCTCAATGGAAAATTGAAATATTTAATATTTAAAATAATAAAACTCGTATTTTTTATTGGATGAGAAAAACATATATAAGAAATTAAATATTGTTTTCAATTAGTTGAAAGCACGAAAAAACGTCTCAAAATAGCTAAAATGACCGCTGTAGCAAACATGATTGTATAATAAAATTCAATGAAATTTAACATAAAAAAGACGTTCTCACTGATTATTTTCTATTTCTTTTGTTATAATATATCATGAATAAAAAGATTGAAAAAAATTTACGAAACATATTGACAAACGTTTTAATAGGTTGTATACTAAAGATGTAATAAAGATAAGTAACTAAAAAAGAACTAATAAAAACTAAAAAACAACGCTAAGAAAAACAGATAAAAGAAGTTTGAGTTACACTGTCTTTATTACTGGAAATCGAAACACATTCAGAATTGAACTGAAATAGGAGGTTAGTTATGAAAAATATAAAGTCTATGAAAACTAAAAGTACAGTAGCAGCTATATTAGCATTCACATTAATTTCAAATACTGCATTACCTGTAGTATACGCAGACAGACAACAAGATCCTATGGTAACACAAAGTGTGTATTCTGTAATCGAAGATAGAAGCGCCGTAAGTGATATAACTGGAAAATTGAATCATTTAGGAGATTTAATCAATGGCCTAGATAAAATTTCTGGAAGCTTAACTAATGGTCAATTAGGATGGTTAAAAGACTTAAAGAACGCTTTCGATCTAATAAATAAAACAATTGGTAAACAAATCAATAATTTATCACAATTAAGAACTAAACTTATAGCTAGAATAGATTTACTAACAGATGTTGCAGAAGTAATTACAGCTGATGCTACTGAATTAGTAGATAGTCAACAACAAGCACATGTAATCGTTGGTTTCTCAGTAACACGTGCATTAGTAAAAGCTGCAGATCCTTTCGAAAGTGTTGATAACTTAAAGAAAGCTTCTGAAGACTTAAAAGCAGCTTTAGAAAAAGCTAGAGCAGTTCCTAAACAAGATGAAAATTCAGTAAGAACTCATTACAACCTTGAAAGATTAGTAAGAGCTATAACTAGAGCAAAAGATTTAAGAAATAGAGAATTCCGTAACAAATTAAATCCAGCTGAACTTGCAAAAATTGACTTATTAATCAGAAAAGCTGACGATGTAAAAGCTGACAGAACTGCAACTGTAGGCGAAGTAAAAGAAATGACAGCTAAATTAAATGATGCAGTAGATCAAGCATACCTATCTATCCCTGAAGAAGAAAGAACAGCTAACGATGCTGCAAGATATCCTCTAAAAACAAATATTGACGCTGCTAAAATATTACGTGATTTTAGATTAAAAGGAAAAGTTGACAATATGGTAATTAGAGAATTAGATAGAGTAATTGCAAATTCTGAAAGAGTATTGAGAAATAGCCGTGCAACTGTTAGAGAAGTAAACGGAGCAAATGAAATATTACTAAAAGAAATGCAAAGAGCTGAAGGATTAGTAGTTGACAATAACGCAAATTTAGAAGCTGCATATTAATTATCATAAGTATTAAAAATTGAAAATGTTCTCCACATTATAATTATATAATACGGGTAAAAAAGATTCTGGTTTATTACCAGAGTCTTTTTTGCTTGTCAATTAAAAAATACTTGACAACAAAACCTCAATTCAATATAATAAAAAAAACACTATTTTTTGTTTCATAAATTGGCTTTCTTTGATTGCCAATTTTTTTTATTTTACTACATGGAGGAACTATGGATACAAACAAGATTTTTGGGATTGATACTTTTGATAAGAAGCAAATGAAAGACTCTCTTCCGTTTCCAGTTTATCAAAAATGGAAAAATGCAGTTAGAAAAGAAGATTTATTGGATTTAGAAACAGCAGAAATAATAGCTCATGCTATGAAAAAATGGGCTATAGAACGTGGTGTAACTCATTTTTGTCATTGGTTTCAACCATTAAATGGTTTGACAGCCAAAAAACACGATTCGTTTTTAGATAGAAATGATGATAATACTCCTATAAATAGATTTTCTGCAAAAGAATTGATAAAAGGAGAACCTGATGCATCATCTTTTCCTACTGGATCTATAAGATCTACATTTGAAGCTAGAGGATATACTTATTGGGATTGTACATCAAATACTTTTATAGTGGATAATATAATGTATATACCATCTATATTTGTATCTTATGATGGAACTACTTTGGATAAAAAATTGCCTTTGTTGAAGAGTATGGATTATTTATCTGATTATGCTACTAAATTATACAATGAGATATCAGATGAACATTGCTATAGAATGAAAGTAAAGATTGGATTAGAGCAAGAATTTTTCTTGATTGATGAAAATATATATAAAAATAGGATTGATCTTATCAATACAGGTCGTACTTTACTTGGAGCACAAGCGCCTAAATCTCAAGAATTAACTGATCATTATTTTGGATCAATTCCTCAAAGAGTAGAAGCTTTCTATAGAGATATAGATGAAAGACTTCTAAGACTTGGAATATATGCTAAGACTGAGCATAACGAAGTTGCTCCAAATCAGTTTGAAGTAGCAATACTTTTTGAAAATGCAAATATAGCTGTAGACGATAACCATTTAGTTATGGAAATTTTGAAGACAACAGCTAGAAAACATAAATTGGTATGTTTGTTACATGAGAAACCTTTCAAAGGGGTTAATGGTTCCGGAAAACACAATAATTACTCTTTGGTAACAAATTACGGTAGAAATGTATTTTCACCACAAGGAGATATGGGAAGTGATTTGGTATTTTTGATATTTACTGCTTGTCTAATAGAAGCTGTAGATAAATCACAAGCGCTATTGAGAATGGCATCTTCTAGAACTTCTAATGATTATAGACTAGGCGGTGACGAAGCTCCACCATCTATAATATCTATAGATTTAGGAGAAGATATAGAAGAAACTTTGAGATGTTTGATGAATAATGAATCAATAGTTAGAAATTATCCTGAATTTTCTATAAGTAGATTTGACTATATTCCACCAAATATGACAGATAGAAATAGAACAAGTCCTTTCGCTTTTAGTGGAAATAAATTTGAATTTAGAATGTTAGGTTCTTCAAATAGTGCTAGTGATGTAAATATTGTTTTGAATACTATGTATGCTAATGCTATAAAGAGAGTGTATGAGAAATACAAATCACAATCAAAGAGCATAGAAGAATTCATAAAAATAGAAGTAGCTGATATAATAACTAACCACGAAAAAATATTGTACAGGAAAGACAATTATACTGATACTTGGAGAGAAGAAGCTAAGCAAAGAGGATTGTTGAATTTAGTACATTACTTTGATTCTTTAAATTCGTTGGTTTCAGAAGAATCTATAAAATCTTTTTGTGGTATACTAAATGAGGAAGAATTGGGAGCTTTATATGAAGTAGGGCTTGACGATGTAATTACAACTCATGAAATAGAAGCTAAGACGTTGATTTATATGTTGGATAAGTATGTAATCAATGCATTCTCAAAACAATTATTTAATAATAAAAATTTAATTGAGCAATGTGACATAAATAGTTTGGTTTCTACGCAAGATAAATTAAAAGACGGTTTGAATGAAATAGTTGAATGTAGAAACAAATTGGAGATCATGCTTCAAAAATCTGATTTTGAGTCCAAATACGAAAAGGCAAGATATTTTCAATATGAAATCAGTCCTTTGATTGAAAAAATTAGAGATATCCATGACTCTTTAGAAAAATTTGTCTACAAAGAAAATTATGGATTGTCTGATATTCAAGATATATATTCATCGTTAATATAATAGGAGGAATTAATGAGTAAATTTATTTTTATTACTGGAGGGGTAGTATCTGGTATTGGTAAAGGAATAAGTGGGGCTAGTATTGGAAGAATGCTAAAAGACAGAGGTATATCTGTGTTTATGCAAAAATTCGATCCATATTTAAACATAGACCCTGGTACTATGAGTCCTTATCAACATGGAGAGGTTTTTGTAACTAAAGATGGGGCAGAAACGGATTTGGATTTAGGTCATTATGAAAGATTTATCAATGAAGAATTGACACAAAGATCTAATATCACTACTGGTAAGGTATATAACGATGTAATCAAAAAAGAAAGAAGAGGAGATTACAACGGAAAGACAGTACAAGTAATCCCACATATTACTGATGAAATTAAAAATGCTGTATACAAAGCGGCAGAAGAATCTCAAGCAGATATAGTTATAACTGAAATAGGTGGTACTGTAGGAGATATAGAATCTTTGCCATTTTTAGAAGCTATTCGTCAAATTCATGCAGAAAATGAAAAAGAAGATGTATTGTTCATTCATACTACATTAGTTCCAAAAATTCCTGGAAGTGATGAATTAAAGACAAAACCTACTCAACATTCATATAAGGAATTAATGAGTTTAGGTATAAAAACAAATGTAATAATTTTGAGAAGTGAAGGAATAATCACAGATGAATTGAAAGAAAAAATCTCACTTTTCTGTGATGTTCCAGTAGATGCTATAATTCAATCATTTAATGTAGACTTTATTTACGAAGTTCCATTGAAATTTCAAGAACAAAATTTAGATAAATACATCATGAGAAAGATGAAATTAAAATCTAAAAAAGAAGACGATGGAAAATGGAGAAATATGATTGAAAACTACAGAAAAGCCACAGAAGTTGTAAATATAGGATTAGTAGGAAAATATACTGAACTTCACGATGCTTATTTGTCTGTAGAACAAGCTTTGATAGATGCTGGATATGCAAACAACCATAAAGTAAATATTGACTGGATAAATTCAGAAGAATTAAATGCAGATAATGTAAAAGAGAGATTTGAAGGATTAGATGGAATTATAGTTCCTGGTGGTTTCGGCGGAAGAGGAATGGAAGGCATGATTGAAACATCAAAATACTGTCGTGAAAATGATATGCCTTATTTTGGAATTTGTTTGGGAATGCAAATAGCTGCCATAGATATCGCTAGAAATATCCTAGGACTTGCAGATGCAAATACTGCAGAAGTAGTTGCAGATTGCAAAAATCCAGTAATAAGCTTAATGAAAAATCAAGAAAATATAGAAAACATCGGTGGAACATTGAGACTTGGAAATTATGAATGTCACTTGAAAGACAATTCATTGGCAAGAAAATTGTATGGAGAAGAGTTCATCCAAGAAAGACATAGACATAGATACGAATTTAATAACGAATATAGAGATAGATTTGAAGAAAATAAAGTTATATTCTCTGGAATAAACGATCAATACAATTTGGTTGAAATGTTAGAAATTCCTGAAAATAAATTTTTCTTAGGATGTCAATTCCACCCTGAATTCAAATCAAGACCTAACAAAATACATCCTTTATTTGATGGATTTATAAAAGCTTCAATCAATAATAAAGAGGGTGAATAATATTTTACTTGTAATTGATATTGGAAATACTAATATTGTATTGGGAGTATTTAAAGATAAAGACTTGGTATTTGAATGGAGAATATCTACTGATTTAAGAAAGACAAGTGATGAGTACGTACTGACATTCAAGCAAGCTTTAGAATGTTCAAATATAGAAAAATCGGAAATTACTGAGGCAATAGTTGGCTCAGTAGTTCCGAATTTGATGCCTACAGTACCCAAAGCAATAAAAAAGTATTTAGGAGTAGATCCTATAATTGTAGATGAAAATACGAAAACTGGAATATCAAATAAATACGCTAGTCCAAAAGAAGTAGGTGTGGATAGAATTATAAATGCAGTAAGTGCATGTGAAAAATATTCTACACCTATTATTATAGTAGATATAGGAACTGCTATTACATTTGATTATATTACAGAAAATAGAGAGTATCTCGGAGGAGCCATAGCTCCTGGAATTGGAATATCTTCAGAAGCTTTATTCACAAAGACTGCAAAATTGCCGAAATTTGAAATAGAAATGCCTAAAAAAGTTATTGGAGATAGCACAGTATCCAGTATGCAATCTGGATTGGTGTACGGATTTATAGGATTGATTGATAATATAATAGAAAAAATTCTAGAAGAGATGCACAAAACAAAAGACGAAGTCACAATAATGGCTACAGGTGGATTTTCGTATTTAATAGCAAAACAATCTAAGTACATCACTATAATAGATAAATTGATTACATTAGATGGACTTAGGATTATTAACGAGATTAATAAAAATGATTAAAGAAAAATTTAATTTAGATAGCAATTTGTTTCTAGCTCCTCTTGCAGGTGTTACCGATATTCCTTTTAGAATAATAGCTGGAAGACTTGGAGCTGGACTTTGCTTTACTGAAATGATAAGCGCAAAAGCACTTTACTATAACGATAAAAAAACTATAGAATTATTGGCAGTTGATGAAAGAGAAAAGAACACTTCTGTTCAGATATTTGGACATGAGCCGTCAGTTATAGCATATGCAGCGAGATATCTAAATGACAATCCTAAATTCAAGTCTATCGATATAAATATGGGATGTCCTGCGCCTAAAATAGTAAAAAATGGCGATGGATGTGCTTTAATGAGCGATTTGTATTTAGCAGAAGAAATCATACGAGCTTGCAAAGACAATACAGATAAACCTGTATCTGTAAAATTTAGACTGGGAATGGATGAAAATAGCATCAATTATTTGGAACTAGCACAAATTTGTGAGAGATTGCACGTGGATTACGTGACTTTACACGCTAGAACTAGAAAAATGTATTATTCTGGAGAAGCCGATTGGTCGCATATAAAAAAATTAGTAGAAAATGTAGATATTCCAGTTTTTGGAAATGGCGATTGTTTTACAAAAGATGATATAAAAAAGAACATGGAATATTCTAACTGCGATGGAGTTTTATTGGCAAGAGGAGCCATGAGAAATCCATTTATTTTTAGTGAAAATGAAAATAGATCCAAAGAAGAAGTCGTAGATATAATAAAAGAACATATGCAATTAAAATTGGAATTTTTTGAAGAGAGAAGAGCCATACTTGAAATGCGAAAACACATACAATGGTATCTAAAAGGATTCAAAAATTCCAATAGAGTAAAAAATGAAATCAATCAACTTACAGATTTAAAAGAAATATACAGAATACTTGATGAATTTAAGTATGAATAATATCTTAACTTGACAATTGTACATGATGTTATATAATTTCTTTATATATTGTTAAATTGAAGGAGAATAGATTATGGCAGAAAAAGAATTCTTATTAACTCAAGAAGGCTTGAATCAACATAAAGAAGAACTTGAGTTTTTGAAGACTACTCGTAGAACAGAGATAGCTGAGAAAATCAAAGTTGCAAGAGGATTTGGAGACTTATCCGAAAATGCAGAATACGATGAAGCTAAAAATGAACAAGCACAAGTAGAAGAAAGAATCAATTACCTTGAAAATATGTTATTGCATGCAAAGGTGATAGTAGATAATGAAGCACAAAAAGATGTCGTTACAATAGGTTCTACTGTGACTTATACAAATATGAAAACTAACAAAGATATAACTTATCAAATAGTAGGAACAGCTGAAGCTGATCCTTTCTCAGGTAGAATTTCAAATGAATCTCCAACTGGAAAAGCATTGCTAAATTTAAGAGTAGGTGATACTACTACAGTAGAAACTCCAGGTGGAAAAGTAGAATTAAAAGTTATAGACGTAAAGAAAGGATAATAATGGAAAATTTAAATGAAATGCTCCAAATTCGTAGACAAAAGCTACAAGAGTTATTAGATTCAAACGAAAATCCATACGTTCATGAAAAGTTTGATAACGATAATAACGCCAGAGAAATTGTAGATAATTTTTCCGAATTTGAAGAAAAAAGCGTGAAATTAGCAGGTAGAATTATGAGCAAAAGAGGACATGGAAAAGTTAATTTCATGGACTTACAAGATTCTACTGGAAGAATACAATTATTCAATAAAATCAATGAATTAGGTGAAGAAAACTACAAAAAAGTAAAAGATATGGATATAGGGGATATAGTTGGTGTAGAAGGAACTGTATTCAAGACTCAAAGTGGAGAAGTATCTGTAAGATCACAATCTGTAGTTTTATTATCTAAATCATTACAAATATTACCTGAAAAATGGCATGGATTAAAAGATCCTGATTTGAGATACAGACAAAGATATGTAGATTTGATTATGAATCCAGAAATCAAAGATACTTTTATCAAAAGATCAAAAATAATTTCTGCAATAAGAGAATTTTTAGATAACAGAGGATTTTTGGAAGTAGATACACCTATATTGAATACAATAGCAGGTGGTGCAAATGCTAGACCATTCATAACACATCATAACACATTGGATATAGATATGTATTTGCGTATAGCCAATGAATTATACTTAAAGAGATTGATCGTTGGTGGATTTGATAAAGTATATGAAATGGGAAGAATGTTCAGAAATGAAGGAATGGATCATACTCATAACCCAGAATATACGGCAATAGAATTGTATCAAGCATATGCTGATTACAATGATATGATGAACATCACTGAGCAATTAGTAGCTTTTGTATGCGAAAGAGTAAATGGATCTATGAAATCTCAATTTGGAGATGTAGAGATAGACTTTACTCCACCTTGGAAGAGAATAACTATGGTAGATGCCATAAAAGAATACGCTGATATCAATTTCGATGAAATTGAAACTGATGAAGAAGCTAGAGAAGTTGCAAAAGCAAATAACGTAGCTATCAAAGAAAATATGTCAAGAGGAGAAGTAATCAATGAATGCTTCGAACACTTCTGCGAAGATAAATTAGTACAACCTACATTTGTATTAGGTCATCCAGTAGAAGTTAGTCCATTGGCAAAAAGAAATCCAGAAGATGGAAGATACACTCATAGATTTGAAGCTTTTGTATGTACAAAAGAAATTGCAAATGCATTTAGTGAATTGAACAACCCTATAGATCAAAGAGAAAGATTCTTAAAACAAGTAGAAGCCAGAGAAAACGGCGATGATGAAGCTCAAATGATGGATTACGACTTCTTAAACGCATTGGAAGTAGGATTGCCACCAACAGGAGGACTTGGAATAGGTGTAGATAGACTTATAATGATGTTGACTAACAACGAATCTATAAGAGATATAATGCTATTCCCAACAATGAAACCTGTAGGAATTGAAAAGTCAGAGAAAAGTGCATCAGATAACAATACAGATGGAAAATTTGTAGAAGTAGAAGAAAAAATAGATTTTTCTAAAGTAGAAGTTGAACCACTTTTTGAAGATATGGTTGATTTTGATACATTTTCAAAATCCGACTTCAGAGCAGTGAAAGTAAAAGCTTGCGAAGAAGTTCCAAAATCTAAAAAACTTTTGAAATTCACATTAGATGACGGTTCAGGAAAAGATAGAATAATATTGAGTGGAATTAAACAATACTATACTCCTGAAGAATTAGAAGGAAAAACATTAGTAGCAATTACAAATCTACCACCTAGAAAAATGATGGGAATAGATTCTTGTGGAATGCTATTGAGTGCTATTCACTCTGAAGAAGGAGAAGAAAAGTTGAACCTTTTAATGGTATCAAATAGAATTCCTGCTGGAGCAAAATTATATTAATATAAATTGGCGATAGAAATAAAATTCTATCGCTTTTTTCATGCGTTTTCAACATATAATGCAATTTTTTATTAATTTAAGCTATATTTTCTTGACATAAGGCAAAAAAAGAAATAAAATATTAATGCAAACAATTCGCATTAGCAATAAATTTTAGGAGGAAAATATGAAAAAATTATACAAAGCTTTACTATTAGCTTTAATAATAGGAGTTGCATCAGGATGCGCAAGACAAAATAGCGAGATAAATAGTCAAAAAGAGAAAGAACAAGTTTCTAAAGTGGAAGAAAAAAGCGACAATAAATTAGATTCTAAAAAATTGTACGTTAGTTTTTATCCAATAGAATACATGGCAAAAGAAATTGCAAAAGACAAAATAGAAGTAGTAAATATTATGCCAAAAGGAGCTAGTATTCACGAATGGGAACCTTCAGCTCAAGACATCAAGAATTTATCTAAATCTAAAATGTTTATAGTAAATGGACTTGAATTAGAAGGTTGGTTAGACGATGTAAAAACTAATTTGAATAATACAGAAATAATTGATTCATCAAATTCAATTGAAAAAATAAAAATTGAAGAAGAAGAAGACCATGACCATGACCATGATCACGACCACGACAATGATCATGAAGAACATGAGCATGACCATGATCACGAAGAACATCATCATCATGGTGAATACGATCCACATATATGGATTAGTCCTAGAGAAGCTAGAATTCAATTGAAAAATGTTTACGAAGCAATAGTAAAATTTGACAGTGAAAACAAAGATTATTATGAAGAAAATTATAAACAATTAGATAAGAAATTTGAAGATTTGGATAAAAAATACGAAGAAACTTTAAAATCTCAAAAAGATAAATATTTTATAGTTCCACACGAAGCTTTTGGATATTTGGCAAGAGACTATGAAATAAAACAAGTTCCTATAGAAGGAATAAATTCTGATTCTGAACCAGATTTAAATAAGATGAAAGAATTGACTAATTTCGCAAAATCACATAAGATAAATACAGTATTTTACGAGTTAGGAGAGAGCGACAAAATTGCAAGTTCACTAGCAAAAGAAATAAACGCCAAAACAGCTGGATTGTCTACAATGGAATCTAAGACAAAAGACATTGAAGATGGTAAGGACAACTATTTTTCTTTGCTAGAGAAAAACTTAGAAGCAATTTCACAAGCAAATTAAATGGAAGAATTAATTAATGTAAAAAATTTATGCTTTTCGTATAGAAATGAAAAAATTTTGAACAATATCAATTTTAGTATAAATAAAGGAGATTTTGTCGGAATAACCGGGGCTAACGGATCCGGCAAATCTACCTTATTAAAATTGATACTTGGATTTTTGAAACCGGATGAAGGTAAAATTGATTTTCTAAAAAATCAAGATAATTTGATGATAGGATATGTCCCACAAAATAACCATGAAAAGACTATATCATTTCCAATTACAGCAGAAGAAATCATATCTATGAGTGTCAAAAAAAGCGAACATTCAAATGAGAAGATAGAAAATGTTTTGGAATTAGTAGATATGACAGAGAAAAGACACTACAATTACAATAAAATGAGTGGTGGCGAACAAGAGAGAATCATGATAGCAAAAGCATTGGTAAATGATCCTGAAATATTGATTTTTGATGAACCTACAGCGGGATTAGATCAAAGTAGCAAGGAAAATCTATTTGAGATTTTGAAACATTTGAATTCTTTTCACGGAATAACTATTTTGATAGTAACTCATGAATTGGATTTTGCAAAAGATTATTTTAATAGAGTTTTTAGATTAGATGGTGAGTTTTCAGAGGTGAAAAATGTTTGAGATGTTTTCTTATAATTTCATGAGGAGAGCTTTTGTAGTTGGAATTTTAGTATCGATAATAGTGCCATTAATCGGTACTTTTGTTGTAAATAAAAAAAATTCCATGGTAGGAGATGCTCTAAGCCACAGTTCACTTTCAGGGGTTGCGTTGGGGCTTATTTTTGGAATAAATCCTGTCATAGCAGCCATTTTAGTATGTATCATAGCTGCATTTGGAATGGAAGTCATCAGGAAAAATTTTTCAAAAAGCTCTGATTTATCTACTGCAATTGTAATGAGCAGTGGAATAGGATTAGCTGCAATTTTATCTGATTTTGTTCCAGGAGCTGCGAATTTTCAATCTTTTATGTTTGGATCTATAGTAGCCATACCAGATCTTGAATTGTACACTGTTATTTTCGTAAGTGCATTAGTCATAATAACTTATTTGATTTTATATAAAAAATTGGTGTATATAATTTTTGATGAAGAAGGGGCAAGACTTGCCAATATAAATGTAAATTTTATAAATAGTATATTTACTTTTTTAATTGCAATTACTGTAGCGATAGCTTCTAGAACTGTAGGAGCTCTTATGGTATCGAGTTTGATGGTAATTCCAGTATCATGTGCTATTATTGTATCTAAATCTTTCAAAAGTACAGTGATAAATTCTTCGTTGTTTGGGATTTTATTTACTATAATAGGTATTAATCTATCTTATTTCTTTCAATTAAAACCAGGTGGTTCTATCGTCTTGAATGGACTTGTGGTATTAATTCTTTTAATGTTGTATAATAAATCAAGAGGAAATAATTAAATTTAAAACACTGCGTAATTAATTTTTAATTAATAATTATACAGTGCTTTTTTATTTAGATAATCGTTGTAATTCAAAGCTTTTCAAAGTATAATAATAGGGATAGGAGGAGATAAAATGCAAAAAATGATAAGAAAAATATTGATACTAACTTTAGGAACTTTAATACTTACCACAGGATTTTTCTTTTTTATAATGCCTTTTAATTTGACAATAGGTGGAATATCAGGCTTATCTATGAGTTTGAATGCGTTCTTTCCACAAATACATACGGGTATTTTTATGATGATTATGGATGCAATATTGTATTTAATAGCTTTTATTATTTTAGGAAAAAGTTTCGGAGTATTATCGATATATTGTTCATTGATATTTTCGGGATCCACTACTATTTTAGAAATTTTATTGCCTAATTTTAAGCCTTTGACAGATGATATATTGATAAATTTAATTTTCGGTATAATAATTTCAGCTGTTGGAATGGCTTTAGTTATAAATCAAGGAGCATCTACCGGTGGTACAGATATAATTGCCATGATAATAAGAAAATACTTGTCAATTGATGTAGGAAAATGTATGTTAGTTGCTGACTTTTTTGTAGTTTTGTTTGGTATGTACACTTTTGGAACTAAAAGTGGTATGTATGCTATGCTTGGAATTTTTATTAACTCTTTAGTAATAGATAAGGCGATTGCCGGATTGAATACCATGGTTAATATAACAATTACTAGTAAAGAATACAAGAAGATAAATCAATACATCATAGATAAGATTTCAAGAGGATCGACTATTTATAGAGCTGTCGGTGGATTTTCAGAAGATGAAAAATTTATCATCAACACTATAGTTTCTAGAGGCGAATATATTAAAATCAAAAATTATGTAAAGGAAATAGACCCTAAGGCATTTGTATGTATTTCTTATGTCAGTGAAGTAGTAGGAGAAGGATTCACTTATGATTCATCTGAAAGTCCTGAATTAGAAGTATTTCCTGGTGGAATGAGTTAAATGGAGGTTTTATGTATAAATTAGGACAGAGAGAAAAATTAAGAATTGAAAGAATAAATACAGAAGTTTTATTGAAAAAAGAAAATGAGAAAAATTTTGTAAAAATGAATGTAGAAGAAATTACCGATGAAAAAGTTGGAGATTTCGTGGATGTATTCATCTACAATGACAATAAAACTTTAATGGCTACTAAAAAGCAATCTAAGATAGAATTGGGTAAAATGGCTAGACTTGAAGTAAAAGATATTTCGAGAATAGGAGCATTTTTGGATTGTGGATTGAGCAAGGAAATACTTTTGCCATTTAAAGAGCAAACTTCAAAATTGGTTAAAGGGCAAAAATATTTGGTGTATTTATATATAGACAAATCTAATAGATTAGCACTTACAATGAGAATTAGAAATCTTTTAAGTACCAATAGCCCTTACAAGAAAGACGACTGGGTAGAAGGAACTATATACAATATAGTTGATGGTCTTGGAGCTTTTGTGGCTGTAGATAATAAATACGAGGCCATGATCAATGAAAGCGAAATATTGGGCGTGATTGATCTAGGAGAAGAAGTAAAATGCAGAGTAAAAGAAGTTCGAGATGATGGAAGGTTGAATCTATCATTTTCACAACCTGCATACAAGCACATATCAGATGATGCAGATGTTATCATGGAAGAATTGAAAAACTCAGATGGTTTTATAAATTTCAACGATAAGACAGATGCCAATAGAATAAAATCTGCATTTAATATGTCAAAATCTAGTTTCAAAAGAGCAATAGGAAGATTATTAAAGGAAAATATGGTACAATTTTATAAAGACGGAATAAAATTAACAAATAAAGCGAGGTTAAACAATGACAGAAAAAAAAGATAAGGTATTAGCAATAGTAAACGGAGAAGAAATCAAACAATCAGAAGTAGATAACTTCATACAAGCATTAGGATATAGAGGAATGCAATTTAACAATGAAGAAGGAAGAAAAAGATTGACAGACGAATTGATCAATAGAAAACTTCTTTATTTCGATGCAAAAAAAACTGGATTAGATAAAGATGAACTATACGTACAAGAAGTTGAAAAGCAAGCAAAAGAATTATTAAAAGATTTTGCAATGGCAAACATAATAAATTCAGTTAGAGTAACAGATGAAGAAATAAAAGAATACTACGAAGGACATAAAGATATGTTCAAAGTTGCTCCTACATTTACAGCATCTCATATACTTGTAGATGATGAAGATACAGCTAAAAATATAAAAGAAAAAATCGACAATGGAGAAGATTTTGCACAACTAGCTAGAGAATTTTCTACTTGCCCATCAAAAGAACAAGGTGGAGATTTGGGAACATTCCAAAAAGGACAAATGGTTAAAGAATTTGAAAATGCTTTGCTAGAAAGTGAAATAGGAGATATAGTAGGACCTGTAAAAACTCAATTTGGATACCACATAATAAATCTTAAAGATAAAACAGAAGAAAAAGAAAAAACTTTCGAAGAATCTAAAGAAGAAATAAAACAAACATTATTACAATTAAAACAACAACAAGCATATATAGATGCTACTGATAAATTACAAAAAGAATATAAAATAGAAAAATTTTACTAATAATTGAATAAACAGGGGAAATCGAATGAAAAAATTTAAAAAAAGTTTAGCTGCAGTTTGCTTAGCTTTTGCAATTTTATTTAATACTGCATCTTTTGCTCTTGCTGATGACGAAATCAAAGACGAAAGTGCAAAAAAACCAGAAGTAAGTATGGAAAGAATTGATGGTAGAGATAGATTTGCGGTAGCTAATAAAGTAATGAAAAATTACTATAGAAGTTCTAAAAAAGTTATTCTAGTATCAGCAATAAAGTTTCCTGACAACATAAGTTCTACTGTGCTAAGCCAAGGAGAAATCCCTATACTTTATACTTATTCAGATAAATTGGATAAATCAACTGAACAAGCATTAAAAGAAAAAGACTTAGATGAAGTTATTATAGTAGGTGGAGAAAAATCTGTAAGTAAAGAAGTAGAAAACAATATTCAAAATAATTTAAATGTAAGTGTAAAGAGATACAGCGGAAAAGACAGATATGAAGTCAATAGTAAAGTTGTAGCTGAAAAGTTTGAGGGAAGTGTATCTGGAAAACAAAATATAGTCATTGCAAGTGGACAAGTATATGCAGATGCAATCAATGCGACATCTCTTGCACAAAAAAACAACGCTCCAATAGTTTTAGTTTCAAGAGACAATATATATAAATCAACTAAAGAGTACTTATCATCATTGGATAAGGACAAAGTAGGAAAGATTTATATAGTAGGTGGACAAAATACAGTATCGGAAAATACACTAAAAGAAATTAGAAGTATTACAGGGGTAAAACCTCAAAGAATAAGTGGATCAGATAGATATATAACTTCAGTAGAAGTTGCAAGAGCTAGTTTTTCTAATCCAGATAAAGTAATATTTGCAAGTGGAGAAGTATTTGTAGATGCTTTAGTAGCAGCTCCGTTATCTCAAAAATTAGATTCACCTATTATATTAGTTCAAAAATCTGGTATAAGCAGTAAAATTAGAGAATACCTTGGAAGCAATGCTTTTGAAAATATGTATATAATAGGTGGTATTAATACAATACCTAAAGAAGTTGAAAAATTAATATTAAATAATAAAGAAGATGATGAGTGGACTATAGATTCTAGATATCCGGGTAAAAAAGTTAAACATAGAGAATTACCAGGATCTGAAAATGAACCAGAATATCCAATAGATTTAGGTAATGATGAAATTTTATTAGTAAGAGGTCATTACGATGATAAAATGTCAAAGGACATATTTAATCTCTTAAATAATTACCGTATTCAAAAAGGACTTAAGAAATTAAAAGAAGACAAAACTTTAGCACCTGTTGCAAAAACTAGAGCTGTTGAAATAGTTCATTTGTTCGACCATGAAAGACCAACAGGAGGTGTCGTGACAGATATCTCAAATATAAACGGAGAAAATATATACAATGGTCCTTATACAGCCGAAGGAGCAATGCAAGCTTGGAAAGAATCTCCAGGACACAATGAAAATATGCTTAGAAAAGTCTTCACAAGAGTCAACGTAAAAGTTTTCGTAACAAAAGCTTATTATGAAGATTCAAACCAAACATATGATAGATATTACGCAGTTCAAATATTTGGAATTTAGTAATTAAATTTAAATCGAGACATATGATAAATCAAATATTATATTTGATTATCACATTGCTCTCGATTTTTTGTTTAACTTTATTTCATATCAAATTAGTAGTTTATTGAATAAATTTATGAAATAAGATATAATGTTAAAGTAAAACATACGTTCAAGGGGTGAATTATGGAATTTAAATTGCATTCTAACTTTAAACCAACTGGTGATCAACCTCAAGCTATAGATTTATTGTCAGATGGTATAAAAAAAGGAAAAAAACATCAAATTTTAAAAGGTGTCACAGGTTCAGGTAAAACTTTTACGATGGCAAATATCATTCAAAAAGTTCAAAAGCCAACTTTGGTAATAGCACATAACAAGACGTTGGCATATCAATTAGCTAGTGAATTTAGAGAATTTTTTCCAGAGAATGCTGTTGAATTTTTTGTTTCATATTATGATTATTATCAACCAGAAGCCTATGTAGTTCAATCTGATACGTATATAGAAAAAGATTCAAGTATAAATGAAGAGCTAGATAAATTGCGTCATAGTGCGACAATGAGTCTTTTTGAAAGAAGAGATGTTATAATAGTATCTTCAGTTTCATGTATTTACGGATTGGGAGATCCAATAGATTACGAAAATTTGGTAATATCTTTAAGACCTGGAATGCAAAAGGACAGGTCGGAAGTTATGAGAAAATTAATAGATATACAATACGTTAGAAATGATATTAATTTTACAAGAGGAACTTTTAGAGTTAGGGGAGATAGCTTAGATATTTTCCCGGCATCTAGTGGAGAAAAAAGCGTTCGAGTTGAATTTTTTGGAGATGAAATTGATAGAATAACGGAAATCGACGCATTAACAGGAGAAATAGTCGGACAAAGAAATCACGTCGCAATATATCCTGCCAGTCACTATGCAACAACTCAAGCCAAAATAGATAAAGCTATCGTAACAATTGAAGAAGAATTGGAGGATAGATTAAAATACTTCAAAGATAATAATAAATTATTAGAAGCGCAACGACTAGAACAAAGAACAAGATACGATATAGAAATGCTAAAAGAAATGGGATTTTGTACTGGAATCGAAAATTATTCCAGACATATGTCGCAAAGAAAGCCGGGAAGTAGACCTTATACACTTATAGATTATTTCCCAAAAGATTTTGTCGTCATGATAGATGAATCACACGTAACGGTACCTCAAATAGGTGGAATGTACGAAGGAGATAGATCTAGGAAGACGAGCTTAGTAGATTATGGATTTAGATTGCCATCAGCATTGGACAATAGACCGTTGAAATTTAGTGAATTTGAATCTATGATGAATCAAGTAATTTATGTATCTGCAACTCCAGGTAAATATGAAAAAGCAAAGACTAATGATGTTGTAGAACAAATAATAAGACCTACCGGATTATTAGATCCTAAAATCGAGGTCAGACCTACAAAAGGTCAAATCGATGATTTAGTCAGTGAAATCAATAAAACTGTAGAAAATGGAGAAAGAGTTTTAATAACTATATTGACTAAAAAGATGAGTGAAGATCTTACTAGATATTTAGAAGACATAGATATAAAAGTTACTTATTTGCATTCAGATATAGATACTATTGAGAGAATGGAAATAATTAGGGATTTACGACAAGGTAAATACGATGTTTTAGTTGGAATAAATCTTTTGAGAGAGGGATTGGATTTACCAGAAGTATCTTTGATAGCTATACTAGATGCAGACAAAGAAGGATTTTTGCGTTCTGAAACTTCACTTATACAAACTATAGGTAGAGCTGCTAGAAATTCAAATGGTCATGTAATAATGTACGCCGATACAATAACACGATCTATGGATATAGCTATAACTGAAACGAATAGACGTAGAAAAATACAAGAGGAATACAATGAAAAAAATCATATAATTCCTACTACGATCAATAAATCTGTGAGAAAGAGAATTCAAAATACTTTTGTCGCAGAAGAACAAGAAAAATACGATGTGAATAAAACGACCGAATTTTCTAAAGAAGAAGTAGATGTTATCATAGAAAATTTAAATGCTGAAATGTTGAAAGCAGCAGAAGAATTAGATTTTGAGAGAGCTGCTGTATTGAGAGATCAGATAAGAGATATAAAAAATACCTATTAAAGGAGCAAAATGAGTAAAGATAATATTGTAATAAAAGGTGCTAAGGAAAACAACTTAAAAAATGTAGATTTGACTATTCCTAGAAATAAAATGGTAGTTTTTACTGGATTGAGTGGTTCAGGAAAATCTTCCTTGGCATTTGACACTATATATGCTGAAGGGCAAAGAAGATATGTAGAATCTTTGTCTTCTTATGCACGCCAATTTTTGGGACAAATGGATAAACCAGATGTCGAATATATAGAAGGATTATCGCCTTCTATATCTATAGATCAAAAAACAACTAATAACAACCCACGTTCTACAGTAGGAACTGTAACAGAAATTTATGATTATTTTAGATTACTATATGCTAGGGTGGGAACTGCATATTGCCCAGTGTGTGGGAAAGAAATAGTAAGCCAAACAGTTGATCAAATTGTAGATAGTGTAAAAGAACTTGAATATAGAAGTAGAATTTTGATATTAAGTCCTGTAGTTAAAGGTAAAAAGGGAGAGTTTAAAAAGCTTATACAAAATTTGAAAAAAGATGGATTCATCAGAGCAATAATAGACGGAGAGCAAGTAGAATTAGCTGATGAAATAGATTTAGATAAAAATAAAAAACACGATATAGACGTCGTAGTTGACAGAATTATGATAAAAGAAAATATAGATTCTAGGTTGACAGATTCCATAGAAACGGCACTTAGATTGTCTGAAAACAATGTGAAAATAGACGTAATAGGAAAAGGAGCCATCACATACAGTACGTCTTTGAGTTGTCCAGATGGACATATATCATATCAGGAATTAGAACCAAGAGATTTTTCATTCAATAATCCATACGGTATGTGTCCACACTGTAATGGACTTGGATTTCATAAACAAGTAGATGAAGATTTGATAATACCAAACAAAGATTTATCTATTTTACAAGGAGCTATTGACCCATATCAATCGTCAAAATCAGGAGGATATTATTTTGAAATAATAAAAGCAATAGCCGACAATTACGATTTTGCATTAGACAGGCCTATAAAAGAAGCTCCAAAAGCAATGATAAAAGAAATTTTATATGGAACTAAAAATAATTTATCCTTTGTTTTTGACAGTCATTTTTCTGGAATGAAAAAATTCAATGGGAAATTTGAAGGAGTGTTAAAAAATCTAGAAGAAAGGTACAGAAGAAGCACTACTGATTCAGTTCATGAAAAAATAGGAGAATACATGCCAGATGTAGAATGTGAATATTGTCATGGTGCGAGATTAAAAGACGAATATCTTTCTGTTAGAATTAAAGGGAAAAACATTTATGAAGTTTGCCAGATGCCAGTAAAAGATTCTTTAGATTGGTTTAAAAATTTAGAATTAGAAGAATCTAAAAAATTTATAGGAGATGAAATCCTAAAAGAAATAGTAAATAGATTGCAATTTTTAAATGACGTGGGATTGGATTATTTGACACTGGATAGATCAGCGTCTACATTGTCAGGGGGAGAATCTCAAAGAATAAGGCTTGCCACTCAAATAGGATCTGCTCTTGTGGGCGTAGTATATGTACTAGATGAACCGTCAATAGGATTACATCAAAGAGACAATGATAAGCTTATAAAAGCTCTCAGAAATCTAACAGATATCGGAAATACTCTCGTAGTAGTAGAGCACGATGAAGATACAATGAGAGAGTGTGATTATCTAGTAGATATTGGACCTGGAGCGGGTGTAAATGGAGGAGAAATCGTAGCTTGTGGAAGTATTGACGATATAATAAAAGAAAAAAGATCTATAACAGGTAAATATTTATCTGGAGAATTGTCAATTCCAGTTCCAGAAAAGAGAAGAGAACCTAAAGGATATTTAGAATTTAAAGGATGTAGAGAAAATAATTTAAAAAATATTGATGCAAAATTTGCCGTATCTTGCTTCAATTGCATCACTGGAGTATCAGGATCAGGTAAATCTTCTCTCGTGAACGAAATTGTATATAAAAAATTAGCGAGGGATTTGAATAAATCAAAAATGAAAAATGGTAAATTCAAATCAGTAACGGGAATTGAAAATTTTGATAAAGTAGTACAGATAGATCAATCTCCAATAGGCAGAACTCCTAGAAGTAACCCTGCAACATATACAAAAGTATTTGATTTGATAAGAGATTTATTTGCATCTACACCAGAAGCTAATATGAGAGGATACAAAAAAGGAAGATTTTCATTTAATGTCAAAGGTGGAAGATGTGAAGCATGTAAAGGTGATGGAACGATTAAAGTAGAGATGCATTTTTTGCCTGATGTATATGTTCCATGCGATGTATGCAAAGGCAAAAGGTATAATAGAGAAACTCTACAAGTAAAATACAAAGGGAAAAATATAGCAGATGTATTGGACATGACAATAGATGAGGCACTTGAATTTTTCAATAATTTTTCTGCCATAAAAAACAAACTTCAAACTTTACAAGATGTAGGATTGGGATATCTAAAACTCGGTCAATCTTCTACTGAATTGTCTGGAGGAGAAGCTCAAAGAGTAAAACTTGCGAGCGAATTGTCCAAGAAAAGCACAGGGAAGACAATATATATTTTAGATGAACCTACTACCGGATTGCATTCAGCTGATATTGATAAATTAATCGAAGTTTTGCAAAGACTCGTAGATCAAGGAAATACTGTTTTAGTAATAGAACACAATCTTGATGTAATCAAAGTGGCTGATTATATAGTTGATTTAGGTCCAGAAGGAGGAAATGGAGGAGGAGAGATAATCTTCCAAGGCAGTCCTGAAGAATTAATTAAGAATAAAAAATCTTATACAGCACAATATTTAAAACCAAAATTAAATCTTTAAAATATTGTAATAATCACTTTCTTTGATTTATAGTATAATAAATTGAGAAGGTGATTTTTTATGTACACAATTATGGTAGTAGACGATGAAAAAGACATCGTAAAAGCAATAGAAATATATTTAAAAACCGAAAATTATAAAGTATTAAAAGCATATAACGGATTTGAAGCTCTAGATTTGATGAAAGAAAATAAAATAGATTTGTTCTTGGTGGATATAATGATGGAAGGAATGGATGGATTGGAATTAACTCAAAGAATAAGAGAAGTATCCAATGCACCTATTATAATATTATCTGCAAAAAGCGAATTGAATGATAAAGTAATGGGATTAAATACAGGAGCTGATGATTATATAACCAAACCATTTGATGCAGTTGAATTATTAGCTAGAGTGAAATCATCTATAAGAAGATTAGAACTTACAAATGATAATAGTAAAAGAGGAAATATTTTTTCTGCAGGAAGAGTTACTATCAATGACGACAAAAAAGAAGTCTTGATAGATGGAGAAGAGATGAAATTGACTCCATATGAATACGGAATATTGTTATTATTGATAAAAAACAAGGGGATAGTTTTCACATCTGAAGAAATATACGAAAACGTGTGGGAAGCTCCTCCTTATGATGTAAAGAAAATAGTATCAGTTCACATATCTAGACTTAGAGAAAAAGTTGAAATTAATCCTAGAAGGCCTGATTTGATAAAATCTGTATATGGAATGGGCTATAAAGTAGAGGATATCTAATGTTTAATTGGATTAAAAAAAGTTTCAATGACATTGATGGACATATCGAAAAACAAATCACTGATTTATTATTGTATTTTAGTGTAGGTTTTATTTTGATATTTTCAGTGTCTTATTTCATAGAGAACGTGATAGATTACTACAATTTTTCTGTAATAATATCTATGATTTATTTCATAATAGCATTTTCGTTTTCTATAGTAAAAATAGCTATAATTATCTATAGAAAGAACAAAAATGCTTTTTTGATATATCAATTTATAAGCAATTTCAAACCCAAATACTACGACATTTATGTAGAAGCATTGCTGATTTTATTGTTTTTGATTTATACTATGGCGACGATAATGGCTACGAATAGAAACCTATTTGGACTTATCTTCATTGGAGGAATATTAGCGAAGATTTATATATCGATACTAATCAATGATTTAGGTAAAATTTTATTGAATAAAAAAGTAGAAGCCATGTATTCGGGAAAAGACATAGATGTGTATATAGATGATGACATATACAAAGATTCTGTGTATTTGATCAATCATTTACACGACTCTGTTATCAACACTATGCAAGATAAGATAAATTCTGAAAGAATGAAATCTGAATTGATTACTAATATATCTCACGATATAAAAACACCTCTTACATCTATAATAAATTACGTAGATCTTTTAAGCCATGAAACAGATGAAGATGAAAAGAAAAGATATATTGAAATTCTAGATTACAAAGCCAAAAGACTGAAAACTATGGTAATAGATTTGATTTACGCTTCAAAAACAGGAACTGGAAATATAGATTTAGAAATGGAAGTAGTTGAATTAAACGAATTAGTATTACAAGTTTATGGTCAATTTGATTCCGATTTTGACAAATTAAATCTAGATTTTGAGTACAATGATAAGAAAAAAGTCATAATGATGATGACAGATGGTGATAAACTATCTAGAGTAATAGACAATATTTTCAGTAATATAATAAAATACTCAAAACCAAATACAAAAGTATATGGCGAGAGTGATATTGTAGATAATTGTATTATATTGAGATTCACAAATATTTCAAAAAATAAAATTGATGTAAGTGCAGATGAATTGATGCGACAATTTGTAAGAGGGGAAAGATCTAGACACTCGGAAGGAAGTGGATTGGGACTTTATATAGCAAAAAACCTTATAGAATTGTTAGGCGGTAGCTCCAATATTATAATTGACGGAGACCAATTCACATATGAGATAAAATTTAAAGTCACTAAAAAGAAAAAATAACAAAAATAAGCAACGATACAAATATAGCCCTGAAGATTTTCTTCAGGGCAGGTATTTGAAAAGATTTGTGTATCAGCTCTTCCTGATAGGTTCTGAGCTGATATTTTTACTTTTCAAAAAAATATACTTTAATATATTTTACTTTATTTATCAATTCATATGAATTTTTGAAAATTAAATGTACATTTTTTAAATAATACATAAAACTTTAACAAAATACTTGACAAAAAAATAGATTAGAAGTACACTGAAAATGTAAATATAGTAAAAATATTACATAACTTAATGAGGTGAAAAATGATTATAAAAATAATCATATTATATTTTGTTTACTTCTTTTCTACTCTTGCACATGAATTAGGACACATAGTTATGGCTAAAATATTTTATAATGTCGAAAATTGCAAAATAGATATTGGATTAGGAAAAAGAGTTGTTAAATTTAAAGGAGTTACCATAAAAGCGATTCCTGGAAGAGGGCGTGCCTATTGGCCAATTAAAGATATAAACACTTATTATAAATCAAGTAAATTAAGGAGGATTATGCCTATTCTTGGGGGACCCTTAGTTAGCTTTCTAATAACTTTAGGATTTGTCTCCATATCAAAAAATAATTATAGTTACTTTTATAATGAAATAATAAAATCTATCATTATTTGTAATGTCATTTGTTTTGCAATATCAATTTTACCTCTAAAAGACTCAGATGGTTTAAGTGATGGAATGCATATTTTCAATATTATTAAATACAATAAATGGTAAAATACTAATAATATTAAATCCATAATAGTTATATATTAAATTAGAAATCGTTATACAAAATAAAGCAAATTTCAAATAAAAAGTAGAGGTGAAAAATGTTTACAAAAATACTAATATTATATTTTATTTGCCTATTTTCTACTGTTGCACATGAATTAGGACATATCATTATGGCTAAAATATTTTATAATGTCAAAAATTGCAATATAGATATTGGTTCAGGGAAAAGTATTATTAAATTCAAAAATTTTACTATTAAAGCTATACCTGGATTTGGACATGCATACTGGGAATTTATAGATTTAAATAGCTATTATAAATCAAGTAAATTAAGGAAGATTATGCCTATTCTTGGTGGACCATTAGTTAGCTTGCTGATAACTTTAGTATTTATTTCACTATCAAAAAATAATTATAGCGACTTTTATAATCAAATAATAAGAGATATTATTATTTATAATGGTATTGCTTTTGCAATATCAATTTCACCTGTAAAATACTTAAATGATTCAAGCGATGGAATGATTATTTTTAATATTATTAAATAAAATAAACGATAAAATATGAGTAATACTAAAGTAGTTAATGATTATTAAAACATGATTATACATAGCGATGAAATCTGATTGCTCAATAAATTTAAATTATTAATTAAGGGGAGAAAAAATGAAGGCAATATTAATCAGTATAATAGTATCTATACCTATTGTATATATATTACTATTATTATCTAGAATATTTAAAGAATTAGGGCATTTAATTATGTATAGAGTATTGTTTAAAGATGACAATTACAAAATTACAGTAGGATTTGGAAAAAATTTATTACAAACAAAAAGATGGTCAATTAGGGGAATTCCTATTTTGAGCAAAATCACTTATGGCGATAAGTTTCAAAAAGGCACATACAAATCAATGGTAACCCATATTAGTGGAGCATTAGGAACAATTGTGTATCTTATATGTTTGTTACCTCTGCTTTATTTGGTAAAAAAGAAGCCAGAATTGATTTCTATCATGGATACAAATATATTACCTATGGCTATATTGAGGACTGTACAAATCGTGATTTTCACATTATATTTTACTATTATACCATTACAAATTCAATTTTTCCCTGGTGGAGGATACTTAAGTGATGGAGTACATGTTATTAATGATATTAAGAACATAAAAGGACAAAAAGAAACTGAAGAAAATATATGATGATATTTTTAATATTTAGATTTTTCTTAATCAAAATATAATAAATATTTATTTTGAAAACCCCCAAAACTTAAAGCATAGATTTTGGGGATTTTTAGTATTAAATTACTTTAAAAATTCATAATTAGACTAAAATAAAATTGTTAATTTCTTGTATATTTTGTTTATTCTTGTTTATGGTTTTTTCTTGAAATTTTAAAATCCTCCTGATTATTATATTATCAGAAGGATTTTACATACAAATTATTTCGTAGTCACATTATAACTATAAGTGTTTCTATTTAATTATTTCTATTTCTTCTATTGGATCTGTTACTTCGATTATTGGAAGAATTGTCATTTTTATCATCGCGCTTATTTTCGTTATCATCATGTTTTCTGTTATTTTCTTTGTCGTCTTTATCATCCTTGTTTTCTTTGTCGTCTTTGTCATCTTTTTTGTCTTCGTCTTTTTCATCGTCGTCTTTAGGTTTCAATATGTTAAATATTGTCCTGTCCGAATAACCAGGCATAGAGTATTTCCAATCTTTAGGAATTATATTGTTGTTTTCTTCTGGTTTATATGGAGGTTTTCTTTCGATGAATACGCCCCAACCCAATTCCCATGGTGGAGTATTATCCGTAGCTAATTTTCCATCTACGACATCGATCCTTTTAGAAACGTATAAATTTGAAACTTCTGTAGGTTCAGTTCCTTTTACATAAATTTCTTCTTTTACAATTCCACGAGGATCTCTCCAACTGTATTTACTTGGCAATTTGTTGCTCAATGTATCTACTTTTACTCTAATTATATTTTCTGGTTCTTCAAATTTTTTAGGTTCTTTGTCTTCTAACGTGTATCTATTTACTGCATTCCAAATTTGTACGACTCTTTTTTGACTTATTTGTTCCATTTTTAATTGTTGATTATCGAATCCCAACCAAGAACTTATCGTGTAGTATGGACTCATTCCAACAAACCATACATCTTGGTAATCATTAGTAGTACCTGTTTTTCCAGCGATATCAAATCCATCTACTCTTGCATATGTTGAATAGTTATAGTCTGTAGAAGTTCTTAAAATGTCTTGCATGATGTATGCTACTTGTGGGCTGACAACTTCGTTTTTCTTTTGAGGATTTTCTATTATTGTCTTTCCTAAACTATCTGTTACTTTAGTAAATGATATAGGTTCTATGAATGTACCAGAATTGTTGATTGCGTTGTATGCTCCAGCCATTTCCACAGGAGTAAATCCTTGAGTCAATGCACCTAATGCCATTGCAGCTGTGTTTTCATCGTTTTCGTATTTATCTTCTGCAGCACTTATAAAATTATCTGCTTTTGGGTTTTTTGTATTAATTAATCCAAATTTTTCTAGATATGTTTTGGATTTTTCAATTCCAACGTCTTCTAAAACTTTTACAGCTGTTACGTTGATAGAATTTTCAACAGCATGTCTCAACGATACCAAACCTTCGTATCCTTCGTACCAGTTTTTTGGCCACAATTCATGCTTTTCATTGTAGTGAGGCAAATCGTCTAATCCACTAGCTGGTGAATATCCATTGTCTAATGCAGGAGTATATACGCCTAATGGTTTCATACTTGAACCAACTTGTCTAGGGATATCTATAGCTCTATTGTTATTGTCTTTTCCGTTTGAATATCTACCACCTACTAGGGCTTTTATTTGACCTGTGGATTTGTCGATGATTACACTTGAAGATTGAGGTTGTTTTATTCCAGTCTCATTGATAGTGTAAAAATCTTTTGAAAATATTAGATTTCCTTCGTTATCGTATTTTATAAGGTTCGGATTTTCTTTTATATATTTTGACGATATTGTTATATTTCCACTGTCATCGGTCAATAAATTGCTTTTTCCGATATTTATGGAAGATATTTTGTGAGTGACTAGGTTGCCGTTATCATTCACAGAGTAATAGTCTTTTAAATCTAAATAGTTTCCGTATTGTTTTATTTTAGTAGAGTTAGAATATTTGAAAGTCAATGATCCATCTCTATTTTTAGTGTAATCATCTGAACTTATGAAAAATTCATCAGAATCGTTCAATAAACTATTTTTTGTAAAGTATATAACTTCGTCATTTGCGTTAGTAATGTTTTTATTGCCATCTGATGACCAACTTAATAAGCTTCCATAAGAGCCATCTGATATTATGTCATCTACTTTTTGATTGTATATTTCTTCTAATCCATTTTGCATGTTCAAGTCTACACAAGAGTATATTTTCAATCCTCCATTTATTAGCTTGTTTTTCGCTTCTTGTTGAGTGTAGCCCTTTTCGATTAGTTTTGAAATTACTTGTTCGTATATTAAATCAGAGTAATAATCAGATAAATTGTCTACGTTTTTAATTCCAGGTTTTATATTGGATACAATATCTTCTTTCAAAGCATTGTCGTATTCTTCTTTAGTTATCTTTCCTTTTTCAAGCATTTTTTCCAATACGTAATCACGTCTATCTATAGTAGCTTGATTATATACGGCTTTGTATGTCTCATCATTTAGTGTAACTTCTCCAACTATTTTCGATTGATCTTTTACTTGACCAGGTTCAATAGCTTTGTATAAAGCTAAGTTAGTTGGACTTTTTACTATTCCTGCCAACGTAGCACATTCAGATAATGTCAATTCATCTATGTTTTTCTTGAAGTAAATTTCAGAAGCTGCTTGAACACCATAAGCATTTTGACCTAAAAATACTGTGTTCATATAAGTTTCTATTAATTTTTCTCTGCCTAAATGGTCTGTGAGTTGCATTGCTAAGTAAGCTTCTTTAAATTTTCTATCAAATGATCTTTCATTTGTAAGATATAGGTTACGAGCTAGTTGCTGTGCCAATGTACTTGCTCCACGCTTCATAGATCCAGCTTTTAAATTGTCAAAAATAGCAGCTGATATTCCTATAGGATCCACTCCGTTGTGTTTGTAAAATCTTTCGTCTTCTACAGAGATAAATGCATCCATCATGTATTTAGGTATTTTATCAATTTTAACTACTTCTCTATATTCTGCAGTTTTGATTTTTTCGATTAGATTTCCATTTTGATCTAAAATTTCTGAAGTTTGACTCATTAAATTGTTTATTTCTTTTGGATTGACTTTTGGCGCTAGTTGCATAGCACGTACACCTGATACGGCTAGAAGTCCTCCTCCGAAAGCTATTAAACAAATCAAACATAATATCACAACTGATACAAATTTTAATATTACGTTTTTATTTTTATCTTTATTCATAAAATCCCCCGTAAATTGTATATATAACATTATATCATAAATTTTAAATTCAATACTAATCACAAAAACTCTATTATTATTTCATAATTCAAATAAATTATTATATAATAATTTAAAAGGGGTAATGATGAAAGAAAAGACGATTTTAGTTTATTTTCAATTAAAAAACCAAAAGGTTATTAAAGAAGATATAGATGAGATGAAAAGTTTAATAGAATCTTCAGATGCCGAAGTATGTGACATTGTTCTTGTTAGAAAGGATTTTGTAGATTCAAGATACTATATAGGAAAAGGGAAATGCATAGAAATAAGAGATATAGCAGATGAATTAGATGCTACTACTTTGGTTTTTAATGTAGAATTGTCAGGTTCAAATATCAAAAATCTAGAAGATATAACTGGAAAGAAAATAGTAGACAAGACAAATTTAATTCTAGATATTTTCGCAAGTAGAGCCAGAACGAAACAAAGTGTACTTCAAGTAGAATTGGCAGAATATCAATACAGATTACCGAGATTGATAGGTTTTAGAAATAATTTATCAAAAACAGGTGCTGGAATTGGTACGAGAGGTCCTGGAGAAAAGAAATTAGAAATAGATAGAAGGACTATTAAAAGGAAAATAGATGCGATAAAAAGAGAGCTGAAAACTATAGATAAAAATCAAGATAATATGAGGAAGAGAAGACTCAAGACAAATGCAAAAATGGTAAGTGTAGTTGGATACACTAATGCTGGGAAATCTACAATTTCTAATAAACTTGTGAATTTTTATAAAGAAGAATATAATGAGGAATTTAAAGCTGAAGATTTGCTGTTCAAGACACTCGACACTACTTTGAGACAATGTGTACTTCCGAATAAAGAAAAGTTTTTAATTATAGATACAGTCGGTTTTATAAAAGATATACCAACTGATTTGATAGAAGCATTCAAATCTACTTTGATGGAGGTAAAATACTGCGATTTGATTTTACTGGTATTAGATTCTTCTAGTGCAAATCTAGATAGTCAGGTGAAGACAACAATGGATATATTATCTCAATTAGGTGTATTAGATAAACCTATGATTACAGTTTTAAATAAATCAGACAAAGCAAATTCAGTTGTAGTTCCTTATAATCTTGAAAATAAAATAAAAATATCTGCATTTAATGACGATGACATAGATAGATTACTTCATAAAATACAAGATGAGTTATATGGGAAATACGAAAAAGTAGAAATGATGTTTGATTATTCAAGTCAAGATGTACTTACTGAAATACTAAAAAAGTTCAAATACGAAGACATATTATATGAAGATTCAGGAGTTAGAATTAATGTGGAACTTCCCAATAATGAACTGAAGAAATACGAGGATTATATATATGAAAAATTATAAAAGTATTCATAAACCAAAGCCGTATTCTTTTGTAGTGAACAAATCGGAATTTATAGGAAATTGTCAATTTGTAGAATCAGAAGAAGAGGCGTTGGAATTTATAGATTCTATAAAAGAAAAATACAAAGATGCTACGCACAATTGCTCTGCTTATATAATAGGAGAAGAAATGCTCACACAGAGATTTGACGATGATGGAGAACCAACTCAAACAGCGGGAATTCCTATTTTAGAAGTTATAAAAAAAGAAGGACTTACAAATGTATGTGTTGTAGTTACTAGATATTTTGGAGGAATAAAACTAGGAGCAGGTGGGCTTGTACGATCGTATACAAAAGCTGCATCTGAGTGTTTGAATGAATCTATAATAGTTGACAAAAAGATATTTAGAAAATTTTATATTGAATTTGAATATACTTTTATAGGTAGCATTGAAAATTTTTTGATGAATAAAGAAGTTCATATATCTAATAAGGAGTATTTTGATAAAGTGAGATTTGAAATTTTGCTCGATGAAGATAGATACGACAATATAGAAAAAGAACTGATAAATTTAACAAGCGATAATATAAAGTTTACTATGATAGAATTTAATTATCAATCTTCGTTGAATGGTAAACTAATATTTTAAAATACATTAAATTATGATAAAATTTGAAGGTGGATTGAAATGAAATATGCAAAATTATGTGACGATATAATAAAATGGATGAAAAAAGAAGTCGAATCTGCAAATTTAAAAGGTGCAGTGTTTGGAATAAGTGGCGGGATAGATAGCGCTGTATTGGCTTGTCTTTGCAAAAAAGCATTTGGAGAAAATGCATTGGGCTTGATAATGCCTATAGACAGTAATCCTACTGATGAAGAACACGCCATAATACTTTCCGAAAAAATCGGTCTAAATTACAAGAAGGTCGATTTGAATAGCGGATTTGAAGCTTTGATGAATACATTTGAAAAACCAAATTTAAATATGGCAGTTTCAAATATAAAACCTAGATTGAGAATGTTGACTTTATACTATTATGCTCAAAATAATGGATATATGGTGTTTTCAGGATCTAATCAATCTGAATTTATGACTGGATATTTTACAAAATATGGCGATAGTGGAGCTGATTTGATGCCGCTTTTGAACTTGTATAAAACAGATATTTTTGAAATGGCAAAAGTATTGGAAGTTCCAGAAGTTATTATCAATAAGAAGCCAAGTGCCGGATTGTGGGAAGGTCAAACTGACGAAGATGAGTTTGGATTTACCTACAAAGAATTGGATGATTATTTGTTGAACAAATCCGATGTCAAATCTAAAGAACTTATCGATAAGAAAATAAGTCAAAGCGAACACAAAAGAAAATTTGCGAAATCATTTGAATTCGATAGAAATAATTATTAAGGATGTGATTTTATGTCAGGACATAATAAATGGAGTAAAATAAAAAATAAAAAAGGAAGTGAAGATGCAAGAAGAGGAAAAATCTTCACAAAAATGGCAAGAGCAATAACTGTAGCTGTAAGAGAAGGTGGAGCTGATCCAGAGTACAACCCTAGCTTGAAATCAGTTATAGAAAAAGCTCGTGCAGAAAATATGCCTAATGATAATATCGATAGAGCAATCAAAAAAGCAAGTGGAGATGGAGATTCTGCTAATTACGAAAATATAGTATACGAAGGATATGGTCCAGAAGGAGTAGCAGTAATAGTTGAATGCTTGACAGATAATAGAAATAGAACTGCATCTGATGTAAGACATTATTTTGATAAATTTGGTGGAAATTTAGGACAAAATGGTTCAGTATCATTTATGTTCCAAAGAAGAGGACTTTTATTGATAGATGCTGAATCATTAGATGAAGAAGAAGTTATGATGGACAGTTTGGACGCTGGAGCAGAAGATTTCGAAGCAGAAGACGGAGTATTTGTAATAAATACAGCTATGGAAGATTTTGCACAAGTAAGAGATACTTTACTTGAAAAAGGATATAGCTTTATAAAATCAGACTTAGTATATGAACCAGCTAACTACGTGAAGATCAACGATCCTAGCAATATAGATAAAATGGAAAAATTAATCGATAATCTTGAAGATAGCGATGACGTACAACAAGTAAGTCACAATTGGGATAACGAATAAATGGACAGGGTTGCTTTTTCTCTATTTGGAATAGATATAATGTGGTATGGAATCCTGATAGCATTGGGAGTTGTATTGGGATATGTAGTGGCTGTGAATTTAGCGAAGATAGAAAAAATTTCAGAAAATACTATCCTCGACATTTTAGTATGGGCATTGCCTATTGCTATAATAGGAGCTAGATTATATTACGTATTGTTCGAATGGGAATATTATTCAAAAAATCCAAAAGAAATAATTGACATCCGTGGAGGAGGACTTGCGATATACGGAGGAATAATAGCTGCGGTTATAACTTGCTATGTGATTTGCAAGAAGAAAAATATAAAATTTTTGAAAATGACCGATATATTTATGCCTGCTATAGTATTGGGTCAATCGATAGGAAGATGGGGAAATTTCATAAATAAAGAAGCATATGGAACTCCAACCAATTTACCTTGGGCTATAACTATAGAAGGCGTTAAAGTTCACCCTACATTCTTATATGAATCTCTTGGAGATTTTTTGATATTCGTATTATTAGTATACATTTTCAAAAACAAGAAAAAATTTGATGGACAAATCACTAGCTTGTATATGATACTGTATGGAATATTGAGATTTTTCGTAGAAGGATTGAGAACTGATAGCTTGTATATTGGTTCATTCAGAGTGAGCCAATTGGTGAGCTTAGCTATTGTTTTGTTTGGAATTATAATGCAATTAAAATATAAGAAATTAAAATCAGATGAAGTGTAATCATCTGATTTTTGTATAAAGAGGTGCAATTTGTGTTCTAGATTTGAATTAAATATAGATAAGACTGATTTAATGAAAAGATATAATGAAGAAAATATTTTGGAGAAAATTACATTTGACAATGAGATCTTTCCGGGACAACAAATATTAGCTTTGTCAAATGAATTTAGATATATGAAGTGGGGAATAGATGTAGATTTTCTCAATAGACCAATTATAAATTCAAGAATTGAAAAAATATATACTTCCAATTTTTTTAGAGATGATTTTGAAAATAGAAGATGTATCATTCCAGCTACGTCGTTTTTTGAGTGGAGTAAAGTCAATAAAGACAAATACAAAGTATTTCTGCCAAATGAAAAAATCTTTTCTATGGCGGGGATTTTTAGAGAATACAAGAGCAAATCTCAAAGCATATGTCATTTGAGTATATTGACTACAGAATCTTTCGGCAAGATGAAAGAAATCCACGACAGAATGCCGATAATAATTCCAAAAAATTATGAAAAATATTATCTATCTGAACCCGGAGAAAAAGTATATGAATTTTTGCTTGAAAATAAAGTAGATGTAGATTTAATAAATTTATCAAATAGCCAACTAACATTTTTATGATTTTGTGGTATAATGTATAAGAATACATGAAGCAATGAAGGATAATAATATAACAACTAAAGAGAGTTGATGGTTGGTGAAAATTAACAAGTTATTAAGGCAATCCGGAGCGAATAATCTAAAGAGTGATGTTTATCATAATTAGGGTGGAACCGCGGAATTTGTATTTCGTCCCTGAAGTTTAACTTCGGGGCTTTTTTATTATTATCAATAGGAGGGCTTATGAGAAACGAAGATAAAACTATGGAAAAAATAGTTAGTTTGTGTAAATCAAGGGGAATAATATTTCCTGGAAGTGAAATTTACGGTGGATTATCTAACACTTGGGACTATGGTTGTCTAGGAGTTGAAATCAAGAACAATATTAAAAGTGCTTGGTGGAAAAAATTTATTCAACAAAATCCTTACAATGTCGGATTAGACGCAGCTATACTTATGAATCCACAAACATGGGTTGTATCAGGCCATGTTGGAGGATTTTCTGATCCTTTGATAGACTGCAAAGAATGTAAGTCTAGATTTAGAGCAGATAAATTGATAGAAGATTATTATCTAAATGAAAAAGGAGAAGAACTTACAGGATTAGATGGAAAATCTAATGAAGAATTATTAAAAATAATAGAAGATGAAAACATAAAATGCCCAGAATGTGGAGCACATAATTTCACTGATATAAGAAAGTTTAATTTAATGTTCAAAACATTCCAAGGTGTTACTGAAGATAGCAAGTCTGAAATATATTTGCGTCCAGAAACAGCTCAAGGTATATTTGTCAATTTTAAAAATGTTCAAAGAACTTCTAGAAAGAAAATACCTTTTGGAATAGGTCAAATTGGTAAATCATTCAGAAATGAAATCACACCAGGTAACTTCATATTTAGAACTAGAGAATTCGAACAAATGGAATTGGAATTTTTCTGTGAACCTGGAACTGATTTAGAATGGTTTGAGTATTGGAGAAGCTTCTGCAAAGAATTCTTGTTGAGTTTGGGAATGAAAGAAGAAAATTTGAGACTTAGAGACCATTCTAAAGAAGAGTTGTCATTCTATTCAAAAGCAACTACAGATTTCGAATATCTATTCCCATTTGGATGGGGAGAATTATGGGGTATTGCAGATAGAACTGATTACGATTTGAGTAGACATAGTGAAGGTTCTGGAGAAAAATTGCAATATATGGATCCAACTACAAACGAAAAATACATTCCATATTGTATCGAACCATCTGTAGGTGTAGATAGAATGATGTTATCATTCTTATGTGATGCTTACGATGAAGAAGAATTAGAAGATAATACAACTAGAACTGTATTAAAAATTCACCCAGCTTTGGCAGCTTACAAAGTAGCTGTATTGCCTTTGACTAAAAAACTAAATGACAAAGCAATGGAAATATACAATACATTAAATAAACATTTTATGACTCATTTTGATGATGCAGGTTCAATCGGAAAAAGATATAGAAGAGAAGATGAAGCTGGAACACCTTTCTGCGTTACAGTAGATTTTGACACACTAGAAGATGGAACTGTTACAATCAGAAACAGAGACACTATGGAACAAAGCAGAATGAAAGTTGATGAAATTATTGAATTTGTAAAAAAAGAAATGGAGTTTTAGATGAAAGAAGTATTAAATCCACTAGAAAATGCAAGATATCAAATCAAAAAAGCTTGTGAAATTTTAAAATTGGACGATTGTGTTTACGAACTATTGAAAGAACCTTATAGAGTAATAGAAGTTAATATTCCAGTAAAAATGGACGATGGATCTATAAAAGTTTTTAAGGGATATAGATCACAACACAATAACGCCATGGGACCAACTAAAGGTGGTTTGAGATTTAGAGATGATGTAAATCTAGATGAAGTAAAAGCATTGTCTATTTGGATGACATTTAAATGCCAAGTAACAGACCTTCCTTATGGTGGAGGAAAAGGTGGAATAATAGTAGATCCTAGTAAATTATCCGAAGGAGAATTGGAAAGATTGTCTAGAGGATTTGTAGATGCAATGTACAAATACTTAGGAGAAGATTTCGATATACCGGCTCCAGATGTAAATACAAATGGACAAATAATGAGTTGGATGATTGACGAATACAACAAATTAGTAGGAAGCAATAAATTTGGAACATTCACTGGAAAACCTCTTGAAGTTGGTGGATCATTGGGAAGAACTGAAGCTACAGGATATTCCGTAGCGTTAACTGCAAAAAAAGCTGCAGAAAATATAAATATGGATGTAAAAAAAGCTACAGTAGCAGTTCAAGGATTAGGAAATGTTGGAATTTATGCATTAAAATATATAGAAGAATATGGAATGACTATAAAATACATCATGGAATACAGCAAAAAAGATGGAGTTGTAGCGTTCTATAAAGAATCTGGATTTACATTTGAAGAATGCTCTAAAATTGCAGCAACTGAAGACAAAGATTTCTTATCCATTGACGGAGCAAAGAAAATATCAAATGAAGAATTTTTCAAAGCTGATGTAGATATATTGATACCTGCTGCATTAGAAAATGCAATAACATGCGAAAATGTAGATGACATAAAAGCTAAAATAATAGTAGAAGGTGCCAACGGACCAGTAGCAAAAGATTCTGATGAAATTTTAAGTGAAAGAGATGTAATAATCGTTCCAGATATTTTGGCAAATTCAGGTGGAGTTACAGTTTCTTATTTTGAATGGGTTCAAAATAAAATGGGATATTATTGGTCAGAAGAAGATGTTCTAGACAAAGAACACAAGTTGATAGAAAAATCTTTTGACGAAATTTGGGACTTGTCACAAAACTTGAATATAACATTGAGACAAGCAGCATATGTAAAAGCAATCAAAAAGATAAGCGAAACAATGAAATTACGTGGATGGTATTAATGGTAGATTGTTTAGAATTCGATGATGAATTAAAAATAACTAAATTCAAAACATCGTCTTTTAATCCAACACATATATTTGAATGTGGGCAGGCTTTTAGATGGTACAAAGAAGAAGATAATTCATACACGACAGTTGATGGAGATAAATTTTGTAATGTAAGCATAGTTGGTGATTACATTTATCTAAAAAACTGCACAAAAAAAGACTATTATGAAAAATGGGAAAATTATTTTGATTTAAAAACTGATTACTCCGAAATAAAAGAAAAGTTATCGTTCAATGACACACTGAAAAATGCATTGGAATACGGATATGGAATTAGAATACTAAATCAAGATAAATTTTCCACTATTATTTCTTTTATAATATCAGCTAATAATCAAATCCCTCGTATAATGAAATCAGTAAATATAATTTGCGAAAATTATGGAAATATAATTGGAGAATTTAACGATAGAAATATCTACTCGTTTCCATCTCCTGAACAATTGTCAAAAGTTTCTGTAGAAGATATGAGAGAAATTTGCAGAGTTGGATTTCGTGATAAAAGAATAATAGATGTAGCAAATATGATTCAATCTGGTCAATTTGATATCGAGAAAATATCAGAACTTTCAAATGAAGATTTGAGAAAAGAATTGATAAAATTACCGGGTGTAGGCCCAAAAGTATCAGACTGTATAATGCTTTTTGCATACAAAAGATCATCTACTTTTCCAGTAGATGTGTGGATTAAGCGAGTAATGGAATATTTGTTTATAAAAAAAGAAACAGATAAAAAATTAATAGCAAATTATGCCAATGAATTATTTGGAGAGTATGCAGGATACGCACAGCAATATTTATTTTATTATGGCAGAGAAAATACTATAGGGAAATAGCCAGTAATCACAGATGAATTAGCTCGAAAAAAAGATTAAATCCATGAAATTGCATTATAAGTAGATTTAAATGGAATTATTTAGATTTGAAAAAATGCAATTCATGGATTATTATATAAGAGTATTGACACTCGACACAGGTGAGTGCTAACAAAAGATTGTTTCTGAAGGAGGATATTATGAATTTAAAACCAATAGGCGATAGATTAGTATTAAAAAAGCAAGAAAAAGAAGAAGAAAAGACATTATCTGGAATTGTACTTCCATCTTCAGCAAAAGAAGCTCCAGTATATGCAGAAGTTATTGCAATAGGATCTGAAGTAGAAGAAGATGAAAAAATGAAGGGCAATATCAAAGTTGGAGATAAAGTTATATACTCAAAATACGCAGGAACAGAAATTAAACTTGAAGATAATGAATATATTTTAGTAAAATACGAAGACGTTCTAGCAGTTGTAGAATAGGAGGAATTTATTAATGGCAAAACAAATTAAATTTTCAGAAGATGCTCGTAAAAGCATGGTCGAAGGCATCAATAAATTATCAAATACAGTAAAAGTTACTCTAGGACCAAAAGGACGTAATGTCGTTTTGGATAAAGAATACGGTGCTCCATTGATCACAAATGATGGTGTATCAATTGCTAGAGAAATAGAATTAGAAGACGAATACGAAAATATGGGAGCACAATTAGTAAAAGAAGTAGCTACTAAGACAAATGATGTTGCAGGAGATGGAACTACAACAGCTACTTTATTGGCTCAAGCTATAATCAGAGAAGGATTGAAAAATTTAGCAGCTGGAGCAAATCCTATAGTATTACAAAAAGGAATAAAAAAAGCTGTAGATAAAACTGTAGAAGCTATAAAAGCTAGAAGCCACAGCGTCACAACAAAAGAAGAAATAGCAAATGTAGGTAGTGTATCAGCTGCAGATGAAAATATTGGTAAATTAATAGCAGAAGCTATGGAAAAAGTTGGAAACAACGGAGTAATCACTGTAGAAGAATCTAAATCAATGGGAACTACTTTGAACGTGGTAGAAGGTATGGAATTTGACAGAGGATATGTATCTCCATATATGGTATCTGATTCTGATAAGATGATTGCAGCATTAGAAGATCCATATATTTTAGTAACTGATAGAAAAATTACTAACATTCAAGACATTCTACCAATTTTAGAACAAGTTGTTCAACAAGGTAGAGCATTATTTATAATCGCAGAAGATGTTGAAGGCGAAGCATTAGCTACTTTAGTTTTGAATAAAATTAGAGGAACATTTAATTGTGTAGCTGTAAAAGCACCTGGATTTGGCGATAGAAGAAAAGAAATGTTGGAAGATATTTGTATTCTAACAGGTGCCCAATTAATCACTGAAGATTTGGGAATTGAATTAAAAGAAGCTTCATTTGATATGTTAGGAAAAGCTAAAAAAGTAAACGTATCAAAAGACAAGACAACTATTGTAGATGGAGCTGGTCAAGCAGAAAAAATCGAAGAAAGAATTAATCAAATTCAACATAGAATACCTGAAACAGATTCAGAATACGATAGAGAAAAATTACAAGAAAGATTGGCAAAATTATCAGGAGGAGTTGCAGTTATCGAAGTAGGTGCAGCTACAGAAACTGAATTGAAAGAAAGAAAATTGAGAATAGAAGATGCCCTTGCAGCTACAAGAGCAGCTGTTGAAGAAGGTATAGTACCTGGTGGTGGAACTGTTCTTATAGATGTAATTGATGAAGTAGAAAAACTTGTAGATGAAGTCGAAGGCGACGAAAAAACGGGTGTCAAAATTATCTTAAAATCATTAGAAGAGCCAGTGAAACAAATTGCAATTAATGCTGGAATTGACGGTTCTGTAATAGTAGAAAATGTCAAAAAACAAGAAAAAGGAATAGGATTTGATGCATACAAAGAAGAATATGTAGATATGTTAAAAGCTGGAATAGTAGATCCAACTAAAGTTACATTATCAGCATTACAAAATGCAGCATCAGTAGCTAGCCTATTATTGACTACAGAAGCAGCAGTAGTTACAATCAAAGAAGATGAACCAGCAATGCCTCAACCAGGCCCTGGAGCATATATGTAACACAAACAATATTTACCCTCTTTACATAAAAGTAGAGAGGGTATTTTATTGTTATGTTTCGAATTTGTTAAAATATGATAAAACTGGGTATATATTAACCGTAAAGTTGGTGAATTATGGATAATTACGATTTAATAAATGAAATACTTGGAAAAACTGATGAAGAAATAGAAAAAATGACTCCTATCAACATTTTACTTGCCGGTAAAACAGGAGTTGGAAAATCTACTTTGATAAATAGTATGTTCCGAGAAAATTTAGTAGAAACAGGAGTAGGCAAACCTGTAACAAAGCATCTAGAAAAAATCACAAAAGAGAAAATACCGATTAATTTATACGACACTAAAGGATTAGAATTGAGTTCTAATAATCAAAAAGAAGTCATAGATGATATAACAGACCTATTGAAAAAATTATTGAGCGAAGGATCTGACCATAAAATTCATCTAATTTATTATTGTATAAACTCAAATGGTTATAGAATAGAAGATTCAGAAATAGAATTAATCAATTCTTTAAGTGAATTTGCTCCTATTATAGTCGTTTTGACACAATCATTAGGCGATAATTCTAGCGAATTGAAAAAATATATCGAACAATTGGATTTGAAAATAGAATCAGTAGTAGAAGTACTATCTAAACCATATAGAATCAATGGAACAATAATCGAAGAAAAAGGATTAAAAGAATTATTAACTAAAAGCTTTGATTTAATAGATGAAAGAGCAAAAGAATCTTTTATTAATGCCCAGCATGTAGATATAGAGTTGAAAACCAAAACGGCTAGACGTTGGGCAAAAAGATATATCAAGACCGCTTTTGGAATAGGATTTGTACCGATACCTTTTTCTGATGCATCTCTTTTAGTTCCTATGCAAATAGGCATGATAGCCCATATAAATTCTATATTTGGTATTTCAATGGATAAACAAAGAGTAGCATCGATAGTTGCAGCTATTGGAGGAACTGGAGGGGCTACATTTGCAGGAAGATTTATAGTAACTAATATAATTAAATTTATACCTGCAGTTGGAACGATAACAGGTGGATTGATTTCAGGCGTTACTGCATCGGCAATGACTATGGCACTTGCCATGAGCTATATTGAAGTATTAGGATATATAGCAAAAAGAGAAAAAATGGGAATAAACATGGACTTTAAAGAAATAGAAGAGTTGATGCAAAAAACGTACTTGGAATATTTGAAAAATAGAAAGGACAAAAATGAATAAATTAAGTAAAGAAGAATTTATCGCAAAATACAAAGATGGAGATTATGATTTTGCAGTACAAAATGGGTGTAGAGCTATAGAATACGCTAAATTAGAAGATTGCTTTAGTGTTTCTGAAAGAAATAGAGAACCATCAGACATAATAGTGTATGAAAATGACTATATGATAGATGTATTTCACTATGATGGACTAAAACATAGTAATTAAATTTTTATAATGTGTTATAATTAAAATACAGAGTAGGATTGATGCGTTAAGTGTAATAGAATAGGGAGTTGTCTATTAACGAAATTATTGCGATGTCAATGCCGCTTCCGCTGATAATAAAATATTAGTGGTGGCATTATCTCTTAGAGATAATGCTTTTTAATTGTATGAGCTCTCAATGTGCTCATATAATTTTTTTAAAATAAATTTGAGAGGGATTTTAATGGATAAAGAAAAAATAGAAAAAGCAGTTTCAATGATAATAGAAGCTATAGGAGAAGATCCTAATAGAGAAGGATTGTTAGAGACTCCTCAAAGAGTAGCGAGAATGTACGAAGAGATTTTTAGCGGTATAAATTCAGATGCTAAAGTACATTTGTCAAAATCATTTGAAATAGTAGACGATAACATGGTCATAGAAAAGGATATTCCATTTTATTCTATGTGTGAACATCACTTGCTTCCATTCTGGGGTAAGGTTAACATAGCCTATATTCCAAACAAAAGAGTAGCAGGACTATCCAAACTAGCCAGAACAGTAGATGTATATGCCAAAAAACCTCAACTTCAAGAAAGATTAAATATAGAAATAGCCAATGCTCTTATGGAATTTTTGAATTGTAAAGGATGTTTGGTGACAATTGAAGCTGAACATATGTGCATGAATATGAGAGGAATTAAAAAACCGGGAACATCTACTATGACTTCTGTAGCTAGAGGAGTTTTTGAAGAAGATAATGAATTGAAGAACGAAGCCTATAGATTAATGGGAATGTAATGAAAAATACAGATATAGTTTTAAATCACAAGCTATTTAATGAAAAATTAAATAAGATTGAAAACGACGAAGAAACTAGAATTTTTTGTAAACACGATTTTTCGCATCTCATGGATGTAGCAAGAATTTGTTATATATTGTCATTAGAACAAAATCTAAAGATCGATAAAGATTTGATATATGTCACAGCTCTATTGCATGATTTGGGAAGAGCTGATGAAATAGACACTGGAATAAATCACAATATACTATCACAGAATATAGCAAATGAGATATTACAGGATTTGGATTTCGATGAGAAGTCCAAATCCAGAATAATCAACGCTATAAAAAATCATAGGACAGATGCAGATAATCCAGATAAATTTGTCGAAATATTTTATAAAGCTGACAAATTATCCAGGATGTGTTTTAGATGCAAAGCTAGAAAACAATGCAATTGGTCTGATGAAAAGAAAAACGACACAGTTATTTATTGAAAGGACGTAAAATGTTAATAAGAAATAAAGAATTTGATTTTAAAAACGATGCATATATAATGGGAATATTAAACGTGACTCCAGATTCATTTTCCGATGGTGGAAAGTGGAATAGCGTAGATAAAGCAGTAAAACACGTCGAAGACATGATAAATGAAGGAGCAAGTATAATAGATATCGGAGCAGAATCTACTAGACCTGGATATACTCCTCAAACGAGTGAACAAGAATTGGAGAGACTTATTCCTATAATTAGAAAAATCAGAGAAAATTTTGATATTCCTATTTCTATAGACACATACAAAGCTAAAACTTTTAGGGAATTGATAAAAGAAGGTGCTGATATATTAAATGACGTGTGGGGAATGAAAGCTGATAGTGAAATGGCAAAAAGTGCAAAAGAATTAAATACTCCCGTTATTTTAATGCATAATAAAGACAATAACAAATATAATAATTTGATGGATGAACTAAAAAAAGAAACTTTAGAATCAGTAGAAATAGCTAAAAAAGCTGGAATAAAAGAAGATTTGATAATACTAGATCCAGGGATAGGATTTGTATTAGATTACGAAAAAGATTTAACAGTTGTCAACAGAATAAAAGAATTTGCAGATCTTGGATATCCAGTATTATTGGGAACTAGTAGAAAAAGATTTATAGGAAGAGCTTTGGGAATAGAAAACCCTATGGATAGAGATTTTGGAACGGCAATAACTACGGCAATTGGCGTTATGAATGGATGTTCAATATTTAGAGTTCACAATGTAAAAGAAAATTACGAAGCTATGAGAATGGCATTAGCAATAAAAAGAGAAGGAAAGTAATGGATTATTTATCTATAAAAGATTTGGAAATTTACGCTAATCATGGAGTATTTCAATCAGAAAAAGAATTAGGACAAAAATTTTTGGTTTCTCTGAAAATGGGATACAACATGAAAAAAGGAGCGACATCGAATGATTTAAAAGAGTCTATACATTATGGTATATTATCTAATGAGGTATACGATTATTTTAGATCCGAATCTATAGATCTTATAGAAACCGTAGCGTATAGATTAGTAGAATTTATTTTTGAAAAATATAAAATAGTTCGAGAATTGACAGTAGAAATAAAAAAACCATGGGCTCCTATAAATTTGCCATTAGATACAGTGAAAGTTACAATATCTAGAAAGAAAAGAAGGTATTTTTTATCTTTAGGTTCAAACATGGGAGACAAACAAAATTATTTAGATTCTGCAATCGAGAAATTATCGGAAGTAAATAGCATAGAAGTTGTAAATGTATCTAAAATGTATACAACAAAAGCATGGGGAAAAACAGATCAAGATGATTTCATAAATTGTGCCGTTGAAATAGAATCGTATGAAGAACCTGAAGATTTATTGAAGATAACTCAATCTATTGAACAAGATTTAGATAGAGTACGACATGAAAAATGGGGACCTAGGACAATAGATATAGATATATTATTCTGTGAAGATAAGATAATATATACAGATGATCTCAAAATCCCTCACCCATATATACAAGATAGAGAGTTTGTATTACAACCATTGAGCGATATAGCAGGATTTTTTATTCACCCAGTGTATAGAAAAAACGTAAATCAGCTATTAGACGAATTAAGTTAAAACTTATAATTGATTTTGGAATAATTGTAAAGCATGTAAAAAATTAGTTATAAGTTAACATAAACTACTTATATGTAGTATAATTTATTATATAACTTATAGAAAGGAATGAGCTATGAAAGGTATTATAGTATCAACACATGGAAGTTTTGGTCGAGAACTTGTAAAAAGTACAGAAATGATTTTAGGTAAACAAGAAAACTTAGAAGTTGTAGAATTTTTACCTGGTCAAGGACCTGACGATTTGAAAAAAAGCTACAAAAGCGCCTTGGAAAACTTGTCAAACTGTGATGAGATATTATTCTTAGTAGATTTATTTGGAGGAAGTCCTTTTAATCATGCAGCCGATATAGTCTACAAAAATGATAACTATGAATTAGTTTGTGGAGTAAATATGCCAATGCTAGTAGAAGCCATTTCATCAATTGATGAAGATATGAATACATTGGTAGAAAACATTATTAATGTAGCGAAAGAAAGCCTAATTCGATTTGAATTAGAAGAATCAAATGATAACGATGAGGAGGATGAGTTATAATGATTTTGAGTTTAGTTAGAATTGACGACCGTTTGATACATGGTCAAGTAGCAACCGTTTGGACAAAAGAAACAAACGTGTCAAGAATTATCGTAGTAAGCGATGAAGTTGCACAAGATGAGCTTAGAAAGACTTTGTTGAAGCAAGCAGCTCCTCCAGGGGTTAGTGCATCAATAGTAGATATTGCAAAAGCTGGTAGAGTTTATAAGAATCCAAAATATGAAAACGATAGATGTATGTTATTGTTCACAACACCTTTGGATGTAGAAAGAGCCATCGAAGAAGGCGTAGACATAAAAGAAGTCAACGTAGGTGGTATATCTTATAAAGATGGAAAGACAAAAATCACTAAGGCTATATTCTTAAGCAAAGAAGAAGCAGATTCTTTTAGAAGATTAAAAGAAAAAGGAATCAAATTAGATGTTAGAATAGTAGCTAGTGATAACTCAGAAGATATGATTAAACTTCTAGATGAACACGATATGTAAATTAGTAGGAGGTCACTATGCAAATTAATGCAATTCAAATAGTATTTCTTGTTATAATTTCAGGTATAGCAGGAATAGGATCTGTATTAGATTCATTTCAAACTCATAGACCTTTGATAGCTTGTACTTTGGTAGGATTGGTGTTAAATGACGTTAAAACAGGGGTATTGATCGGAGCAGCTCTAGAAATGATGGCATTAGGCTGGATGAATATAGGTGCAGCACAATCTCCTGATAGCGCTTTAGCAGCAACTATTTCAACTGTAATAGTTATTTTAGGTAAACAAAGCGTATCCACTGGTATAGCATTGGCAATTCCAATTGCGACAGCAGGACAAGTATTGACTATTTTTGTTAGAACAATTACAACAGCATTCCAACACGCTGCTGATAGAGAAGCCGAAAAAAACAATATTGCAGCTATAGATACTTTACACGTTTCAGCATTAATATTTCAATTTTTAAGAGTAGCTATTCCTACATTGATAGTAGCTTTAAGTGTTAGAACATCAGTAGTACAAGGTATGTTGAATGCAATTCCTGCTTGGTTGACAGGAGGATTGCAAGTAGCAGGTGGTATGATAGTCGTAGTAGGATATGCAATGGTAATAAATATGATGAAAACTAGAAAGCTTATGCCATTCTTATTCTTAGGATTTGTAACAGCCGCTTTCACTGATTTTAACTTGATTGGTTTGGGAATTTTGGCAGTATGTATAGCAGTATTGTATTTACAATTGTCGCCAGAATATAATGTTAATTCATCAAATAGTGTAGTTGTAACTAGCTCTAGTTCAAATGCCGATGATGATTTAGATGACGAATTGGATTAGGAGAAAATGTTATGAAAGAAAATTTAAATACACAAATGAACGACAATAAAAAAATAAGATTAACTAAAGGCGATTTAATTAGCATTTGGCTAAGACAAAATTTATTTCAAGGTTCATGGAACTATGAAAGAATGCAAGCCTTGGGATTTTTATATGTAATAAACCCTGCAATTAAAAGATTATATCCAAAAGGATCAAAAGAAAGACAAGATGCATTGAAAAGACACTTGGAATTTTTCAACACTCATCCTTACGTAGCAAACCCAATATTTGGGGTAACAGCAGCTATGGAAGAGCAAAGAGCTAATGGACAAGAAATTCCAGATCAAACTATCAACTCTTTAAAAGTAGGTATGATGGGACCTTTAGCAGGTGTTGGTGATCCTATTTTCTGGGGAACTTTAAGACCAGTACTTGCAGCATTGGGAGCAGGAATCTCAATTCAAAGTGGTTCTTTGATGGGACCTTTGATTTTCTTCTTCTCTTGGAATATTATCAGACTTGCATTTGCTTGGGTATGTATAAAATACGGTTATGAAAGAGGAGTAGATTTAGTTAGCGACATGCAAGGTAATCTCTTGAATAAATTGACAACTGGAGCATCAATAGTAGGTTTATTCATAATGGGAGCCTTAATTAAAAATTGGACAACTATCAATTTCGTTAAAGTAGCTTATGTAATTCCAAAAACAGCAGAATCTGCAGAAAAAATAGTAACTTACCAAAATATATTAGATGATTTGTTGCCGGGAATTGCAGCATTGGGCTTGACTTTTATAGTAATGAAATTATTAGAAAAGAAAGTGAACGTCCTTACTATAATATTTGGAATATTTGTAATAGGTATTGTATTAAATGCGTTGGGAATTCTAGGATAATATAAAATAGTCAAAATAGTTTTACTTTAATATATGTAAATTCCAACAAATGTAATCAAATTTCGACCCTTATCGGTTCTTGAATTATTAAAAAGAATATAATATACTAAAAAAGTAATGATTTTAGAAAAGGGGGATTACATGGCTTTATTTTTAGGCGGTATGATTCTATTAATCGTTGGGGGACATTTTTACGGAAAATACTGTGAAAAAATATTTAATCCAGATGATAGAATCACTCCAGCAGTTTCAAAGGCTGACGGAGTAGATTATGTTGGAATGAAAAAATGGAGAAATCAGCTAATAGAACTATTGAATATAGCTGGTACTGGTCCTATTTTGGGACCTATACAAGGGGCGTTGTTCGGGCCTATAGCATTTATAAGCATACCTATTGGTTGTATTATATCAGGTGCTGTGCATGATTATTTTGTAGGCATGATGTCAATGAGAAATGACGGAGCACAAGTCCCAAAAATGATTCAGAAATATTTAGGTTCAGCTACTAACAAAGTATATAATGTAATAGTTTGGGCATTAATGCTTTTAGTAGGAGTTGTGTTCATTTATACACCGGGAGACTTAATAGTCAACGATATCTTGAATATGGATGTAAATGGTAAAATTATATGGGTAGTTTATGCAATTATATTGTTGTATTATCTTTTAGCAACACTTTTTCCTATTGATAAAATTATCGGTAGAGTTTATCCGATATTTGGAGCTATATTGATATTAAGTGCCATTGGAGTATTCATAGGAGTATTGAGAGATGGTGGCGCTAATTTGCACAGTGTTACTGAAGGTTTGCTTATCAGTAAACATCCAACAGGACAAAGTTTTATACCTGTATTTTTCATAACAGTAGCTTGTGGTATACTTTCTGGATTCCATGGTTCACAAGTAACTTTGATATCTAGAACTGTAAAGGATGAAAGAGAAGGAAGAGAAACTTTCTATAATATGATGATTGCAGAAGGTATAATTGCAATGTGTTGGGCAGCTGGTGCTATGGTATTGTTCAATAGAGGAACTGCTATCAATACAAACGCAACTTTGATGGTTGGTATAATCTCTAAATCATTTATGGGTAAAATAGGTGGATTATTTGCAATAATAGGTGTAATAATATTGCCTATAACAAGTGGTGATACTGCTTTCAGATCTTTGAGATTGATGATAGGTGAGCAATTCAATGTAGATCAAAGAGTTGCAAGAAACAGAATCACGTTGAGTCTTATCATATATATTCCAGCTATTTTAATATTGTACTTTGCAAAGGCAAATGCAAATGGATTTAACTTATTGTGGAGATATTTCGGATTTACAAATCAATTAGTTTCAGTATTTGCATTGTTGCTTATTAGCGTATATCTATATATACAAAAGAAGAACTATTGGATAAGTATGATACCTGGAATGTTTTATGCATTTATAGTTTCTAGCTATATTTTCCATGCAGATTTGGGATTCTCATTAGATAGTAGATTGGGATTTTCAGGATACACTGTAAGTTATATACTAGGAATTGTATGCGTAATTATATTTGCAGCATTTGTATTTAAAAAAGGAAAAACTCAAAGAGACAATCCAAATTTATTAGATTAAATACAATATTAACTTAAAGACAATGTAGTATGTTAGAATGAAGATTTTAACATACTACTATTTTTTTGTAAAAATAAATACTTTGGAATATGTTGAAAAAATTTTCAGAGTTATTGAAATGAAATTGTTTTTTTGATATAATTATATTAATAACAATAAGAGGTGATAATATGACTAAAACTAGAGTATCATTAGCCGTTGTTAAAAGACTTCCAAAGTATTATAGATATCTTGGTATGATAGAAGAAAAAGGTATTATAAGAGTATCAAGTCAAGAATTGAGCGCTATAACTGGATTGACTGCTTCTCAAATTCGACAAGACTTAAATCATTTTGGTGGATTCGGACAACAAGGATATGGATATAATGTTGAGGAACTAAGATCGGAAATTGAAAAAATAATAGGAATAAATAAATCTTATAAAGCTATAATTTTAGGATGTGGTAATATAGGAAAAGCTATTATGAATTACAAAGGATTTAAATCTTCTGGATTTAATATCGTAGATGTTTTTGACCATGGTGATAAGGTAGGAAATAAGATTTTTGATTATGAAATCAAAGATGTCGATAAATTAGATGAATATTTAGCTGAAAATAAACCAGAAATAGCAATCATAGCTATTCCAACTGAACAAGCTCAAAAAGTTTGCGATAGATTAGTTGAAGGTGGAATCAAAGGAATATGGAATTTTGCATCAGTCGATTTGAAGTTGCCTAAAAATGTCGTATTAGAAAATGTTCATTTAGATGAAAGCTTGTATACTTTAACATATTATATGAATAATTTGTTTGATTATCCAGGAACTAAAAATTAATTTATTTCCCAGCACTAATTTAGTGTTGGGATTTTTTTGTAACTAATGTTACATTCTTATATTAAAATATAAGATATAATTGATTTAAAGGAGTGATGATTGTGGACTCGATATCAGTTTTAGAGAAAGAACACGAAAATATATCTAAGATAATTGATTTGATTAAGAAAAAATCAATTGAATTTATGAAATCAGATGAAATAAACGTAGAATTTGTAAAATTATTGATTGAAATATTAAAAGAATATGCCGATAAGTTTCACCATAGGAAAGAAGAAGAGATTTTGTTTAAGAAAATGCAAGAAGATCTTGGAAGAATCGGAGAAGTTATGGTGGTAAATGGAATGTTGGTAGAACACGAACTTGCTAGAGGAATAATATTTGATTTAGGTCAAAATTTAGAAAATTACTCAAAAGATAAATCAGATGAAAATTTGATTGAAGTGATAGGTAACATGATGACTTACAGAAGACATTTAGCAAAACACATAGAAAAAGAAAATACTCTAATTTATCCATATGCTAAGAAAAATCTATCAGAAGATAGATTGAGAGAAGTAGACGATGAAACAGAAAGATTTTTAGATGAAAACAAAGAAGTGCTTGAACAGCTTACGATGAAAATCGACAAATTATTTCAATATTAATTAGATTATACGCTATACCCCAGAGAATTTCTCTGGGGTATATTTTTATGCAGTTAACTAATAATTTGCTATAAAATGTAATATTATTGTAATAAATGCTGGATATTTAATTATGTTATAATAATTACGGAAGGAGTTATATGAAAATTTTAATTACTACGGATACTTATAAACCGACAATCAATGGAGTTGTCACTTCAATAGTATCATTAAGAAAGTCTCTTATAGAGAGGGGACACGATGTAAGGATTTTAACTTTTTCAGATTGTTTTAGATCTAAAAAGGAAGATGGCGTTTATTATATGGGATCTATAGGTGCTGGTAAATTTTATCCAGATGCCCGTATGAACAAACTTTTATATAATAGGTTTTTTGAAGATATTTTAGAATGGTCACCTGATATAATACATTCTCAAACTGAATTTACGATATTCATTCAAGCTAAGAAAATTGCAAAAGCATTGGGCGTTCCACTAGTTCACACTTACCATACTGTGTACGAAGATTACACTCATTATTTTTCTTTGAATCAAAAAATAGGCAAAGAATTAGCTAAAAAATTCACTAAACAAATTGTAAAAATGTCAGATGCAGTTATAGTTCCTACTGAAAAAATACTAAATTTGCTTTTGAGTTATGGCATAAAAGAAAAGATATACGTAGCACCTACAGGAATAAATATTGATAAATTGTCTAAGTGTGATGATTTTGATATAAGAGGTGGATACAAAATATCTGATAACAAGTATTTAATATTGTCTTTGGGTAGAGTTGGCAAGGAAAAAAATATAACTGAGATATTGAAATACCTTGAAAATACAAAAAGAGATGATTTTGTATTCATGATTGTAGGAGATGGACCTTATTTATCGGAATTAAAGGAAATAGCATCTAATTCGAAAATCAAAGACAAGATTATTTTTACAGGAATGATAGATTCTTCAAAAGTGGGAAATTACTATTCACAAGCAGATGTATTCGTATCTGGATCGACTTCTGAGACTCAAGGTTTGACATTTATAGAATCTATGGCTTGCTCTACACCGATAATTTGTAGACGTGATGAGTGTCTCAATGGAATATTGGAAGATGGAGTAACGGGATATGGATATGATGAAGAACAAGAATTCATATCTAGTTTGAATAAGATTTTGGATAATGATGAATTAAGAGATGCTATGGGAGAAAATTCTACCAAACTCGTAACTGATCATTATACTGAACAATCTTTTGGGAAAAATATAGAAAAAATTTATACGGAAATAATAGACAATTATCAAAATTCACATAAAAATGAGTAAAATTCTTAAGCGATGCGATAAAGGATTTATTATAATTATTAAGAGCAATTATCGCTTCTTGAATTTGATTTATTTTTAATGATTTATGATGATTTATTGGTTGGTATTTTTAATTAAAGGGGAAATATGAAAATTTTAATATATAAAGGAGACTACGATTTGGTGAAAAAAAGCGGTGTAGGTCAAGCTATTATTCACCAAGAAAAAGCATTAAGACTGAATAATATAGATTATACTACGGATGAAAATGACGAATATGATGTGGTACATATAAATACTATAATGTCAAAATCTAAAAAATTTGCCAAAAAGGCTAAGGCAAAAGGCAAAAAAGTAATTTATTATGGACATTCTACTATGGAAGATTTTAGAGATTCTTTCAGGGGAGCAAATCTAGTCAGTAAATTTTTCAAAAAGTGGATAATAAGTTGCTATAATTTAGGCGATATAATAATAACGCCTACTATTTATTCAAAAAATATACTTGAAGGTTATAACATCGATAAAAGGATTTATAGTTTATCTAATGGAATTGATTTAGATAAATTTAAAGGTAGCAAAGACAGCAGAAAAAAGTTTAGAGAAAAATACAATTTAAATGAAGATGATAAGGTCATAATTTCTGTTGGACATTTAATAAAACGAAAAGGCATAGATGATTTTATAAAAATTGCCAAGATGTTACCAGATTATAAATTTATATGGTTTGGCTATACTAATCCAAAATTATTGACTCATGAAATAAAAAAATCTATAAAAAACCGTCCGGATAATGTAATAATGGCTGGATTTGTAGATCAACACGAGTTGGTGGATTGCTACATTGGAAGTGATTTATTTTTATTTATGACTCATGAAGAGACCGAAGGTATTGTTTTATTGGAAGCTTTTGCTTCTAAAATTCAGGTTTTGATTAGGGATATAAAAATATATGAAGATATGTTCACTGATGGAATTAACCTTTATAAAGCAAAAACAAACGAAGAATTTGCAAATACTATAAATGAAATATTAAAAGGAAACAAAAAAACTACAATAAATAAAGCGTATGAATATGTTCAACAACGAAGTATAGAAAATATTGGCAAAAAATTAAATAACATATATAAAAGATTATGTATTAATTAGAATTAAATGATAAGTATATACCGAATAAATATATATTTGCATAGCATTTCCGAAAAATATTTAAATACATTTACAAATAAGTTTTTTAGTGGTATGATAAGCTATATAATTTACAAGGTGGTGAAGTTATGCAAATTACAGATGTTAGAATTAAAGTTTTGAACATTGACAGTAGACTAAAAGCTGTTGCAGCTGTAGCTTTTGATGATGAAATAGTTATTCATGATATCAAAGTAATCGAAGGCGAATCTGGATTGTTTTTAGCTATGCCAAGTAGAAAAATTAAAGAAGATAGATATTGTGATATAGCCCATCCTATTAATTCTGAAGCTAGAGAAAAAATAGAAAAAGCCGTTTTCACTAAATATCAGGAAGCTTTAGAGAATTTAGAAACAGAAGAATCTCAAAACTCTAATGAGGATTTAGAATCCGATGGTGTAATTGAGAATGAAGAGTAAACGGTATGTAAAGTATTACCTCCGATAAACTATTAGACAATTGTTTTGTTATTAGTTTATTGGAGGTAATTTTTTTATTTCATAAATTGTAGTGGATAGTTTTGATAAGATCTGATTTTTTGGTATAATAAAACATAATGATTTTTTTAAGGAGATATTTATGAAATTACAAATACCTGATGGATATAAATCGTCTTTGGATTTATTGGAAACACAAAAAGCTATAAAAATTATTAAAGACTTCTTTCAATATAGACTATCAGATACATTGAATTTAACCAGAGTATCTGCACCTATATTCGTTAGAGCAAATACTGGAATCAATGATAATTTGAATGGAATAGAAAAACCTGTTAGATTTGAGTTTAAGGAAAATGAATCCCTTAGCCAATTAGAGATAGTACAATCCCTAGCAAAATGGAAGAGAATAGCACTTAAAAAATACAATATCGAGCAAGATCATGGAATATATACAGATATGAATGCGATAAGACCATCTGAAATATGCGATAACACTCACTCTCTTTATGTGGATCAATGGGATTGGGAAAAAGTAATATCTAAAGAAGATAGAAATATAGAATATTTGAAAAATACAGTGAAGAAAATTTACAATTGTTTCTTGGATACTCAAAATATGTTATTGAATTCATATGATGGATATCAAAAAATTCTAAACGATGATATAACTTTTATCACTACTGAAGAATTAGAAGAATTATATCCAGACAATACACCGGAAGAAAGAGAAGACTTGATTGTCAAAAAATATGGTTCAGTATTTTTAATGGGAATAGGAGATGTGTTGAAATCTGGAAAACCTCATTCTGATAGATCTCCTGATTATGATGATTGGAAATTAAATGGAGATATTTTGGTATATAATCCTGTTTTAGATAAATGTTTGGAATTGAGTTCTATGGGTATCCGTGTAGACAAGGATTCATTGTTGTACCAATTAGAAAAAAAGAAAAATAACGATAGAATTAATTTGGAATATCATCAATTGTTGTTAAATGATAAGCTTCCATTATCCATAGGTGGTGGAATTGGTCAATCTAGAATATGTATGTTCTTTTTACAAAAAGCACATATAGGAGAGGTTCAATCTTCTATCTGGCCAAGTGATATGGTCAAAGAATGTGATGAACTAGGAATTAATCTTTTGTAATATTTGAAATCTATATATTTATCGGATTATTTGATAATCTGATAAATATATTTTACTTTCAAATTCTTTTATAGTATTATTTGAGTATGAAACGTATTAAAGTATATTTAGAAGATAATCCTCCACTGGTTTTAATTTTGAGTTTCTTTTTTTTGATTATAGTAGGATCTTTATTGTTGTCACTTCCTATAAGTCAAAATAATTCTCATGTAAGCTATTTGGATTGCCTTTTTACATCTACTTCAGCAGTGTGTGTGACAGGGCTTGTTACTGTCCCAACTTTCAGTGCATGGAGTGTTTTGGGTAAGGTAATTATAATAGTTCTAATACAAATGGGTGGTCTAGGATTTATGACATTTGCAACTTTAGTTGCTCTTGTGTTGGGTAGAAGAATTACATTAAAAGACAGGTTGATTATAAAAGAACAGACTAACAGCATCGATATTCAAGGAATGGTAAAACTTATAAAATACATCCTTCTCTGTACATTTACAATAGAATTGATAGGATCATTGTTACTTATGACTAGATTTATTCCAATGTATGGTGTAAAGGGAATTTTTTATGGAATATTTCATTCTATTTCTGGATTTTGTAATGCAGGATTTGATATTTTAGGTCCAAATTCTTTTATAGATGTTAGATCGGATCTGTTCATATTGGCAGTAGTTGGACTTTTAATTGTAATAGGCGGAATAGGATTCAATGTTATTTTAGATGTGATACGCAATAAATGGAATTTTAGAAAGTATTCTTTACATTCTAAAATAGTATTGACTACTACTATTATTATGTTGGTAATTACATCTATATTAATTTTTGCTATGGAATTTAATAATCCTCTAAGCATAGGCACTTTAAAGTTATCTGATAAAATAGGAAATTCTATTTTTCAAGCTATAACTTTGAGAACTGCAGGATTTGCATCTATAGACCAAGCTAAATTATTGGATAGCTCTAGTGTGTTGTCGATTTTAAATATGTTCATAGGTGGTTCTCCAGCTGGAACTGCAGGTGGTATCAAAACTACTACATTTGCTTTGGTTATCATAGTTGCCATAAGTGAAATAAAAGGAAGCGAAGATGTAGAGGTATTTAAAAGAAGAATCAGATATACTCAGGTCAAAAAAGCGTTGGCAATAATCACACTATCTCTTTTATGGGTTGTATTTGTCACTTTTACAGTTTTATTTATAGAAAGAGTTAGATATTTAGATGTATTTTTTGAAGTAGTAAGTGCATTTGGAACTGTAGGATTGACTAGAAATTTAACTCCTAGTTTGAGCAGTATCTCAAAAATGTTGATTATAATGACGATGTATATAGGAAGAGTAGGATCGTTGACAATACTTTTTGCGATATCTAGATCTAAAAATAAAAAAGCTTATAAAGAAGCTCATGAAAATATAATTATAGGTTAGGTGAAGTATGAAACAGTTTGTAGTCATAGGTTGTGGTAGATTTGGAAGAGCTTTTGCTATCGAATTATCCAATACTGGAAACGAAGTTTTATTGATAGATAACAATGAAGATACAGTTGATGAAATGAGTAGAATAGTTACTCATGCTGTATATATTGAGCATTTGACAGAAAACTCTTTGAGTTCTGTCGGAGTTGGTAATTTTGATGTAGCAGTTGTAGCTATATCTTCTAATTTTGAAGCGTCTATATTATCTACAGTAGTATGTAAAAAATTAGGCGTGAAAAAAGTAATAACAAAAGCTAAAGACGATTTGCACAGAGATATACTTCTAAAAGTAGGTGCTGATAGAGCTATAATCCCTGAAAATGATTCAGCCATTAGATTAGCTAGAAGTTTGAGCAGTGATCAGATATTTGATTATATTGAATTCACAGATGAATATTCAATTGCAGAAATTACCCCTAAAAAAGATTGGATAGGTAAGACTATAATTGAGATAGGAATAAGAAGTCAATACGGAATAAATGTAGTCGCTATAAAAAATAACGGAAACATGAATATCAATCCAGATCCAAATTATACTGTAAAATTTGAAGATTATTTAATAGTTATTGGCTCTAACAAAGACTTGCAAAAAATAACAAATTCAAGTGATCATAATGATAAGCTCTACTTCGAATAAATTATACAAGCATTGTAAGTCACTATACAATAAAAAATACAGGTACAAATATAGAGAATTTGTAATAGAAGGATATAAATTATACTACGAAGCCAAACGTTCAAATTTAAATATAAAAAATATTATTTTGAGAGAAGGCGAAGAGGAAATAAAAGGATGTGTATTTTTCGACAAAAAGACATTCGATAGTCTTAGCGAGATGAACAATCCTGAAGGAATAATTTGTATAGTCGATTTTTTTGAAAATAAATCAACAGAACCTGATAATATATTATTTTTAGAAAATATAAATGATCCTGGAAACTTGGGAACAATAATTAGAAGTAGTGAAGCTTTTGGATACAATAAAATAATTTTATCAGATAATAGTTGTGATATTTACAATTTGAAGACTATTCGAAGTGCAATGGGTAGCTTATTCAGATTGGACATATCATATGAAAGTATAGATTTTCTATCACATTACAAAAACAAAGGATATAAAATCTATGAAACTTCATTGGAAGAAAATTCAAAAAGTATTTTAGATGTGAAAAATTTTCAAAAACACGTTTTGGTTATTGGAAATGAGGCCAATGGAATAAGTGAAGGTATCAAAAAATACGCAGATGAATTTTTGATAATACCTATGGATAACATCACAGAATCGTTAAATGCGTCAATTGCAGCTAGCGTGTGTATGTTTTATTTTTCGAAATTGACAATTAAATAATTATATTATATAATAATTAAAAATGTAGAAGAAGAAAATACAGGATATTGATATTCAGAGAGATATGGTGTGGTGAGACATATTTATTGAATTCTGTTGGTTCGCTTTGAAGTTGCAGTAAAATGCCGTATAAAGTGCGTTAATCTTAAGAGTGATGTTATCATAAATTGGGTGGTACCGCGGAAAATACAATCTTTCGTCCCATATGGGATGAGGGATTTTTTTATTATTTTAAGGAGAGAAAAATGAAAGAAGAAATTTTACAAATTAAAAGTAAATCTTTGGAATTAATCAATAACGCCAACGACTTAAAGTCATTAGAAGATATAAGAGTTAAATTTCTTGGCAAAAAGGGAGAATTGACTTTGCTATTGAGAAATATGGGCAAACTTTCAAAAGAAGAACGCCCTATAATGGGACAATTAGCAAATGAAGTCAGAGCAGAAATAGAAGAAAACTTATCAGAAAAAAATAAGCAATTAAAAGATGAAGAAAAGAAATTAAAACTTATAGAAGAAGATATAGATGTAACAGCAAATAGAAAAACGGGAGAAATTTCTCATAGACATCCATTGAATGAAACTATAGTTGAATTAGAAAATTTATTCCAAACTATGGGATTTGACATAATAGATGGACCTGAAATAGATACTGTAGAAAATACATTTGATTTGTTGAATTCTCCAAAAGATCACCCATCTAGATTGTTATCTGATACTTTTTATTTGGATGATAATACTGTGCTTAGACCACATACATCAAGTGTACAAATTAGAACTATGAAAACACAAAAATTGCCTATAAGAATGGTATCTGCTGGAAGAACATTTAGATTTGATGACGTAGACGATACGCATTCACCTATGTTTCACCAAATAGAAGGTTTGGTAGTAGATAAGGGAGTTACAATGGCAAATTTAATGGATACTATCAATATATTCATCAAAAATTTATTTGGTGAAGAAATACAAACTAGATTTAGACCTCATTATTTTCCTTTTACAGAACCTTCAATGGAAGTAGATGTCACTTGTTTTGATTGCAAAGGAGAGGGCTGTCCTAGCTGCAATAACACTGGATGGAGTATGGAACTTTTAGGTTGTGGAATGGTTCATCCAAATGTTTTGAGAAATTGTGGAATTGATCCTGAAGTTTATACTGGTTTTGCATTTGGAATGGGCGTAGATAGAATTACAATGGTAAAACACAAAATTGATAATATCAGACTATTGTACGATAATGATAAAAGATTTTTGGAACAGTTCTAGGAGGAAAATATGTTATTACCTATTAATTGGATAAAAGACTACGTAAATGTAGATGAATCAATAAAAGAAATCACAGATAGATTATCAGAAACAGGAAGCCATGTTGAATCAGTTATAGATTACAGTAGCGATTTAAATGAAAAGCTAATAGTTGCAAAAATTGAAAAAATAGAAAAACATCCAAATGCAGATAAATTATCTGTAGTTACCTTAAATACTGGAAATTCTAAAATAGATGTAGTTACAGGGGCAAAAAATATAAAAGAAGGTATGTTTGTATGTTATGCTCAAGTTGGTGCAACTTTACCTAATGGTGTAGTTCTAAAAGAAGCTGATTTAAAGGGAATAATTAGTCCTGGAATGTTGACAAGCTTTGAAGAGATGGGATTCGATGGATCAATTATCGACAAAAACTCTAAAGATGGAATAGCTGTATTATCTGAAAACAAAATAGGAGATACAGTTGTAGACGCACTTGAAATAAATGAGCCTACAATAGAAATAGAAGTAACTCCAAATAGACCTGATTGTCTATCTATATTGGGAATGGCGAGAGAATATGCAGCATCTTTTGGGAAGAAAATAGAATATCCATCTATCGACATAGAAAATTCACAAGGAGATATTGGCGAATATTTAAATCAAGTAGACATACAAACAGAAAAGTGCAGCAGATATGTCGCTAGAGTAATTAAAGATGTAGAAATCAAAGATAGTCCACAATGGATTAAAAATCGATTGATACAATCTGGAATTAGACCTATCAACAATATCGTGGATATAACAAATTTTGTAATGTTAGAGACAGGACAACCAATTCATGCATATGATTTGGATAAAATAGCTGACAAGAAAATAATAGTAAAAGAATCAAATGATGAAAAATTTACAACTATAGACTCTGAAGAAAGAGAATTGTCAAATGATATAGTAATTTGCGATGGAAAAGATGTATTGGGAATTGCTGGAATCATGGGTGGATTAGATTCTGAAATCACCAATACAACTAAAAACGTGTTGATAGAATCTGCAAGTTTTGATAGAACTTCTATAAGAAATACATCTAAAAGATTATCATTGAGGACAGAAGCTTCGACTAGATTTGAAAAGGGAATCAGTCAAAAAATGTGCGATTTAGCATCTCTTAGAGTGTGTAAATTGATAGAAGAGACTACCGGGGCAACTGTAATATCTTCATCTATTGATGTGATTTCAAAAGAAGAAAAGACTACTAATGTAGAATTATTGTACAGCAAAGTAAATAGCCTTTTAGGATCTGAAATTGAAAATTCTGAAATCAAGAATATATTACAATTATTGGAATTTAAAATAGTTTCAGAAGATGAAGATAAAATTTTAGTAGAAGTTCCATTCCACAGACAAGACGTAGAAATTTATCAAGATTTGGTAGAAGAAGTTGGAAGAATTTACGGATTTGAAAGAATAGCAGCTAAACCATTAGTTGGAGAGCTAAAAAGAGGAGTAAAAAGTGAAGAAAGAATAGCAATAGATAATTGTAAAAACACTTTGTATGCTATGAATACACTAGAAGTTGTATCTTATTCTTTCATAAGTCCTAAATCTTATAAAAAAGCTATGATCAACATGGATGATAGTAAACTTATAAAATTAATTAATCCTCTTGGAGAAGATTATTCTGTAATGAGATCTACAATTTTACCTAATATTTTGGATATTTTATCTAAAAATTACAAAAATAAAATTGAAAATATTTGCGTATATGAATTGGGAAACACATTCCATTTAGTAGATGATGATAGAATTGAAACTAAAAAATTAGCTATAGGAATGTACGGAAATTATGATTTCTACTATATAAAATCTATGATATTGTCTTTGTTCAATCAATTAGGAATTGAAAACTACGAAATACTAAAAAACAGAGAAAACAAAACATATCACAGTGGTAGATGTGCAGATATAATGATAGATGGAGAATTAATAGCTACATTTGGAGAAATAAGTTTTGAAGTAAAAGACAATTATGATTTTGACAATAGAGTATACGTTGGAGAAATTAATTTCACAGAATTAATCAAATACATGAATTTCAAAAAAATCTATGAGCCAATTAGTAAATATCCATCTATAGAAAGAGATATTGCTTTAGTTGTAGATAGAAATTTAGAAAGCATAAAAATAGAAGAAGAAATTCTCAACCATTCAAATGGAATAATAAAAAATGTGTACCTATTTGACGAATACACAGGAGAACACGTAGATAAAGATAAAAAAAGTTTGGCTTATAGAATTATTTATCAATCAAAAGATCAAACTTTAAAAGATAAAACAATTGAAAAAATACAAGAAGAAATATTAAATTCATTAGAAGAAAAATTTGATGCAAAACTAAGAAAGTAGGAAATAGGATGAACAAGATTCAAGTTACAATCCAAGGTTCAGATTATACCATCATTACTGAAAAATCAAATGAAGAGACAGCAAAAATTGTATCTGATATAAACAAGAATATAAATGATTGCAAAAATAAAAATGCTAAATTAACTACATTGAATGCTACGATTTTAGCACTTATGAATTTAGCAGAAAATCATGAAAATTTGAAATCGGAATTCAAAGACTACAAGACTAAAAATGATCCATTGATTAATGATTATACGAATTTGAAATCTGATTGCGAAAAGTTATATAAGAATTTAGTCGTAAAAGACTCTGAATTGAAAAGGACAAATAAAAAACTAGAAGAAGTTGAGCAAAATTTGTCTAATGAAATAAACTCTTTAAAAGAAAAATCAAAGAAAAATCTAGAAGAATCAAATGCTAAATACGAAAATGAATTGAAAAATTTGCATGATAAATACGACAATGAGATTTCTATAACAGATGATTTAAAAAAACAATTGGATTCTCAAAAACAAGAAAATGACTTGATGTCAAAAGAATACAATAAATTAAAAGACGAGTACAACAAATTAGCATATCAAAAAAATAAAATTGAGAATTTGCTAATGGATTACCAGAGAGAAGCAAAAAATTGATAGAAATATTAGCACCTTGCGGAAATTGGGATATGGTAAAATCAAGCGTAAGTGCAGGATGTAACGCAATATACCTTGGGACTAAAGAATTTTCAGCTAGAGCTTACGCAGAAAATTTTACCGTTGAAGACGTAAAAGAAGTTGTTAAGTATTGTCATCTAAGAAATGTAAAAGTTTATATTACATTAAACACACTAATAAAACAAAATGAAATAAAAAAAGCACTTGATTATGTAAATAGATTGTACAACATCGATATAGATGCATTAATCGTACAAGATTTAGGATTAGCATATTTAGTGAAAAAATACTTCCCATTATTGGATTTGCACGCATCTACACAAATGAATATCAACAATCTAAATGGTGCTAAAATTGCCGAGAAACTAGGATTCAAGAGAATTGTATTGGCTAGAGAAACGGATTTAGATGAATTGAAAAACATCAGAAGACATACAAATTTAGAAATAGAAGTATTCATCCACGGCTCTCTATGCGTGTGCTTTTCTGGACAGTGTTTGATGAGTTCATTGAGTGGACAGAGGAGTGCTAATAGGGGAAGATGTGCACAACCTTGCAGAAAAGACTACAAAATAATACTAAATGATAAAACTATAAGTTCGAAATTGTCTTACCTTAGTCCAAAAGATTTATGCACAATTTCTAATGTAAATGAAATTGCAGAATATTGCGATAGTTTGAAAATAGAAGGCAGAATGAAATCGAAAGAATACGTGTATTCGGTCGTAAAATCATACAAAGATAAATTAGAATCAAATTACGATAATTATTACTTAGAAGAAGTAAAGAACAGAGGATACACAAAAGGACTTATAAATGATGTAAATGGATCTGATTATGTAGAGTTAGATAGGAAAAATCAAATAAAAGGAAATACAGTTGGGGAAATTATTAGAAAGGGCGAAATAAAATTTTCACAAGATGTATTCAAAAAAGATATTCTGATATTGACTAATGGTACAAAAACATATCCTCTTACATTAACACAAGATTATCCTAAAAATGCTGTCGCTAAATTCAAGAATATTCAAGATGCTATTTTGAATTCAGACGTTAAAAGAGTTAGCCATGTGAAAATAGTCGAAGAATCTGAAAAAGAAAAAGATATTGAATTTGATTTGAATGTAGAATTTGTTTGCAAAAAGGACACACCTGTATACGTAAAAGTCAACGATTATGAAATGACTACCGATATAATAGCTCAAATGGCAAATAATAAACCTATAGATGATGAATTTGTGAGAACTCAAATGATGAAAACGGGCAATGACCCTGTGAAGATATCAAATTTGAATATAGTATTGGACGATGGGTTGTTTTTGTCAAAAAGCCAAATCAATAAAATAAGGCGAGATCTCATAGATATGTATTTGGACAAAAAATCTAATTTCAATAAAAGAAATCATCTAGAAGTTGATTTTTCAGATCTCGATACTTTAATAGAAAAAAGAAAAGATGATATAAACTATAAGGTTGTCTACGAGAATGAGACAGGTGGATATAGTGATAAAATCTCACAAGAATATATAGTTAGAGTTCCTAAATTTTTAAATAAGGAAAGATCTGCCAAATTCAAAGAAAAGTGCATAATTGAAAATGTAGATAAATTTTTAATTTCTAATATTGGAGATTTGGAACTTGTCAATGAGATTGGATCATCTTATACGGTAAGTGATTATCAGATGAACGTGTTTAATGTATTTTCGGCAAAAGTATTGAGTGATTTAGGGGCTGACACCATAACATTGTCAGTTGAACTTACTAAATCAGAATTAAAAGATATTGTAGAAAATTCAAATTACAATTATGAAATGATAGTAGAAGGCAATTTAATCAATATGGTTAGCGTGTATTGCCCATTTTCTAGTATAATAAAATGTGAAGGGGATAATTGTAGTCATTGCAAGTTTAATGATTGTTATATACAAAATGATTTTTCAAAATATAGAGTAAAAAGATATGATGGATATTCTGTGATTTATTCTACAGATAAAATAAAAATAGACGAAAAGAAGATTGACTTTAATTTGTATTCGATACGAAAATACAGATTTGCATCTGGAAAAGCTAATGAATTTCACTTTAAAGAAGGAATTTTATAATGGATAAAAAGACACTGAAAACACTTGAGTACGATGAAATAAAAAATAAAATAAAGAAGCTTTGCCGATCAAAATTAGGGAAGAACATAGCCGATAAATTGGAACCTATGATAGACGAAAAGGAAATTAGACAAAGTCTAGATGAAACATATGAAGCTATGAGCATGATATATAAATTTTCTAACCCTCCAATCTATGAAATCATAAATGTGAAGGCAAATATAATGCACGTATCAAAGGGAGGATATATTATTCCTGAAGTGCTACTTAAAATAGGACAAATCTTGAGTAGCGTTCACGATATAAAAAGATATGCTTCTGATTCTATCGACAATTACGAAAATTATCCCATAATAATGCAAATGATAGATTCATTAGTAGAAGAGCAAAATTTAGTATCCATAATAGATAATGCAATTGTAAGCGAAGATGAAATAAGCGATAATGCCAGCAGAACTTTGGCTAGAATACGCCAAACTAAAAAACAAAAGACTGAAAGCATTAGAGACAAAATAAATAAAATATTAGCATCAAATGATCAAGCATTGCAAGAAAATATAGTGACAATGAGAGATGATAGGTATGTAATCCCAGTGAAAGTATCTCACAAATCTTCATTTAAGGGAATAGTACACGATCATTCATCTTCAGGACAAACTGTATATATTGAACCAATGGAAGTTGTCGAATTGAACAATGAATTGAGGATGCTAGAAGCAGAAGAACAAGAAGAAATCATCAATATATTAAAAAGTATTTCAAGCAAGGTATACGATGCTAAGGATTCTATATTTTTAGACCAAGATATTTTGTCAAAATTAGATTTTATCTTTGCAAAGGCAAAGTATGCAATAGAAATAAATGCTACAAATCCAAAATTAAACACTCAAGGATATTTTAATTTTAAAAATGCTAGACACCCACTTTTAGATAAACACAAAGTAGTGCCTATAAGTATATATTTGGGTGATGATTACAACACATTGGTAATCACTGGACCTAACACAGGTGGAAAGACTGTAACACTAAAAACAGTAGGATTGATAACTTTAATGGCACAATCTGGGATTTTAATACCAGTTGATGAAAATTCAGAAGTAGCAATATTCGACAATATATTTACAGATATTGGAGACGAACAAAGCATAGAACAATCATTGTCTACTTTCTCTGCACACATGAAAAACATAGTTCACATAGTAAACAATATTACATTTAATTCTTTGGTATTATTTGATGAATTGGGAGCTGGTACAGATCCTACAGAAGGAGCAGCACTTGCCATAGCAATACTTAGAGTATTTTTGAATAAGTCGATTAGAACAATAGCTACTACTCACTATTCTCAATTAAAAGTATTTGCAATATCGGAAAAATATGTAAAAAACGGTTCAGTTGAATTTGATGTAAATACACTATCTCCGACATACAAATTAACTATAGGTATTCCAGGTAAATCAAACGCATTTGAAATATCAAAAAGACTTGGATTGGATTTAGATATAATAAAAGACGCCAAATCTATTCTGACAGAAGAAGACAAAGATTTTGAAGATATATTAGCTGAAATTGACAGAGACAAAAAGAAAATAGACGAAGATAGAAGAAGACAACAAGAATTAAAAGAAGATCTCATAAAACTTAGAGATAGATACGAAAAAGAATTAGAAAAGACAAAAGAAGAAAAAGAAAAGATAATCAATGAAGCAAAAGAAGCTGCAAATGAAATCTATTCAAACGCCAAAGAAGAGTCTAGAGATCTCATAAATAGATTAAAATATATAGAAAAAGAAACTGATGCTAGAAATGTCGCCAATGAAGTAGAACAGCAGTTCAATAAAAAAATCAAAAAAAATTCAAACAAAAAGCTTTTGAGTGAAACATCTAAGAAACAAACTTTTGAATTAGGCGATGAAGTTGAAATACTAGGAATTGATCAACAAGGAACTATTGTCACAAAACCGGATAAAAAAGGCGATTTATTGGTGCAAGTTGGAATATTAAAAATAAATGCCAACATCAAGAACTTGAAGAAAATAAAAGAAAAAGAAGTCATTGAATCATCCAAAAGCATCAAAAGCATCATGAAAAATAAAGCAAATTCCAATATAAAAAGCGAATTAGATATACGAGGTAAAAATATCGAAGAAGCAATCTACGAATTGGATAAATACATCGACGATTGCATAATTGTAGGATTGAAAAAATCTAACATAATACACGGAAAAGGTACAGGAGTTTTGCGAAAAGGCGTAAGAGAGTATTTGAGAACTGACAGTAGAATAAAAAAGATAGAAGATGCAGGGTATAACGAAGGTGGCATGGGAGCTACGATTATTTATTTAAAGTAGGTGAATAAAATGATAGATTTTAAAGATGAAGTAAAAAAAATTATTACAAGCTTCGATACTGGATTAAGTGAAGAAGAGATTATAGGATTGATAGAAATACCTCCTAATAGTTCGATGGGAGATTACGCTTTTCCAGTATTTAAATTAGCAAAGACTTATAGAAAAGCACCAAATATGATAGCAGAAGAATTGGCAGCTAAAGATTTTGATAATGATTACATCAAAAAGATTATAAACGTTGGACCTTATGTCAATTTCTTTGTAGATAATTCTAAACTAGTAGAAAGCGTATTAACAGAAGCAATCAAAGATGATTTTGGAAGTAGCCATATTGGAGAAGGTAAAAATGTGGTACTAGATTTTTCCTCTACAAATATAGCTAAGCCATTTCATATTGGACATTTAAGATCTACTGTTATAGGTAATTCAATAAGAAATATAATGAAATACCAAGGATACAATACGACGGGAGTAAATTATATAGGAGATTATGGAACTCAATTTGGAATGATGATATCAGCTTATCTTAAATGGGGCGATAAGGAAAAAATAGACCAAAATCCAATAAAAGAGCTTTTAAATCTTTATGTAAAATACAATAAGATTGCAAAAGAAGATGAAGACTACATGAATGAAGCACGTGACTGGTTCGATAAATTGGAGAAAAAGGATCCTAAAGCTGTAGAATTGTGGTCGTGGTTTAGAGAAATCTCATTAAAAGAATTCCAAAGAGTGTATGATTTATTGGGAATTAAATTTGATAGTTTCAATGGAGAATCTTTCCATTCTCAATTTATAGGTGAAGCATTAAAAGCAATAGATGAGAAAAATTTACTAGAAGAATCTGAAGGAGCTATGGTAATAAATTTAGAAGATGAAAATTTACCACTAGTTTTGATAAAAAAATCTAACGGATCATCTACTTATATCGCTAGAGATATAGCAACTGCTATGTACAGAAAGAAAACATACGATTTTGACAAAAACGTATATGTAGTAGCTAGTCAACAAAAACTTCACTTTGAACAATTGAGAGCTATTTTGAAAAAAATGGGATTTGATTGGTGGAATGATTGCGTTCACGTATCATTTGGAATGATAAGCATGAAAGACGGTGCTATGAAGACTCGTGAAGGAAAAGTAATTTTCTTAGAAGATGTATTGAATAGAGCTATCGATAAGACAAAATCAATAATCGAAGAGAGAAATCCTAACCTAGAAAACAAAGAAGAAGTAGCAAAACAAATAGGTGTAGGGGCAGTAATATTCCAAGATTTATTCAACAATAGAATAAAAGATTATGTATTTGATTGGGATCAAGTGCTAAATTTTGAAGGAGAAACTGGTCCATATACTCAATATACTTATGCTAGAAGTTGTTCTATATTAGATAAAGGTCAATTCGAATTGAGAAAAGAAAATAAATTTGATTTACTAAATGACGATACAGAAATAGATATAGTGAAACATTTAGATAAATTTAGTGAAACATTATTGAATGCGACAGAAAAATATGAACCATCTTTATTGACTAGATATACAGTAGAGTTAGCGAAATTATTTAATAAATTCTACGCTAACTGCCAAATTAACAACGTAGAAGATGAACTAAAATATCAAAGATTATATTTAACTTATTGTGTAAATAAATGCATAAAATTATCTCTAAACCTTTTGGGAATAGAAGCTCCAACTAGAATGTAAGGTGCAAAATGAAATCTATATTAGAAATATATAAAGATTCTATAATTAGAACTAGAAAAACAATTAAATATTTGCCTTTGATTTTTTCATCCATGATATTTATGAAATTGGCATTGAACATCGGCAATAATATATTGTATAGATTGTCGATTTCAAAAATTACTTCTAATATTGTTGTAGTGTTTTTAATATTATTTCTAATTAGCATTTTATTAAATATGTTGAATGTGATTATTCACTCTGAAAAAAATTTTGATATTGAGCCGATAACCATACCTAGGTTGATGGTAAAAGTGGGAATTAATCTCGGGATTTTGTTTTTGGCATATAAGATTATAGAGAAAAATCAACTTGCAGTATTGGTACTTCTAATCTTGTTTAATTCATTAATAGAAACTACTTATATTGTAGATGAAAAATTTTATATGCCAATTATTACTACATTAAAATTTACGATTAATAATTTTTTCAAGTGGAACATTCCAAATTTTATAATAGCAACTGTTTTTTATGTATTGCTAAAAAACTTTTATGGATTTAAAGATTTTGCGATGTCCAGTGAATTTGTTCCGATATCGAAATTTGCAATACTTTTATTTTTGATATCGCTATTTTTACTTTACAGAGCAAACTTATATATATCGTTGCAGATAGGAGGAGACAGAAATGTTTTATAAAATTGATGATTACTTCAGTAAGTTTATGAACCGTTTAGTGTATGTTAATTTATTAGAGTCAACTGAATATATCGACAAGGATATACCATTGCCTATATTACAAGATGATTTAATTAATGGAGTCAAAAATGGAGATTTTATCAAAGATTTTGATTTGAGTTTGACTATAAAAGGCATGGTTTACAATATAGCATATGATAGAACTTTTAAATATTGCGTCAAATATATAGATATAATGTACAATGTAATCCCAGATATAGAAAAATCTATAATATCCATGGGAATAGAAAAATTAGATACGCCATCAGAAGCAGTAGTGTATTTTAGAACAAATGATATTTTGAAATGCGATATAGAAGATAATGCATACTATTATGCGTATTGTCTAAGACTTATGGCACTAGAAGATGAAATCAATGCAGAAGCTTTTATAGAAGAAGCTTTTAGAGTTTTGAATGAAAATGTGAAAAATTATCCTGATTTTTTCTTGAATTACGTAGAACTTGCCAATTTGGAATTGCTTAACAAAAACTATATAAAATCCTACGACTATTTAAAAAATACTTTGAAAATGGCGAAAATGCCCAATAAATACGATTCAAAAAGGGTTAATATAGTTGTAGATGAAGTTGAAAATTTGATGAGCCAAATAAAAGATTTGAGAGATTTAGATCTTGCAGTATCTATGATAAATTCCAAGCCAAATAAAGCCTTGGAGATATTAGAAGATTTAGAACAAACTCCAAGAATAGTATATCTTGAAGGCAAATGTTATATGAATTTAAGAGATTTTGAAAGAGCGCTATCGTTTTTTGATCAAGCAGAAGAGATTGGATTTGACAATATAGATTTGTACAACGATATGTCTGTTGTATATTTTAATTATTACGATTTTGAAAAAGCAATACAAGTCTTAAATAGAGGATTGAAAATTCATAACGACAATGAAATATTACTATACAATAAAGCAGTCATACAATTAAATGCAAATAGAACAGAAAATGCAAAAGATACATTATCTACATTGGTTTCGTATGACGATGTAGATGAGGATATATTTAATATGGCAATGCAATTGTTAGAAAAAATAGAAGAAGGCAATTAAATGTCTTCTTCTGTTATTTTTAATGTATTATCTAATCTATCTATTATTTCAAGTGCACTTATTATATTTTGTCTAGCTTTGTAATCGTCGAGGTTTATATCTACTAATTCATTTATTTTATTTATTCTGTAAACTATTGAGTTTCTGTGGACATTCATCCTTTGCGAAGCTTTCAATAGAGACCTTTCTTCTACTAGATAAAAGTACAATGTGCGAAGTAAGTCGGTTCCGTTATTTATATCGTCGTATTTTAATTTATAGATAAATTTTGGAACTAGTATTTCTATTTCAGAGTCTAAGCATATCAAATCGTACACTATTTTATTACATTCTTCATAAAAGTTTTCGGATATTTCGATGTTATTTTCCAATATTTTTTTAGATAAATCGACAGCGCTTTTTATATTAAACAAATTGTTTTTTAAAGATAAATTGATGTTTTTTAGTCCGTACTTTTCCAAAAAGAAGTTTAAATTTGATTTTACTGAAGACACATCTTTGATTTTATTATTGATCAAAGATATCAAATATCCATTTTCAAGAACTGAATACATATACATTGGATAATCTAGAACAAATCTATTTCCATGAGTAAACATATCTGGATATTTAAACAATCCACCTTCTATTTTTACAATGATAACATTGTAATCATCATCGCTATTCCAACCTATGTTTTCAATATTGTTTTCATCTTTTTCTGAGATATTTCCAGATAAAAGATTTTTGATTGTGCTGTATATATCGTCTTTTGAATTAATCAATCCGTTTATATTATTGTAAATGTATTTTGAAATCAACTTAGATACTTTTTTGAATTCGTACTCGTATTCATCTTCTATTGATTCTACTGCAAGATATCCATATAATTTGCTAAGGCTTTTCTTTTTGATTTCAAGAGGATATATCTTTTTTATCGTAGAAAAATCAAAAGTGTTGAGCAATAATCTTCTGTTTGAATTTAAAATACATACATTAATATCAAAATAATCCTTGATGCACATCATCAAATTATTGACAGTTTCTTGATTTGATATTATTGAATTCAGCTTAGAGTAAAAATTCAAATTCTCTTGTAGAACTTCATTTACGCTATTATATACTGCAAAAATATCGTCATTATCAGTGCATAAAATATTTGAATTGTTTTGTTCAAAATTTACATTTTCTGGATTTAACAACAATACATTTGAATTTTCTGGATAAATCTCTTCGTCTTTATAATTTATTATAGAAAGAACATTAGGCTTATCTGATACTAAATTCAAAGAAATCCTATCGATATCTGTAAGGTTTTTTACATCTGATTTTGTTATGAGATTTTCCAATTTTTTAATTAATAAATTTATATTCATCTAATCACCTTTAATTATAGCTTGACGTGTGTTATCATCTATAATATAAATAATATCACAACGGAAAAAATTTTTAAATTATGTAGGAGATATACATGAAAAAAACAGCGATTATACTTATGATAATAACGCTTTTATCGAAAATACTTGGGTTGGTAAGAGAAACTACGTTAGCTTATTTTTTTCCTACTAATTCAGCTGTAGCCAATGCCTTTTTAGTATCTCAGGTTTTGCCTGTCACAATTATAAGCCTTTTTGCTGCAGGAATATACACTTCTTTTATTCCTATATACAATAGAATAGTAAAAAAAGAGGGGAGAGAACAAGGAGATATATTCACTTCAAATATCAATAACATAATGGTGATAATTATACTGGTTTTCATTGTAATACTTGAAATATTTGCACCATTTGTAGTCAAGATATTTGCGCCTGGATTTACAGGATATACTAGAATTTTGACAATAAGATTTATGAGATTGATGTTCATCTCAATGATCGTATCTATAATGGCATGTGTATTTAGAGGATATCTAAATGCCAACAATCACTTTTTAGTTCAAAATTTGCAAGGATTTATTATGAATTTTTTCATAATATTAGCTCTTGTGATTTCCAACACTTATAATAATGATTTGATAGTTGGAATTGGATTGCTATTGGGAAATATTATTCAATATGTTCCATTTGCTATAATGACAAAAAGGAAAAAATTCAAATATCATAAAGTTTTAGATTTTTTCGATGAAAATGTAAAAATGATTTTTCTATTATCCATACCAATAGTATTTGGTGTAGCTGTAAATCAAATCAATGTAATGGTAGATAAATCAATAGCATCTACTGTTGCAAAAAACGGAATACCTATTTTGAATTATGCATCTAGACTTATAGAATTTGTGTCTGGGATAGTTATAGCGAATATATCTATAATCGTGTATCCTGAATTGTCAAAAAGCTACATAGATAATGATATGAATAAAATGAAAGAAGGCGTAGTGAAAGCTATGTCTATGATTTGTTTTTTCGTATTTCCAGCGACGATAGGCCTTATGATTTTATCTGCACCTGTGACTAAGCTATTGTTTTTCAGAGGAGCATTTACTCTAAACGACGTATCGTTAACATCTACTTGTATGTTTTTCTATGCAATAGGACTCATAGGACTCGCCACTAGAGATATAATATCCAAAACATTTTACGCCATGAATGATACTAAAACGCCTACTGTGAATTCAACAATAATGGTTATTATAAACATAATAGGAAATATAGTATTGTCGAGAATATTTGGAATTGTAGGATTAGCTATGGCAACTACTATCGCATCTCTAATAGGAGCGTATACTATTACGAGAAGATTAAGAAGAAAAATAGGTTCTTTCAAAAATTTGAAAAATTTATTTGTAGATATTTTTAAAATGCTTTTGTCATCAATAATAATGGGAATATTGACATTTGCTTGTTTTAAAATATCGAGTATCAAATTCTCGGGGAATATATCGTTAATATTATCTATTGTAGTTGCTGGAGTAACTTATTTTGGATTATTATTCATTTTGAAAGTAGGAGAGCTTGTAGAAATAATTGAGTTTTACAAGAATAGAAAGAAATCCAAACGAATTTGACAACGAATGATTTTTTGAATATAATTATCTAGTAATGATAATAAAGACAGTGAGAAAAAGAGCGCATTATGATTGATTTTTAGAGAGATAAGGTGTGGTGAAACTTATCATTCATAGTAATTGCAGACATTTTTGAGTCGTTAATTCCGCTTTATAGCGTTAAAATTTTAAGTGAGGTTTACCTAATTAGGGTGGTACCGCGATTTTTAACTCGTCCCTTGTTCTATGGACGAGTTTTTTTAATTAGGAGGTTTTTATGAATAGTATGGGAAATCTTAGACGTACACACATGTGTGGAAATCTTAGAATAGAAGATGCAGGAAAAGAAGTTATCCTTATGGGATGGGTTCAAAAAGAAAGAAATTTAGGATCTTTAATATTTATAGATTTGAGAGACAATACTGGAATTACTCAAATAGCTATAAAAGACGATAACAAAGAGATATTTGAAATAGCTAAGAATGTAAAAAGCGAATATGTTCTTTGTGTAAAGGGAACTGTAAACGAAAGAGAATCTAAAAATAAAAACATCGATACTGGAGATATAGAAGTAATCGCAAATGAATTGATAGTATTGGATACTGCAAATGTTCCACCGATTTATATAAAAGACGATGATAACGCTCAAGAATCTATAAGATTAAAATATAGATATTTGGATTTGAGAAAACCTAAGCTACAAAAAAATCTAAAAATGAGATCAAAAGCAAATAAAATCATTCGTGAATACTTAGATGAAAATGGATTTTACGAAATAGAAACTCCATTTTTAGGAAAACCAACTCCAGAAGGAGCTAGAGATTATCTTGTAGCAAGTCGTGTAAATGAACATAGCTTTTATGCGTTGCCACAATCTCCTCAATTGATGAAACAATTATTGATGATAAGTGGAATGGACAGATATTATCAAATCGTAAAGTGTTTTAGAGATGAGGATTTGAGGGCAAATAGACAACCTGAATTTACACAAGTAGATATGGAATTGAGCTTTGTAGATCAAGAAGATGTAATGGCATTAAACGAAGGATTGATCAAAAAACTATTTAAAGAAATCAGAGGAATAGATATACCTACTCCTATCAAAAGAATGACATACAGTGAAGCTATGGAAAGATATGGATGCGATAAACCGGATTTGAGATTTGGATTTGAACTAAAAAATATCACAGACATAGTAAAAGATTCTGATTTTAAAGTATTCAATAGCTGCAATGAAAAAAACAAAAGTGTAAGATGCATCAACATAGGAAATTACGAAAGTGAATACTCTCGTAAGAAAATAGATAAGCTAGAAAAATTTGTCAAAGAATACGGTGCAAAAGGCTTGAGCTGGATTAGAGTGCACGATGGAGAAATCCAATCTTCAATCAAAAAATTCTTGAGTGAAGAAGAAATGAATAACATAATTGAATCTACAAAAGAAGATGAAAATGCATTGATTTTCATATTAGCTGATAAAAATGATGTAGTATTCAATGGACTAAGTGCGTTGAGAAATAAAATAGCTAGAGATTTGGAATTGGTAGATGACAATATTTTCGAATTCGTATGGATAGTTGATTTCCCATTATTTGAATTCAATGAAGAAGAAAATAGATTCGTTGCCAAGCATCATCCTTTCACAATGCCAAAAGAAGAAGACATCCAATATTTATTGACAGACAAAGAAAAAGTTAGAGCTAAAGCATACGATATAGTATGTAATGGTGATGAAATAGGTGGAGGATCTATAAGAATTAACAATTCCGATTTACAAAAGAAAATGTTCGAAGCATTGGAATTGACAGATGAAATGATACAAAATAAATTTGGATTTTTCGTAGAAGCTTTTAATTACGGAACTCCTCCACATGGTGGATTAGCTTATGGAATGGATAGATTAATGATGTTATTAGTAGGCACTGACAATATCAAAGATGTAATAGCATTCCCTAAGACTCAATCAGCTACAGACTTGTTGACAGGTGCTCCTAGCAGCGTTGAAGAAGAACAATTAAAAGAAATTCACATTAAACTTGATTAGTCATGGATAGAAAATTTGAAAGAACAAAATTGCTATTAGGCGAAAATGATATGGAAAAAATCATCAACTCCAAAGTAATCGTAATAGGTTGCGGAGGAGTTGGTGGATTTGCAATAGAAGCATTAGCTAGATGTGGAGTAGGTACGTTGGCAATCGTAGACTATGACACAATAGACATTACCAATATCAATAGACAAATAATAGCATTCGAAGATAACGTTGGAAAATACAAAGTAGATGAGTTTGAAAAGAGGATACATCGAATAAATCCTAATTGCAAAGTTATAAAATTTAGGGAAAAGTTTGACAAAACAAATGTTGATTTATTTAAACTTAATGAGTATAATTATGTTATAGATGCTATCGACTTGATCTCATCAAAATTAGATTTAGTTGAGTATTGTTATAATAACGATATCAATATAATCAGTTCAATGGGAGCAGGTTCAAAATTAAATCCATTTCTTTTTAGAATTACAGACATCAAAAAAACTCACACTTGCCCAATGGCAAAAGTGATGAGAAAAGAACTAAAGAAAAGAAATGTAGATAAACTTACTTGTATTTGGTCGGATGAAAAGAGAAGTGGCGAAGTATTATCATCAAACGGTAGACATGCTCCTTCTAGTATTAGTTTTGTACCATCTTGTGTAGGTTTGATGATAGCATCATATGTAATAAAAGAATTGAGGTAATAGTTTTGGCAAAAAATGGAATGGTTATTAGTACTAAAGACACAAAGGCATCAGTTTTAATAGTTAGAGCAGGAGCTTGTGGTGGCGAAGGTTGCAGCAAATGTGGTGGATGCGAACAAAAGACTCAAGTCATTGAATGTGCAAACTACGTAAATGCAAAAGTAGGAGATAACGTCCAAATTTCCGGAGATAATAAATCTATGGTAAAATACACAGCTTTGCTTTATTTAGTACCTTTGTCTTTTTTCCTAATAGGAATTATAGCTGCATATACTCTTTTAGCAAATAAAGTGAACAATTTTGAGCTCATATCATTTTGCGTAGGGTTGGTAGGATTATTAATTGGCTATATTATTGTAAAATATATAGATAAAAAATTTGTGGATAAAGATCTAGTTCATATCACAAAAATTATAGGAGGTATACATGAATAATTGTAGACAAGATTTAGAAAATTTTGATCCAGAAGTATTTGGTTATTTAAATGATGAAATAACAAGACAAGAAGATCATATTGAACTTATAGCATCTGAAAACTTTGTTTCAAAAGCAGTTTTGGAAGCTATGGGAACAGAATTGACCAATAAATATGCCGAAGGATATCCTGGTAAAAGATATTATGGTGGATGCGAAAATGTAGATAAGATTGAACAATTAGCAATAGATAGAATGAAAAAATTATTTAACGCTGATCATGCAAATGTTCAACCACATTGTGGAGCAAATGCCAATATAGCTGTATATATAGCAGTATTAAAACCAGGCGATACAGTATTGGGAATGAGATTAACAGAAGGTGGTCACTTAACTCACGGTTCACCTGTAAATATGTCAGGTAAGTTCTATAATTTCGTAGATTATGGTGTTGATCCAGAGACTGAAACAATAGATTATGAAAACGTTAGAGAATTAGCATTAAAGCATAAACCAAAATTAATAGTAGCAGGTGCTTCTGCATATCCAAGAATTATCGATTTCAAGAAATTTAGAGAAATAGCAGATGAAGTAGGTGCTTATTTAATGGTAGATATGGCTCACATAGCAGGATTAGTTGCTACAGGAGATCATCCAAGCCCAGTTCCTTATGCTGATTTTGTAACTACTACAACTCACAAGACATTAAGAGGACCTAGAGGTGGAGCTATACTTTGCAAAGCTGAACACAAAAAAATGTTAGACAAAGCAGTATTCCCTGGATTCCAAGGTGGTCCATTGGAACACATAATTGCAGCAAAAGCAGTATGTTTCAAAGAAGATTTGGATCCTAAGTTCACTGAATACACTCATCAAATTTTAAAGAATGCAAAAGCTATGGAAAAAGTATTCAAAGACAACGATGTTAGATTAGTATCTGGTGGAACTGACAATCACTTATTATTAATTGATTGTAGAAGTCTTGGAATGACAGGAAAAGAAGCAGAAGCTTTATTGAGTGAAGTAAATATCACTACAAACAAAAACACTATTCCAAATGACCCAGAAACTCCATTTGTAACAAGTGGTATAAGAATTGGTACTCCAGCTATCACAACTAGAGGATTGAAAGAAAAAGAAGCTGAAAAAGTAGCTGAACTTATGCTTGACGCATTGAAAAAACGTAGAGAAGTTGAAGAAATCAAAAAAGACGTTGTGGAATTAATGCATCAATTCCCAATTTATAAATAAAGAAGACAAAATTACAGCTAATACTGATTTTTGAAAATTGGTATTAGCTTTGTTTTTTATATAAATATTTGTAATATCAATATAAATTATGGTATTATTTTATAGAGAAATGAGGTGATAATATGGCAAAACCAGTTGTTGCTATCGTAGGAAGAGCAAATGTAGGTAAATCTACGTTATTTAATAAATTAATTAGAAAAAGAATTGCAATAACTCAAGACGATCCAGGTGTTACTCGTGATAGATTGTATATGGAAGCAGAATGGCAAAATAAATATTTTACCGTAGTCGACACAGGTGGATTGGAACCAAATAGTGAAGAAATTATCACTAAAAATATAAAAAAACAAACAGAACTTGCTATAGAAACTGCCGATGTAATATTATTCATGGTAGACGGAAAACAAGGAATTACTCCAATAGATATGGAAGTTGCTGATTTATTGAGAAGAACTAGAAAAAGCGTAATTCTAGTAGTAAATAAAATAGATCATATCAAACAAAAAGACAACATATATGATTTTTACAATTTGGGATTTTATGAAATATTTCCTATCAGTGCTTCTAACTCTACAGGATTAGGAGATTTATTGGATGCTATAGTATCTAAATTTGATGACAATTCTGATGTTGAATCTGATGATGATATAACAAAAGTTTGCCTTATAGGAAAACCAAACGTAGGAAAGAGTTCATTGATAAATAACTTATTAAATGAAGATAGAATGATCGTCACTGATATTGCAGGTACTACTAGAGATGCCATAGATTCAAAAATAAAATATGGAGACAAAGAATACATTTTTATAGATACGGCAGGTCTTAGAAAAAGAAAAAAAATAGATACTGAAGTAGAGAGATATTCTGTAGTAAGAACTTTATCAGCCATCGATAGATCTGATATATGCGTATTGATGATAGATGCAAATGAAGGTGTATCAGAACAAGATACTAAAATTTTAGGCTATGCACATGACCAAGGAAAGGCCATGATAATTTTAGTGAATAAGTGGGATCTTATAGAAAAAGAAACCAACACTATGAATGAATTTAAGAAAGATATCAAATCAAAGTTGGGATTTGCAATGTATGCTCCTATAGTTTTCATAAGTGTAAAGGAAAATAAGAGAATCAACACTTTATTTGAAAAAATAGACTTAGTAGACAATAACTATTCTATGAGAATAAGCACAGGAGTGCTCAACGACATTATATCTAAGGCAATATTGCTGAACCCACCACCATCTGATAAAGGTGTTAGATTGAAGATATTTTATATAACACAAGTTGAAGCTAGACCACCTAAATTTTTGGTATTCATTAACAGAAATGATTTAATGCACTTTTCTTATCAGAGATATTTAGAAAATCAATTAAGGGAAAATTTCAATTTTGAAGGAGTTCCTATTCAATTTGAATTTAAGACTAGAGGAAAATAATGGACAAACTATATTTGATATTTTTAGCAATTATTTGCTATTTGATAGGGAATTTAAGTGGTTCTATAATATTATCAAAGTTGATTTTTAAACAAGATATAAGAAGTTTAGGAAGTGGAAATGCCGGTACTACAAATGCATTGCGTATATATGGCAAAAAGATAGCACTTTTAACTTTTTTAATTGATTTTTTTAAGGGAATATTATGTTCATTTATAGGCTTTAAATTTTTTGGAAATTTAGGTATACTTATATGTGGGATTGCATGTGTAATTGGACACATATTTCCGCTAATATACAAATTTAAAGGCGGTAAAGGAATTGCAACTTCTTTTGGTGTACTTATGTTTGCACAACCTTTGCAGGCTTTAATATTATTTGCTTTATTTTTGTTAGGTGTAATAATTACAAAATATGTATCTGTTGGTAGTATCATAGCTTGTATATCATCTATACTCTACGGTATTGTGTATTTGAGAACAGATAAATATATTGGATTGGTTTACATTATAGCTGGTCTTATAGCTTTCTATAAGCATAGAACTAATATAATGAGATTGATACATGGAAAAGAAAGCAAATTAGGTAAAAATAGGAGGAAAAATGAAAATATTAGTAATTAATTGTGGTAGCTCTTCATTGAAATATCAATTATTTGATATGACAGATGAAAGTGTATTGTGTAAAGGATTAGTAGAAAGAATCGGAATCGAAGGTTCTAAATTAACTCACAAAGTAAACGGTGAAAAATTAGTAGTTGAAGAACCTATGAAAGATCATACTGAAGCTATTAATCACGTATTTGATGCATTGTTAGATGAAAAATACGGAGTAATCAAGAGCTTAGATGAAGTATCAGCAATAGGACACAGAGTACTTCATGGAGGAGATAAATTAACTGAATCTTGTGTAATCGATGATAGCGTTAAAGACAAAATCAGAGAATTCATCAAATTTGGTCCACTTCACAACCCAGCAAACTTAATGGGAATAGAAGCTTGTGAAAAATTAGCTCCAGGAAAAACTAACGTAGCTGTATTCGATACTGCATTCCATCAAACAATGCCAGCTAAAACTTATATGTATGCTATTCCATATGAATACTATGAAGATTATAGATTGAGAAAATTTGGTTTCCACGGAACTAGCCATAGATATATAACTTTGAGAACTCAACAATTATTGGGAAAAGAAGACATAAACATAATAACTGTTCACTTGGGAAATGGATCTTCAATAGCAGCTGTTAAAAACGGAAAATGCTATGATACATCAATGGGACTTACTCCATTGGAAGGACTTTTGATGGGAACAAGAAGTGGAGATTTAGACCCAACAGTTATGACTTTCTTGATGAATGAAAAAGGATACTCTGCTGACGAAATGAATCAAATCCTTAACAAAAAATCAGGTGTATTAGGAGTTTCAGGAATTAGTTCTGACTTTAGAGATCTAGAAGAAGCTGCTGAAAAAGGAAATGATAGAGCTCAATTAGCATTAGATATGTTCATCGAAAGAGTAAAAAGATACATTGGTGGATACATGGCTGAATTAGGACATGTTGATGCAATATGCTTCGCAGGTGGAATTGGAGAAAATTCAATCTCTATGAGAAATGATATATTAAACACATTTGAAGAATTAGGAGTTAAATTAGATTCTGAAAAGAACAACACAAGAGATGAAGCATTAATTTCTGCTGATGATTCAAAAGTTAAAGTATACGTAGTTCCAACAAACGAAGAATTGATGATAGCAAGAGATACATTTGATTTATCAAAATAATTTTATTGACATTTTTACGTTATTATAATATAATAACTACGTTGTTTGTATAAATTTTAAGGATACAATCCTTAAGGAGGTGTAGCAATGGCAGTACCAAAGAGAAAAACTTCTAAGACTAGAAGAGATAAAAGAAGAGCTTCTTCGTATAAATTACCAAGAGTTACTATAACTACATGTCCTAACTGTGGATCTCCTAAATTACCTCACAGAGTATGTAGAGAATGTGGGTATTATGATGGAAAACAAGTTGTAGATAATTCAAAAGAAAATTAGTAAAAGAGAGAGTCGTTTAATTTATATTAAGCGACTTTTTTATTACAATAAATTAAATTTTAAATTTAAAGTTATCAAATAATATGATTGATTTTTTATAATGTGATAAAATATACTAGAGGTGAAGTATGAAAATATTATTAGATACTTTAGGTTCTGATAATGGAGCTTCAGAATTGATCGAAGGGGCATTGATGGCTCTTGAAGAAAAAGATTTTGAACTTACAATTGTTGGAAATGAAGAAGAAAATAAAAATATAGTAAATAAAAGATTTGAAAATAAAATAAATTTTGTAAATGCTATACAAGTAATAGATAACAATGAATCTCCAACCAAAGAGATAAGAAGCAAAAAAGATTCAAGCATGAGAAAATGTTTTGATTTGTTGAATGAAGATTACGATGGATTCTTATCTACTGGTTCTACTGGAGCATTGTTGACAGGAGCCACACTAATAACTAAAAGATTAGACAATGTAGCTAGACCATGTCTAATGGTAGTTTTGCCAACATTAAAAGGACAAACTATTATACTTGATGTTGGAGCAAACGTGGATGTCACAAGTGATCTTTTAGAGCAATTCGCCAAAATGGGATATATATACGCAAAGAATGTATTGGGTAAATCGGATTGCAAAGTTGGGCTTCTAAATATTGGAGTAGAAGAACATAAGGGAGATTCACTTAGATTAGAAACTTATAAGAAATTATCAAGCTATCCTTATTTTAAAGGAAATGTAGAAGCTAGAGATGTTTTAAAAGGCGATTTTGATGTAGTAGTAACTGATGGATTTTCAGGAAATATATTGTTGAAATCACTAGAAGGAACAGTTGAGTTTTTCAATTACATGATAAAATCAAAGATGTCAAAACTAGATTCTGAAACTTTGCAAATGATACTTCCTTTAGTTAAATCGATGAGCTCAGGCATGGATTATCACAGCATAGGATCAGCGCCATTTTTAGGTACTAGAAAGCCTGTATTCAAAGCCCATGGTTCTTCGGATAGAGTTGCAATTAAATCTGGAATTTTGACATTAATAAAATTTATAGAACAAGATATAACTAATAAAATAGATAAGGAGTTAAAAAATGAATAAGGAAATTTACGATAAAGTAGTTAAATCATTAAAAGAAGAATTTAATACAGAAAACATAGACGAAAACACTAGATTTGCAGAAGATTTAAAAGCTGATTCAGTTAGATTATTAGAAATAGTAATGGATGTTGAAGATGAATTTGGAATTGAACTTGAAGATGAAAAGCTATCTCAATTAAAGAATGTAGCAGATGTAGTAAATGAAATAGAAAGATTGCAAGGTAAATAATCGTGGATAAATCTAGATTAAATTTATTACATGAACTTGAAGAAAAGTTAGATTACAGGTTTGCAGATATAAATCTGCTAAACCTGGCTTTTTTTCATAGTTCTTATGGAAATGAAAACAAGTTATATAAAAATGTATCGAACGAAAGACTTGAATTTTTGGGCGATGCAGTATTGGATTTGATAGTGAGTGATTTTTTGTATAATAGCAAGTCTTTGCCAAAAGAAGGTGCTATGACAAAATTGAGAAGTCAAATGGTATGCGAAAAATCTTTTTCTAATATGGCAAAATATTTGGATTTGGGAAAATATTTGATGATGGGTCATGGAGAGTATATTTCTGGTGGAAGTGAAAAACCAAGTGTTTTGGCAGATACTTTTGAAGCTGTTTTCGGGGCAATTTATTTAGATTCTGGGTATGAATCGGCTTTTAAAATAGTTAATGATAAGTTTAAAAGTCTATTCATAACTGAAATAGAAACAAAATCGAGCTTTATTGATTATAAAACTATGCTTCAAGAATACAATCAAAAAACATCGAGAGATAAATTAAAATACAAGATAGTGAAAGAAGAAGGACCTGATCATGACAAGAAATTCTTTGTAGAAGTATACGAGGGAAATCTAGTAATTGGTTCTGGAGTAGGATCATCTAAGAAACACGCTGAGCAAGATGCGGCAAAAAATGCTTTAATTAGATTGAGGATAGTAGATGAGTAAAAAAAAGTATATAGTTTCGTTGTTCATACCACATTTGGGATGTCCCAACGATTGTATATTTTGTAATCAGAGAAAAATAACAAATTACGTAGACGTGGTAAAAAGTAATGAGATTAGATCTGAGATAAATTCACAATTAAATAATTTTCCTACAAATTCTAGTGAGAACGTCCAAATAGCTTTTTACGGAGGCTCTTTTACTGGGATTGCTGAAGATTCAATGATAGAATATTTGAAAATAGCAAATGAATTTATCAAAGACAATAGAGTCCATTCTATAAGACTATCCACAAGACCTGATTATATAGATGAACATATACTAGATATATTGAAGAAATACAACGTCGATACTATAGAATTGGGAGTACAATCTATGGTGGATGAAGTGTTGAATTTTAATTTGAGATATCATGATAGTCAAAGCGTGAGGAAAGCTGTGCAATTGATAAAATCGTATGGGTTTAATTTAGGACTTCAAATGATGACTGGCTTATACAAATCCGATATAAAAAGAGATTTGTATACTGCAGATGAATTGATAAAACTTAAACCGGATTTTGTTAGAATTTATCCTACACTTGTGATAAAAAATACCATGCTTGAAGTTTATACAAATCAAAAAAAATATGAACCTGAAAAGTTAGAAGAATCAGTAGAAAAATCTACAAAAATATATTTGAAATTTATAAATGCAGGTATTCCAGTAATAAGACTTGGATTATTGAATACTGAAAATATAAAAGAAGGAGAAGACGTTGTAGCTGGGGCTATTCACCCTAATTTTAGACAATTAGTTGAAGATAATTTGTATCGAAAAGTAATAGATTTTGTTCTAAAAGAAAAAGAAGTAGAGCAGCTCGAGATACACGTCAAACCAAGCATATTGAATAATTTTGTTGGATATAACAAAGAAAATAAAAACTATTTAATAAAAAAATACAATTTACAAAGCTTGAAATTTTTCAATTCCGATACTAATTTTTTTGTTGTAAATCAAAGAAAAATAAATATTGATTTGGATTTGATTTTCAAGAAAATAGAAGATGAGGTGCAACTTTGGGATTAAAATCAGTTGAAATACAAGGTTTTAAATCTTTTAAAAATAAAATAAAATTGAATTTTGATAATCCTATAACTGCAGTTGTCGGGCCAAATGGAAGTGGTAAATCAAATATTTCAGATGCTATACTATGGGTTTTGGGAGAACAATCGGCTAAAAACCTCAGGGGCAATAAAATGCAGGACATCATATTTTCGGGTACTGAAAAAGAAAAACCTGTAAATTTTGCTCAAGTATCTATAACATTTGAAAATGATTTATGGGAAAATATAGAATACGGTGAAATCACAGTAACTAGAAGAGTATTCAGAACTGGTGAGAGCGAATACTACATCAATAAGTCAAAGGTTAGATTAAAAGATGTAAAAGAGCTCTTTCTGAATACCGGAATTGGTAAAGAAGGATATTCTGTAATAGGTCAAGGAAAAATAGATGAGATATTATCATCTAAAAGCGAAGATAGAAGAGAACTTTTCGAAGAAGCAGCTGGAATATCAAAGCAAAAATATATAAAAGAACAAAGTGTAAGAAAATTAGAGCAGACAAATGAAAATTTGCTAAGAATAGAAGACATATTAACGTCTCAAAAAGATAGATTGTCTTATTTGAAAAAAGAAAGCACAAAAGCAAAGCGAGGATTATTGCTAGAAGAAAATCTAAAATCCATGGAAATACAAAAAGCTTTGTGTGATATAAATAAACTAACTTTAGGACTTGATGATATAGTAGATAAAAAAAATCAGAATGACGAGTCTTTAGAAATATATAATAATAGATTACAAGAATCAAATGATGAGAAAAATAAAATTGAAGAATTTATATCTAATACTGAAATAAAATTAGATTCTAGTAATTCAAAACTAAATGAAATAAAAAACCAACAGACAAAAACAAATTCTAGCATTGAGCTCAATAATGAAAGGCTTAAAAATAGCAACAGTGAATTAGATAGACTGCAATTTGAAAATAAATCAATAAAAATTGAGCTAGAGAATTTAAAAGATAAGACAAAATATCAAATAGAACAAGTCAATGTTTCAAAAGAAAAGATAAAAGAATTAGATGAAAATTTAGAGAAATTTGATACTGAATCTGTCGAAAAGTTGATAACGGAAAAAAAGGAATTGTTTAAAAATTTATCTGATAAATTAGAAGATTTAAAAGAAACAAAGACAAAATACATCATAGAAAAAAATTCTAGAGATGCAATAGCAAAAGAAAAAATAAAAGAAAATGACAAAATTAGATTAGAAAAATCAGAATTGGAGCAAAGATTAAATCTTCTATCAAAAGAAATAGAAGATATGAATTTGTCAAAAAATAAGTTAGAAGATTCCTTAAAATCTTATACTATAGAAAAAAATTCAATTCAAGATACATTAAAATCAGATTCGAAAGAATTATCAGATATAAAAGAAAAACTCAGTAGATTAAAAGAAGACTCTAATAATTTCAAAAACAGATATTTATTTTTGAAAAATACGATTGATAATCACGAAGGATACAATAACTCTGTACAAAACTTTTTCAGAAGATTAAATCCTGAATTATCTAAAAAAGTTATAGGAACTCTAGGCGATTTGATAACAGTAGATAGTAAATACGAAAAGAGCGTAGATGCTATAATGGCATCATCTTTGCAGAATATAATTGTAGAAAACGAAGATGACGCAAAAGTATTGATTGAATTTTTGAAAAAAAATAAAATAGGAAGACTTACTTTTCTTCCTCTAAGCAAAATAAAAGCCAAAAGAGTTGGATATGTATCTGATAAATTGGTTTTAGGACATTTAAATCAATTTATAAAATCAGATGAAAAATACAGAGAAATTATAGATTATTTTGCACAGAAGACATTAGTAACAGAAAATTTAGATGATGCAGTTATCGTTAGCAATAAATACAAAAATTTTAGAATAGTTACGTTAGATGCAGATATAATAAACAACTGGGGATCTATGGTAGGTGGATTCAAAAAGACATCAAATTATTCTATTCTAAGTTTAAAAAACGAATTATCGAAATTTTCAGAAAATTACAAAAACTGTAGCGAAGAATCAAATAAATTACAAGAAAAGTACAATTTTATTTCAAATAAATTAGTTGAAAAACAGAATAATTTAAAAAATTTGGAATCACAATTATTAGAATTGAGTTCAAAATCTAGTCAGATAAATAGTGATGTAAAAGAAAAGGAAATAGAAGTAAGATTTTTGAAATCCAAAATCGAAGACTATAACCTAAAACTAAATATCGATAATTCTTCTAGTTCTGAAAGTGAACTCGATATAAAATACTTAGATGATAGTATTGCAGATTTGACATCAAAATCAAAAGAATTGTCTATTGAAATAGAAGAATTAAATTCTAAATACAACTCTGATAAAATGGAATTTATATCGGTAAAATCAGATAGACTGTCAGTACAGAGAGATTTAAATATATACACAAATCAATTAAATGAGAATAACTCTAGAATTGACTACATCAAAAAAACATATGCACAAAACGAAGAGAAAATTATACATTTATTAAAGACAATAGACGAGATAAAAAAAATAAAATCTGATATAAAAGGTCAATGCGTAGATTATGATGATGAAATTCTAAAATTGAGCGAAAATATTTCTAGCATGAAATCAAAATTGAGCGAGAAAAAATTAGAATTATCGAAATACGAAAAAATTATTTATGATTTGAATTCTAATATTCAAAAAGCCGAGATAAACAACAATTATCTTATAGAAAAAGCTTTAAACACTACGGAAAAATTAAACAATCTAAAATTTTATATCAATGATTTATACGATATAAACATTGATATGCACACTTTAGATTCTAATATATCGGTATCTCAAAAGGAAATCAATAGATTATCTAATGAATTAAAAAATATAGGTACATTTTCTGTAGATAGCATAAAAGAATATGAAAACGTGAAAAAAGAATTTGATTTTATGGAGAAAAATAAAGACGATCTAATAAAATCACGACAAGATATTCTCAATGCGATTAATAAATTGAATAAGGAAATGAAAGAACTTTTCAATAGTAAATTTAAAGAAATAAACGAAAAATTCGTAGTTATTTTTCAACAGTTGTTCAACGGAGGATATGCTAACTTGAAATTGACAGATGACGACGTATTGAATTCCGGAATTGAAATAATAGCTCAACCTCCTGGAAAAAAATTACAAAGTCTAAGCCTCTTGTCAGGTGGTGAAAAATCATTGACAGCAGTAGCATTGTTGTTTGCTATTTTTGAAACTAGACCATCTTCATTTTGTATATTAGATGAAATAGATGCTGCATTAGATGAAATAAATATCAAACGATACAAAGAATACTTGCTAAAATTTAAAGAAAAAACTAATTTTATCATAATAACTCACAGAAAAAGTACCATGGAAATTGCAGACGTACTGTATGGAGTTAGCATGGAAAAAGATGGAATTTCAAAACTAATTAAATTGGATTTAGATAGGAGAGAAATATGCTAAATAAATTTTTTAATAAGTTCAAATCAAAAGACGATGAAGAAAAAGATATTTCTGAAGATGTCGAAGTAAAAAAAGATGATGAGAATGAACAATCAAATGAAGTAGACGAAAAAATCGAGGAAATAAAACCTGATTTAGAAAAAGAAAAGGTTGAAAAAGTTGAAAAAATAGAAGAAAAAGAAGGATTTTTTGAGAAATTAAAAAACTCATTGCTCAAGACAAGAGACAATATATCAAATAAAATCGATGAAGTATTAGCGTCTTATAGAAGTGTGGATGAAGAGCTATTTGAACAAATAGAAGAAACTTTAATATCTGCTGATATTGGAGTGGACACTACATTAAAAATAGTAGAAGATCTTAGAAAAAAAGTTAAATTAAACAACGTTCAAGATCCTTCACAAATAAAAGGCTTATTATCTGAAATACTAAAAGAAAATATAATAGCAGATGATATAAATAATTCACTTAATGTCGATGAAAAAACCATCATACTAGTCGTAGGAGTAAATGGTGTTGGAAAGACTACTACTATAGGTAAACTCGCCATGAAATTAAAAAATCAAAACAAAAATGTGCTTATGGTAGCAGCTGACACATTTAGAGCTGCAGCTATAGAACAATTAACAGAATGGTCTAAAAGAGCTGGCGTTGACATAATAAGTCATAAAGAAGGATCAGATCCTGCAAGTGTAGTATTCGACGGAATAAGTGCAATGAAAAGCAGAAATGCAGATATTTTAATTTGCGATACGGCTGGAAGACTTCATAACAAAAAGAATTTAATGAATGAATTAAATAAAATGAAAAGGGTAATTGAAAAAGAATATCCTGAAGCTAGAAAAGAAGTATTATTAGTCGTAGATGGAACTACAGGACAAAATGCTATCATTCAAGCTAAAGAATTCATGAAAGCGACAGATCTTACAGGAGCTATAATAACTAAATTGGATGGAACGGCAAAAGGAGGAATGATATTCCCATTAGAAATGGAATTGAATATACCTGTTAAATATATAGGAATAGGCGAACAAGTTAACGATTTGGTAGAATTTAATCCCGAAAAATTTGTCGAAGCAATTATAAATTAAAATTGAATTTTTTTTCATTTTTTGGTAAAATTTTTATTACGGAGGAATAATAATGGATAACAAATTTAATAATGGAACGGTAAAGATATCTAATGATATAATTTCCATTATTGCAGCAGAAGCTTGCATGGAAGTTAAAGGCGTAGAATCTTTAATAACACCTCAATTAGAAAAAGTAAATATAGAAAAGGGAGTTCATAAAGCAGTAGAATTAGAAATACTAGATAATGCTGTTAATGTCGTAGCCCATATTGAAGTAAATTCTGATTACAACATTAAAGACGTATGCTACAAAGTTCAAAAAAAGATTAAAGAAAATATCGGCATGATGACAGGCTTAGTTGTCATAAATGTAGATGTTGTTTGTGAAAAAATAAGTATTTAGAATGGCCCTCGATAGAGGGTTATTTTCATGGAGGTAATATGTCTAGAAGACTATCGAGAAAAAATGCAATGCAATTAATCTACGAGATGAATATGAATAAAGATTTCCAAAGAGATAAAATCAATGACTTCGTTGAATATCAAAATATCAACAACAACGATGTTGAATTTTTCAAAGAAATAGTCAACTCTGTTTTGGATAATATGGATGAGATAGTTGACATTGTAAAAGAAAATACAAAACAATGGGATTTTTCTAGAATAAATAAATTAGATTTATCTATAATTGAAGTCGGGATATGTGAAATATTATATATCGAATCGACTCCAGATAGCGTAGCTATCAATGAAGCTGTTGAATTAGCAAAAGAATTTTCTACTGAAAAATCATATAAATTTATAAACGGAATACTAGCTACTATCGTCAAGAGAAAAGAAAATGCAAGTTTATAGTGTAAAAGAAATTTCTGATTATATTCAAAATACGCTAAAAAGAGATCCTATACTGGCCAACGTTTGGGTAGAAGGAGAAGTGTCTAATTATACCAAAAATATTTCTGGACATATATATTTTAGATTAAAAGACGATAAGGCTTTGATCTCATGTATGATATTCAAGACCATGTCATTAGCAAAGACTATTAATTTAAAAGACGGAGACAAGGTAAGAATAAGAGGTAGCATAACCACTTATGCTGGATCAAGCACATATCAGCTTTTAGTAAAAGAATGTGAGCAGTCTGGAAAAGGCGATCTATACAAAAAATATTTGGAGCTCAAATCAAAATTAGAAGAAGAAGGATATTTTTCCGAATCTAATAAAAAGCCTATTACAAAGTATCCTAAAAAAATAGGAGTCATAACATCCTCAACGGGAGCTGCTGTAAATGATATATGCAGAACTATTAAAAGAAGATATCCAATATGCGATATCTTAATTTATCATTGCGTAGTTCAAGGAGAAAAATCTGCAGAATCCATAATAAATGCCATAAATTATATGGATGATCAAAATTGCGATACTTTAATTGTAGGTAGAGGCGGAGGAAGCTTTGAAGATTTAAATTCCTACAATGACGAAGAGCTTCTAATGAAAATATACAACGCCAAAACTCCAATAATAAGTGCTGTAGGTCACGAAAATGACTTCATGTTGTCAGACTTTGTTGCGGATTTGAGAGCATCTACTCCTACTGCAGCAGCAGAATTAGCTACAAGTGATTTTGGAGAGTTGAAGAGCTTTTTGGACGAATCATATATTAAAATAAATAAAATATTATCAAATAGATTTGCAGATGAAAGAAGAGAATTAGACTATTATAATAAACAACTTGAGTTTTTAGGACCTAAAAATTTAATACAAAATCATATTGAAAATTTGAGTTTATTAAAGAAAAATTTGATTAATTCATACGATAAAAATCTACGCAACAAACACAACGAAGAATTAAATATTTTTCACAAGTTAAATCTATTAAAACCAGATAAATTAATCGAACTTGAGATAAAAAAGATAGATGAAATTAGAATTGACATTTTAAAATCTGTTTTATCAAACATAAGTTACAAGAAATTAGAGTTAAAATCGTACAAAGAGACACTATTGCATTTGAATCCTAGAACGATACTAGAAAAAGGATATGCAAAAGTCATTAAAAATGAAAAAATAATGGCTTCAGTAGATGATATTGAATTAAACGATAAATTAACTTTAATTATGAAAGATGGAAAAGTAGATGCACTTGTTGAAGATAAGGAGAAGTTTAATGAATGAGTATAGAGAATACGATGCAGGATTGAAAAGACTAAATGAAATAGTAGAAAAACTAGAAGATAGAGATCTTAGCCTTGAAGAAAATATAAAATTATATGAAGAAGGAATGAAATTGCACAAAAGATTGAGTTCTATTTTGAAAGAGCAAGAAGGCAAAATGACTCTAATAAAAGATGAAAAAGAAGAGGATTTTCAAATAAATATGCTTGTAAGTGATGACAATGAGTAACGAATATCTTATCGACTTTATCAATACTGGATTGAAAAATTTGCAATTTAGTCAAGATAAAATTGGCGAAGCTATGAGATACACTATCATAGATGATGGAGCAAAAAGGATACGACCTCTTTTGTTTATGTTAGTATGTAAAATGCTAGAAAAAGACTTGGATAAAGCATTAAATTACGCATTAGCAATAGAATTGATTCACAATTATTCATTAGTACATGACGATTTAGAATGTATGGATAATGATGATTATAGAAGAGGTAAATTCACAGTACACAAGAAATACGGAGAAGACATTGCTGTTCTAGTTGGAGATGCATTGTTGAATTTTTCATTTGAACTTTTGACAGAATCTATGGAAAATTCCAATGACATAAAATGTTCTAATTATATCGTAAAAAATTCAGGCTGTAACGGTATGATAAGAGGTCAACTTATGGATATAGATTATGATATAACGAAAGATAATATCATAGAAATATACGATAAAAAGACTTGCTATATGTTGAAAGCGGCAGTTGTCGGAGCTGGATACTGGTGTGGACTAGATGATGAATCACTAAAATTGCTAGAAGAGTATACTTTTAATTTGGGAATGGCTTTTCAAATAATAGATGATATAATGGATTACGATAACGATGTGAAGATTGGAAAGAAGACATATGTCACTATTTTCGGAAAAGAAAAATCAAAAACAGATGCAAATTTATATTCTGAAAATGCAATAAAAATAATACAAAAATTTCAAAATTCAGATGAGTTGATACAATTGACTCAAAAACTATTAAATTAGGAAATATTGATGACTAGAATAGATTTGTATTTAACTGAAAATAATATAGTAGATTCTAGAACAAAAGCTCAAAATTTAATAAAAAAAGGTCTAGTATTTTATAATAAAAAACAAATTACTAAACCTTCGTTCGACATAAATCCCGATGAGTCTAATCAAATAGAGATAAAAGAATACAAGAAATACGTTGGAAGAGGAGCTTATAAACTGTTAAAAGCGTTTGATGAATTCGACATAAAAAACATCGATACTTGTTTGGATATAGGTTCATCCACAGGTGGCTTTACACAAGTTTTACTCGAAAAGGGTTGTAAAGAAGTATATGCTATCGACGTAGGTACAGATCAAATGGCAAATACTTTGAGAAAAGACAGTAGATTACATCTTTTTGAAAATACGAATTTCAGAACTATTGATGTAAATGACTACCCTAAATTTGATCTAATAGTATGTGATGTATCTTTTATTTCTTTGAAAATGATAATCCCAAATGCCAAAAAAATGCTAAAAGATTCTGGAGAGATGATACTTTTAATCAAACCACAATTTGAATCTAAAAGTAAAAAGCATATAATAAAAGATAAGAAGGAACATTTGATGATTATCGACGAAATCAACGAGTTTTTGAACGAAAATCTACTTTATATATCAAATATTACGCCAAGTCCAATAAAAGGGAAAAGTGGCAATATTGAGTATTTAATTCAAGTATCATACATAAATGATACAAATAAAAATTTAAATTTTAAAAATGTCGTAAATGAGGCATTTAATAAATCGAGGTAAAATATGAAAAAGTACACAAGACAAAGATTAATATTGGATTTAATTGAAGAAAATGAAATAAGAACACAAGAAGAATTATCTGATTATTTAGAAATGCATGGAGTAAAAGCTACTCAAGCTACTATATCAAGAGATATAAAAGAATTGAGAATTTCAAAAGTACAGACAAGAGAAGGCGAATATCATTACGCAATAATAGATACTGTACATGATTCACTAAATGAAAGATTAGATAAAATATTTAGATCAGCTGTTTTATCTATAAAACACAATGAAGACATGGTTATTGTGAAAACTATATCTCACACAGCCACTGTATCAGCAATGGCTATAGCTAATGCAAAATTAGATAACATAGCTGGAATATTAGCTGGAAATGATACTATATACATTAGCGTTGAAGATAAATCTGGATTAGATAAATTGGTGTCTGAAATAAAATCAATAATAAGGTAGTGTAATGCTAAATTCTATCTATATAGAAAACTTTGCTATAATTGACAAAATAAATGTCGATTTTACCAAAGGAATTAATATCATAACTGGTGAAACAGGAGCTGGAAAATCAATTCTAATAAAAGCTTTTGAGCTATTATTGGGACAAAGATTTAATAAGGATTTTATAAGAGATCCTTCTAAAAAGACAATAGTAGAAGCTACATTTACTTTGGATAATGAAAGTGATATTGAATCTATAGAAAAACTTGGATATGAAGCAGAAGATGGATTATTAATAGTATCCAGAGTCGTAGATGAAAATTTAAAAAGTATAAACAAATTAAATAACAGAAATATAACATTAAATACATTGAAGACTATAATGAGTAATCTAGTCGATATCCATGGTCAAAACAACAATCAATCGCTTATGAACAAAGAAAATTATATCGACATAATTGATTCGTTTGATAAGGAAAACACATCAGAAATAAAACAAGACCTAAAATCGATTTTGAATAAAATTGATGATTATAAAAGAGAATTGGAGAAATTTGACATTACTGATGAAGAAAAAGATCGAGAATTGGATATAATAAATTATCAACTAGAGGAAATATCTCAAATTGATTTAGAAAATGTAGATGAAGATGAGCTAGATAGAGAATACACTAAATTATCAAATGTAAATCAAATCAAGAACAATTTAGGTCAAATTCTTTCTATATATTCAGACGACAATTATGGTAATAACGATTTGAATAGTTTACTCAATACCATAATAAGTAAACTGGATTCTATCGAGAATTTTGATGTTGAATTAAAAGGATTGAAAGAAGATTTTGACAAAATATACTACGACATTGAAGATTTATTCTTGAAATTGAGTTCTTATTTTTCAAATATCTATCAAGATGAATACAAATTAAATGAATTAGAAAATAAAATCGAGATAATTACATCTTTGAAAAGAAAATACGGAAAATCAATTGAAGAAATAATTGATTTTAGAGATAGTCTCATCAAAAGAGTAGATGAACTGAATACTATTACTGAGAATAAAGACAAATACAATAAATTAATAAGTGCTGAATACCAAAAAGGCATTGATTTATCTGAAAAATTACATGAAATTAGATGTAAGATTAGTTTAAAATTAGAAAAAGAAATAATAAAAAATCTACATGATTTGAACATGAAACATGCTGATTTCAAAGTTGAATTCAAGAAATTAAATGAATTCAATACAAATGGATTTGATTCTTTGGATTTTTTGATCAAAACCAATCTAGGACAAGATTTAAAACCATTATCTAGTATAGCATCGGGTGGTGAAATATCTAGAATTATGTTGGGATTCAAATCAGTAATATCTGATTTTGGAAATATAAATACTTTTATATTTGATGAAATAGATACTGGAATAAGTGGGAGAACTGCATTAGTAGTAGGTGAAAAATTGATAGAATTGTCTTCTGATAGACAAATAATATCTATAAGCCATTTACCTCAAATAGCATCTATAAGCGATAACCATATACTAATTGAAAAAATAGATGACGGTAATCAAACAAAATCTATATTGAAAGTATTGACAGAAGACGAAAAAATAAAAGAGATTTCTAGGTTAATTGGTGGTACTGACATAACTGATACTACTATAGACCAAGCAAAATTAATGATCAAACAATCAAATGAATTAAAAGCTAACAGGAGATAATAATGGATTATGAAGAAAAGACTATAAAGTCTGAAATGATATATGAAGGAAGAATATTAAATTTAAGATTAGATACTGTTGAATTACCTAACAGAAAATATTCAAAAAGAGAAATTGTAGAACATCAAAAGGCAGTATGTATTATAGCAGTCCAAGATGGAAAATTGTATTTTGTAAAACAATTTAGAAAAGCTGCAAACGAACAGCTATTGGAATTACCAGCTGGATTGGTAGAGCATAATGAAACTCCAAAAGAAGCTGCTATAAGAGAAATGAGAGAAGAGATAGGATTCAACTGCAAAAATTTGACTTATTTATTCGACGCATATTCTTCTCCAGGATTTACAAACGAAAAAATAAGTTTTTTCCTAGCTGAAGATTTATTCAAAGATGAATTAGAAGCAGATGACGATGAATTTATAGATGTTGAATTGATAGAATTTGATAGATTAAATCAAATGATAGAAGATGGAGCTATTATTGATGGAAAGACAGTTATAGGAGTGTTGTATATTTTAAGGAAGATGAATAAATGATAGAAACCATAAATCATTATATTATTATTATCTTGGTATTGTTGCCGACAATAGTACTACATGAATTGGGACATGGATATGTAGCTTATCTTATGGGAGACGACACAGCAAAAAGAATGGGTAGACTTAGTTTCAATCCAATTGACCACATAGACCCAATAGGTGCGATAAGTTTGATTTTGTTCAAATTCGGATGGGCAAAACCAGTTCCAATCAATCCATATAAATTTAGAAATAGACATGTAGGAACATTTTTGGTTTCAATAGCAGGAGTTGTAGTAAATTTAATACTGGGATTAATATTTTCTGTTTTGTATGTGAAATTTTCAAATTTTAATCCAGTATTATCAGAAATTTTTAGTTTATTCATAGTGTATAATGTGTATTTTGCAGTGTTTAACTTGATACCAGTTCCACCATTGGACGGATCTAAAGTTATAACTGCATTTTTCCCTGCAAAATTTTTGGATTTTATGGCAGAATACGAAAAATACACATATATTATTTTATTGATATTGATATTTACAGGAGTTTTGGGCAAGGTTTTGACGCCTATAACATCATTTATAATTGATAAATTTTTGAGATTGGCTATATCATTATGAGTTTGATAATAACTACAGAAGAATTCAATGGTCCTATGGATTTACTGTTGAATTTGGTTGAAAAAGAAAAAATAGATATTGAAAATGTCGATTTATCTAAAATAACGAATAAATTCTTAGACGAAGTAGAACATATGAAAAATCACTCAACTAAAGATTTGACAGATTTCATATATTTGGCTTCGACTTTGTTATATATAAAGTCGAAAAAACTTCTCCCTAAAAATGAATTTATTCAAGAAGATCAAATAGATGAAGAGACTATAAGACAAAGGCTGATAGAATACAAAAAATTCAAAGAAATTTCTCAAAGGCTAAAAAAACTAGAAGAAGTGTCATCAAAACATTTTAGAAAAATACAGGAAGATTTGTCTATCTATCAATCAGAAAAAGAAAACTTGATAGTACCTGATATAGACTTATTATCTAAATTAGTGTTGGAAGCCTTGCAAAGAGAAAATAACAGGATAGTTATCGAAGAAACTGAGATAATAGAAGAAGAGCAATACAAAATTGAAGATTGTGTCGAAGATATATTGTGGAAAGTAGAGGAAAGTAAGAGATATAAATTTTCGGATTTTTTGTCAAAATCCACGAATAAATCTGAGATTATATCGATGTTTTTAGCTTTACTTGAATTATTAAAATCAAATGTTTTGAAGGTAGTTCCCGGTGGTGACAGCCTAGAAATAGTATTGAGGTAGTGCATGGAAGATAAAATTATTCGCAACAAAATAGAATCTTTATTGTTTTTGTGGGGAGATCCACTTGATATAAACTCAATTTCTGAAGCTGTAAATCTAAGCAAAAAAGATACCAGAAGAATGTTAGATGATTTGATTAAAGAATACGAATACAGAAATACTTCTCTTGAAATAAGATGTATCAACGACAATTATCAGATTCAAACCAAAAAAGAATACTACGATTTTTTACAAGAAATTTTTACAAAACAAAAGAACACTAAATTGACCAATACTACTATGGAAGTTTTGGCTATAATAGCTTACAAACAGCCGATTACTAGAATAGAAGTAGATGATATAAGAGGGGTAAAATCAAGCTCATCTATCGATACTTTAATGAAAAAAAATCTAATAAAAGAAGTTGGAAAATTAGATAAAATAGGCAAACCCATATTATATGGAACTACAGATGAATTCTTGTACTATTTTAATATAAATTCTATCGACGAGTTGCCAAAATTAAACGAGATAGAAAAACTCATAAAGGAAAAAGAAAATGAGGATAAATAAATTTATTGCAAAATCCGGTTTTTGCTCGAGAAGAAAAGCTGATGATTATATAAAAGACTCGAAAGTTAAAGTAAATGGGGTTTTGCTCGATGATTTATCATACCAAGTCAAAAATGATGATATAGTAGAAGTGTGTGGTAAGACTTTGAATGTCGAAGATAAAATTTATATAGCGATAAATAAACCCGTAGGATATACTTCAACTGTAAAAGATACTCACGCTAAAAAAAAGGTAGTAGATTTAATAAATGTAGATGAAAGGTTATATCCCGTTGGTAGACTTGACAAAGATTCTTGCGGATTATTAATATTGACAAATGACGGTGAATTTACTTTTGAGTTAACTCATCCTAAATTTATGCATAAAAAAGTATATGAGGTAATAGTTCGTGGAAAGCCTAAAATATCGGATATAAGAGAACTATCTAATGGTATAACAATTGATGGATATAAATTAAAAAAATCGAAAATAAAATTCGACCAATATATAGATAATAATTCCAAATACATCGTAACTATTTACGAGGGAAGGAATAGGCAAATCAGAAAAATGTTTGATCATATACACCATCCGGTTTTATCTCTAAAAAGAATTCAAATAGGAGATTATAAATTAGATGATAATTTAAAACCAGGGCAATATGTCATTTTAGGTAATGAAGAATTGAACAAAATAAGAGGTAATGATGATAGAAGTTAAAATAGCAAACAAAGATGAAATCGAAGAAGCAAAGTCTAAATTTAGTGTAGATGTAAAAGAACGAGAATTTTGTTTTTTATTTTTAGATAATGGAAATTTACAAGGAGTTTCTTCGGTTGAAATAGATAATGATAATGCTTTTATAAAAGAATTCAAATTAGATATGCCTTCTGATATCCAACTATTTTTTTTGAAAAGCATGGCAATGAGGCTAACTGATTTTGGAATAGAAAATATCCACGACGAAAATAAATTAGTTATGTCTTTTTTTGAAAATAATGGAACGCTAGATTTAAATTTATTGTTCAAAGGATTCTGTAACGATGTACGATAATACGAAAAGCCTAGTCAAAAACATAATGGAGATGAAAATTCCAAAAAGTAACATATGTTTAGATATGACATTGGGTAATGGAAATGATTCTCTGAATATGTTAGAATTAAATAATTCAATAAAAATATACGGATTTGATATACAAAAATCATGTGTCGACAAAATCAAAGCATTAAATATTGAAAATATATATGCAATAAATGATTCTCATATAAATTTTGATAAATACGTAGACAGTGATATTGATTTTGCTATATTTAATTTGGGATATCTCCCAGGAGGAGACAAATCAATAACTACAGATTACGATACAGTGATCCATACAATAGAAAAATTATTATGTGCAATAAAAATCGATGCTTTGATAGTAATAACATTTTATCCTGGACACAAATCCGGATTAGATGAGAGCATCAATGTATTAGAATATCTAAATACATTAGATCAGAAAAGATACAACGTAGTCAAATATGAATTTGTAAATCAAATCAATAATCCACCATTTGTATGCGTAATTGAAAGGATAAAATAATGGATGTAGCTATAATTGGAGCTGGTGCATCTGGATTGATGGCAGCAAGCTTCGCAGATGACTCTAATAATATAATTTTATTTGATCATAACGAGAAAATAGGAAAAAAAATTTACATAACTGGTAAAGGCAGATGCAATATTACCAATAACTGTGAAGTTGAAGAATTAATAGAAAATATGAATACAAATAAATATTTTTGTTACAGTCCATTTTATGATTTTACCAATAAACAAGTCATAAAATTTTTTAATGAAAATGGTTTGAAGACAAAAGTTGAAAGAGGAAACAGAGTATTTCCAGTTAGCGATAAATCGTCGGATGTAATTAAAACATTTAGTAAAGTTTTGTCAAAAAGAAATGTAGATATACATTTGAATGAAGAAGTAAAGAAAATTTTCAAATCAGATAAATTTTATCTGACAACTACAAAAGGGGAGTACAGTTTTGATAAGCTAATAATAGCTTGTGGTGGCAAATCTTATCCTAATACTGGTTCAGATGGATCTATTTATTCTCAAATAGAAAAATTAGGTCACACTATCAACAAAATGAAGCCTGGGCTTTCTGCTGTAATTTTAAAAGAAGATGTATCCGAATTAGAGGGTATAAGTCTCAAAAATGTAGGATTAAAATGTTATGTGCATGGCAAGAAAATATTCGATCAATTAGGAGAAATGATATTTACAAGAAAAGGAATATCAGGTCCCTTAGTTCTCACTCTATCAAGTATATTATCAAATAAAACTGGAGATATAAAAATAACTATAGATTTAAAACCTGGTCTTGATGATGACAAGTTAGATGCTAAGTTGTTACGAGAATTCAAAGAAAACGCCAATAAATCTATAGAAAATGCAATTAACGGTTTGACAATAAAAAGGTTAATTCTTCCTATTTTGAGATATTCTAACATACCTTCCCAAAAGAAAGTAAATGAAATTACTAAAACAGAAAGAGAAAATCTAAGAAGAACACTCAAATCTTTAGAATACACTTATAGTTGCAACGAAAAATTAGAATATGCAATAATAAGTGTAGGCGGTGTAGATGTAAAAGAAATAGATCCTTCCACAATGGAATCTAAATTAGTTAAAAATTTATATTTTTGTGGAGAAGTAATAGATGTTGATGGATTTACTGGAGGATTTAATCTACAATTTGCATTTTCAACAGGATATTTAGCGGGGATAAATATATGATAAAAATAAAATACGAAAATACAGAAAAAATGTATGAAGAAATAAACAATCTCATTGAAGACAATGATTTTGATATTATAGTCATTTCCACACCAAAAGAAATGAAAGAAGTATTCAATGATAAGTTTTTGAAAACAAACAAGAACATCGTAATATCTTCAAGAATGCCGAAAAAAAATGACGAAGATTACGTGTATGTAGAATTTATCAAACAAGATGTGTATGCTATAGCAGTTGATGGCCCTAGTGGATCTGGAAAATCAACAGTATGTAAAATCATATCTAAGATATTGAATATAAACTACTTGGATACTGGATCTATGTATAGATCATTGGCTTATTATTGCCTAAAAGAAAATATAGATATAAACGATGAATTCAAAGTATTTGATGAATTAAATAAATTAAATATTACTTTTGAATCTTCGAAAATCAAAGTTAATGGAGAATTTTTAGGAGATAAAATTAGAACCAATGACGTTTCAATGGCAGCATCAGTAGTATCTAAATATTTATCTATTAGAGAAAAACTAGTCGATATGCAAAGAGAAATTTCCCATGACAAACCAACCATATTGGATGGTAGGGATGTAGGTACGAATGTATTACCTGATGCAAAATACAAATTTTATTTAGATGCATCTGCTGAAGTAAGGGCTAAAAGAAGATTTGATGAAAAAAAAGATGATTCATCTTATGAAAAAATTTTAGAAGATGTTATAACAAGAGATCGACAAGATAAAACTAGAAAATACGCTCCACTAAAAAAAGCTTCCGATGCTATTTTGATAAATTCAGATGATATGAGTATTGACGATGTAGTGGAAAAAATCATTGAAGTAGTGAGGGAAAAATAATGTTTTATAGCTTTTGTAAATTTGTTTTAAATATATTTCTTAGATTGAGATATAAAATAGTAGTTCACGGAAATCCAAATTTAGAAGATACTCCATTAATAATTTGCTCTAATCACATAAGTAATTGGGATCCTCTAATACTAGCGATTATATTCAATAGACCTATAAATTTCATGGCAAAAAAAGAGCTATTTACGAATAAATTGTTTGGGAATTTATTGAAAAAAGCGGGAGTTTTTCCAGTAGATAGAGAAAATGTAAATATCAAAACTATAAAATATTCTATAAATCTACTCAAAGATAATAATGTACTTGGAATATTCCCGGAAGGTACTAGAGTTACAGAAGTAAAAGAAGATAATATGAAAACAGGAGTTGCTATGATAGCTTCTAGATCAAATGCTGATATAGTGCCCGTATTTATAAAAGGTGAGTTTAAATTTAGATCTAAAATCGAAGTTTTTATAAGAGAAAATATCAAAATAGAACAATTCAAACAATTACCTAAAGACATAAAGAATAAAGAAATCACAAAAGAAATTTATGAAGAAATATATAAGGTGGTATAATGAAAATTATTGTACAAAACAACGCAGGATTTTGCTATGGAGTTAAAAGAGCTATACAAATAGCCGAAGATACATCATCAGATAAAAAATACACTTTAGGTCAATTAATTCATAATAAACAAGAATGTGAAAGATTAGAAAATTTAGGAATAAGTAGCATAGATGACTATAAAAAAGCTGAAAAAGGCTCTACTATTTTAATAAGATCTCATGGAGCTACTAAAAAATTAAAAGAAGATATTATAAATAATGGATATAATTTAGTGGATTTAACTTGTCCTTCTCTTTTAAAAATATATGATAAAATAATAAAAAAACACGAAGAAGGCTACAAGGTAGTTATTATCGGCAATCCAAATCACCAAGAAATAATAGCTATGAAAGGACAAGTCGAAAATAATATCGAAGTTGTGAATACAATAGAAGAAGCAAAAAAAATAAAAGCTGAAAAAATTTATGTAATTTCACAAACTACAAATTTATTGAGGAAATTTTTGGAAATTTCTGATATAATAGTAAGAGGTAATACTAACGTTGTGATAGATAATACTATTTGCACTGCTACTAAGAATAGGCAAATGGCTTGTGCAGAGCTTTCTAAAATGGTTGATTGCATGATAGTCATAGGCGGCTTAAATAGTTCTAATACGAATAAATTATATGAAATTGCAAAAGAAAATTGCAAAAAAGTTTTGAGAATCGAAACATACAAAGATATTCGCATCGATGATAGTATTATTGAGTATGATGTTGTAGGTATTACAGCTGGTGCATCCACACCAGCTTGGATTATTGAGGAGGTTGTAAATTTAATGGATAATTACAGCAAGGATTTTATGGAACAAGTAGAAGAAAGCATGAATAAGATTCACCCAAAAGAAATAGTTAAAGGTGAAGTTATTTATGTAACAGATGATGAAGTTATGGTAAATATTGGCTACAAAGCTGATGGCATCATAAAATTGGATGAGTTGTCAACAGAAGAAGGAAAATTACCTAAAGATTTGTACAAACAAGGTGACGAAATTGAAGTTTACGTTATCAAGTTAGACGATGGAGAAGGTAATGTTGTTCTTTCTACAAGAAGAGTTGAAGGAATCAAAAACTGGAAAAAATTAGTTGAAAGTTTTGATGACGGTTCAACAGTTGAAGCCAAAGTAACACAAGTAGTAAAAGGCGGATTACTAGCTACAGTTAATAACATAAAAGCTTTTATACCAGGTTCACAAGTAACTACTCACTTTGTAAAAGATTTGTCTAAATATGTGGGAGAAACTTTGGTATGTAAAGTTTTGAACATAGATGAAAAGAAGAGACGTTTAGTTCTATCTCGTAAAGCAGTTGAAGAAGAAGAATTAAAAGAAATCGAAGACAAAGCTTGGGAAAATATTACAGTTGGTGAAAAAATCACTGGAAAAGTTCAAAGATTGACTGACTTTGGTGCCTTCATAGATTTAGGCGGAGTTGATGGATTACTTCATATCTCAGATATGTCATGGAATAGAATCGCATCACCAGAAGACGTTCTAAAAGTAGGAGACGAAGTTGAGACAATTGTACTTAAGGCTAACAGAGAAAAGAACAGAATTTCTTTAGGTTTAAAACAATTACAACAAAAACCATTCGATGCTTTCGTTGAAAATCATCAAGCTGGCGATGAAATCGAAGGAGAAGTTGTTAATTTAGTTGATTTTGGTGCATTTGTTAAATTACAAGATGGCGTTGAAGGATTAATTCACGTATCTGAAATTTCTAATGAACACGTTGATAAACCATCTGATGAACTTAACTTAGGCGATACTGTAAAAGTTAAGATTTTAGAAATCAACCCTGAAAAGAAAAGAATAGCTTTAAGCATTAAAGCACTTCTACCAAAACCAGAAAAGGTTGAAAGAAAACCTAGACCTAAAAAAGCAAAACCTAAAAAGGTTGAACCTAAAGTTGAAATGAACGAAGAAGTTTTAATAAACAGCGATTTAGGTGCATTATTAGATCTAAAATTAAAAGAAATCGAAGAAAATAATTAATAATTTTTATCGATTTAAATGCCAAACTGAGGTTTGGCTTTTTTTATTCGCTTTTGAATTGTATAAAGTGTTTTTGGGTATATAAAAGGTATAAATTAAAGGGATTTGATTAAAATGAAAATTGATTTTACCATTTACGAAAAATACTATAATGAATTTGCCACTAGAGCCAAAGATGCTACTAGGATTAATCCCGAACCTGAAGACAATTTGAGAACTCCTTTTCAGGTTGATAGGGATAGAATTATACATTCAAAATCTTTTCGAAGATTAAAACATAAAACTCAAGTTTATTTAAATCCAGAAAAAGATCACTACAGAACTAGATTGACTCATACATTGGAAGTGACTCAAATAGCGAGAACTATTGCTAGGTGTTTGAGACTAAACGAAGATTTAGTTGAAGCGATGGCATTGGGTCATGATTTAGGTCACACTCCATTTGGACATATAGGAGAAAAAATCTTGGATAGTTTAAATCCAAATGGATTCAAACATTATGAGCAATCTATTAATGTTGTGAAATACTTAGAGCATACTCCAACTAGAGTAGGGCTTAATTTAACTACACAAACATTAGACGGAATATTGAATCATTCTGGTAATAATAAAGCTCATACATTAGAGGGTCAAATAATAAAATACTCTGATAGAATTGCCTATATCAATCACGATATCGATGATTCTATAAGATCTAATATAATTAAAACCACTGATTTACCAGATTATATTGTCGATACTTTTGGAGATAGAAATTCTCAGAGAATAAATTATCTGGTAAATGATCTAGTGGATACAAGCTACGGAAAAAACGAAATTTCTATGTCAACTAGAACTTATAAATTGATGGATGAACTTAGAACTTTTATGTTTGACAATGTATATTTTAATCCTGTAGTTAGACAGGATGATGAAAAAGTAAAATACATTATTACAAATATGTACAATTATTATAAAGAAGATATCAATAGATTGCCAAAATCACATGTGGATATTTACAATGATGAATGTCTCAAAGATAAAACTATTGATGACATAGTTACAGATTATATTGCAGGTATGACAGACTCTTTTGCTAGAAATACCTACAAAGAAATATTTATTCCAAAATCTTGGAATATTTAATAGTAAGGATGATAAAATGGGATTTATACCTCAAGATAAAATAGATGAAATAAAATCTCTAGCGGATATAGTATCAGTTATAGGAGATTACGTTGATTTGAAAAGATCAGGTTCTAATTACATTGGATTATGTCCATTTCACAATGAAAAGACTCCTTCTTTTAGTGTATCTCCTTCTAAAGGAATATTTCACTGTTTTGGTTGTGGAGCAGGAGGAGACGTTGTATCGTTTATCATGCAAAAGGAAGGACTTTCCTATCCCGAAGCTATAAAATTTTTAGCTGATAAACTAGGTATTTTAATCGAAACTAACGAGGTAAATAAAGAAAAATACGAGCATAGAAAAAAATTATTTAAGATAAATGAGGATGCAAAGCTATTTTTCTATAAAAATTTATTGATTCATGATAGTCCTAAATCTTATATGAAAAAAAGAGAATTGAGCAATGATATGATCAATAAATTCATACTTGGATATGCTGATGGGAAAAACAGTTTATATAAATACCTATTAGAACGAGGATATCAAAAAGAAGATATTGTAGAAGTCGGATTAGCCAATATGGATAGTCATGGAAATTTGTACGATAAATTCAGAAATAGATTAATGTTTCCTATATTGGATATTAGAGGTAATGTCATAGGATTTGGTGGAAGAACATTAGTAGATGACAAAGCTAAGTATATGAACTCTCCTCAAAGTATAGCTTATGATAAGAGTAAAAATGTGTACGGTGTGTCAAATTTAAAAAATTCTACAAAAATTGGTAAAATAATTCTAGTAGAAGGTTATATGGATGTTATATCGCTTACTAATTATGGATATGACTATACAATAGCATCATTAGGTACTTCTCTAACACATGATCAAGCTAAATTGATTAAAAGATATTGCAAGAATATATATATATGTTACGATGGAGATTCGGCAGGACAAAATGCTACATCACGTGCTATAGAAATATTTAAAGAGCAAGATATAAGTCCAAGCATAATAGTCATACCTGATAATTTAGATCCAGATGATTACATCAAGAAATATGGTAATGAAAGTTTTGATAGGTTGATTGATAATGCTCTTGATAGTACGATTTATGAATACAAGAAAATTTTACAAAAATACGATATAAATGATATTTCTCAAAAAATTCAACTGATTGATGATTTATCAAATCTTCTATCCAAACTCGATAGAGAAGTGATTAGAGATGAATATATCGCAAAATTTTCAAATGAATTGAATATAGATCCTAATAGTTTGAGAAAAGATATAAAGCTAAAATCAAATACCCAAAAAACGAGTAGTTTTCATCAGGAAGAAAAGTCTTCAGTAAATGTGAATGCAACTCAGCAAGAAAAAATCATTGCAATTGAAATAATGAGTATTGCTTGTTTTAACAGGAAATTGTACGAAAAAATAAAAGAAGACGTAAAAAATTTCGATACAAATATAAAATCTTACAATGATTTTATGAAATTTGTTGAAGATTATTATTCCAAAAATGATTTCGATGAAATAGATCAAAAATCAGCACGAGATTATTTTAAAAATGATATACAAATGGATAAAACTTTGGACTATTTATATACAAAAGGTAAAAATTCAATAAGTGTAAAAAATCCAGATTTGATAGCTTTTGAAATCCAAAAATACATTTTCAATATAGAGAAAATCAAGATAAAAGAGCAGTTGGATTTGATGAAATCTGTAGAATTCAATGATGATATTGAAAGAGAATACAAAGATATTTTGAATAAAATTTTAGAGATAAATAAGAAGATAAAAGAACATAAGTAGAAGAAAGGGGTTTATCATGTCAGAAGAAAATTTAGACCTAGAGCAAATAAAACAATACTTCTTAAATGAATTGATCGATATAGGTAATGAGAACGATGGAATAGTAACTATTAAGGATTTCAAAGATCTCGATGCTTATTCATCTTTAGGTAAAGAAGATATTGAAGATATCAGAAATTTATTGATTGAAAATAATATTGAAATATTTGAGAGCAATGACGAAATCGAAAAGAAAGAGTCTAACGATGAAGACGAAGAGGATATAATCATTGACGACGAAATTGACGATGATGAAGATGAAGAAATTGATACAAAAAAAGACATCGAAGATATTTCAGATATAAAGGGATTAAATGTAGATGACCCTGTAAAAATGTATCTAAAAGAAATCGGTAAAATTCCTTTGTTATCTGCTGATGAAGAAGTAAAACTTGCTCAAGAGATGGAAAATGGATCAAAAAGAGCTAAGAAGAAATTGGCTGAAGCAAATTTGCGTTTAGTTGTCAGCATTGCAAAAAGATATGTTGGCCGTGGAATGAGTTTCTTAGATTTAATACAAGAAGGTAATTTAGGTCTTATGAAAGCTGTAGATAAGTTTGATTATACTAGAGGATTTAAGTTTTCTACTTATGCTACTTGGTGGATCAGACAAGCTATCACAAGAGCTATAGCTGATCAAGCTAGAACTATAAGAATACCTGTTCACATGGTTGAAACGATTAATAGATTGGTTAGGATAGAAAGACAATTGTTGCAAGATTTGGGAAGAGATCCTACTAATGAAGAAATTGCCAAAGAGATGGGAATAGAAGTAGAAAAGGTTCGTGAAGTAAGGAAAATAGCACAAGAACCTGTTAGCTTGGAAACTCCTATAGGTGAAGAAGAAGATAGTCACTTAGGTGATTTTATCGAAGATGATACAGCAATAGCTCCTGACGAAGCAGCTAATTTCACTATGTTGAGAGAAGAATTAGAAGGAATATTGAATACTCTTAACGAAAGAGAAAGAAAAGTATTGGCTTTGAGATTTGGTTTGGTTGACGGAACTCCTAGAACGTTAGAAGAAGTTGGTAAAGATTTTGACGTAACTAGAGAAAGAATCAGACAAATAGAAGCAAAAGCACTTAGAAAATTAAAACACCCTTCTAGAAGTCAAAAATTAAAGGATTTTTTGGAATAAGATGAAAAAACTTAGGTTAGAGGAGATTGTCAATCTTGTAGATAATAATTCTATAGTAGCTGATATAGGAACTGACCACGGTATAGTTCCTTATGAGCTAATCAAAAACAATATAGCAAAAAAAGTAATAGCTTCAGATATAAGCGATAAATCATTAGATAAATTAAGAGAAAAGCTAGATTTTTTGGATGATTCAGAAAAAATAGTTTTGAAAGTGGCAGATGGACTCGATAAATTGGAAGAATATCAAGTAGACACTATAGTAATTTCTGGAATGGGTGGAAATTTGATAGTAGATATTTTAAATAATAATTTATCCGTTGCAAAAAGTGCAAATTCGTTAATTTTAGGAGCCAATAATTCATTGTACACACTAAGGAAGTTTTTGCACGAAAATTGTTTTGAAATAGAAAAAGAAGTAGATTTGTATGAAAATGACAAATACTACCAAATAATTAAAGCAAAAGTAGGTAAAGAGCATTTTTGTGATGAATTAGAGTATGAATACGGAAAGTTTTTAATAGATAATAAGTCTGAAAACTTAAAGAAATACTTGAAAGAACAACTCAAAATCAAAGAAAATATCATCGCTCAATTATGTAGCGATGCACAAACTATCTCGAATAATCAACAAATGGCAATTGATAATTTGAATGATGAAATAAAAAATTTAGAGGAAGTGTTGGATAAAATTGAAATATAAAGATTTTATAAATTGGTATGAAAGCATAGTTCCTCTTAAACTACAAGAAGATTTTGATAATTGTGGATTGCAATTTGGAGATTTAAATAAAGATATTACTAAAATATTATTGAGTTTAGATTTAGATGAAAAATGTATATCAAAAGCTGTAATTGGAGGATATGATTTGATTTTTACTCATCATCCTCCATTATTTAATCCACTAAAAAATATAATAAAAGATTCAAAAAGTGTCACAAGAAGAATGATAACGGCGATAGAAAATGATATATGTGTATATTCTTCTCATACTAATTTAGATTGCGTAGAATTTGGAGTAAGCTATTCATTAAGTAAAAGAATAGGATTAGACAATATCGAAAATTTGCAAAAAGTAAGTGAAAATAATGGTTTTGGCAAAATTGGATTTGTAGAAAAATGTAGTGCCTACGATTTTTTACTAGATGTAAAAAGAAAATTATCTCTAGACAACATGATTTGTTATGGAAACTTAGATAAAATTGTAAGTAAAATTGCCGTTCTAGGTGGAAGTGGCGGTCATTTTATCGAAGATTGCATAAGAGAAAATTGTGATGTGTTTATTTCATCTGAATTCAAATACGATCAACAAATTAATGCTATAGATAAAGATTTAATTTTAGTAGACATCGGCCATTATGAATCAGAAAAATTTATACTACATGACTTACAAAATTTTATTTCTAAAAATAATAGGAAATTGATAGTTGACATTAATTTTTTAGATGAACCTACTAGAAAAATATTGTAATTATGGTATAATGTTATGGTGACTAAGTCAGATAATCGCATGATTTCATGAGGAAAGTCCGTGCACTATAGAGCGAGGATGCTGGATAACGTCCAGTGGGGGCGACCCTAAGGCTAGTGCAACAGAGATATACCGCCATTTATGGTAAGGGTGGAAAGGTGAGGTAAGAGCTCACCAGCGTAAAGGTGACTTTACGGCTATGTAAACCCCATCCAGTGCAAGATCAAATAGGATAAAAGACGGCTGCTCGTCGTCTCCGGAAGGTAGATTGCTTGAACTAATTGGTAACAATTAGTCTAGATAGATGATTATCAAATACAGAACACGGCTTATAGATTTGGTCATAAAAAAAGATTGACATTATTAGTGTCAATCTTTTTTTGTTAAATTTTTACTATCTACTATTACAGAATCATCTAGTGATATTACCATTACAGTTCCTAAATTTATTTTTGAATTTACAGATATTTCAGCGCCTATTATATCAGCGTAATTTTTTACAATAGGTAAGCCCAATCCATATCCGTTTGTCTTGGTGTTTCTACTGTCATCTACTCTGAAAAATCTCTCAAATATTTTTGGTTGATTTTCTTCACTAATTCCTACTCCAGTATCTTTTACTGAAATTATTATTTTTTGATTGATATGTCTCATCCTTAAAAGCACAGAATCATTTTCTACACATGCCTTCAATGCATTTGACAAAAGATTTAGTAAAATATGAGTTAATTTTTCTTTGTCAGTTTCTATTATGAGTTCTTCTCCTATTTCTAATTCAAGGTTTACTTTTGCATTGTCAAATTGTGCTTTCATTGATTTATATATGGATTCTAGAAGCACTTTCAAATCAAATTCTTCTGGATTGTATTTCGTAGCAAGATTCGATTGTTTAAATGTGTTATTTAATTGATTTATCATGCTAGTTAGTCTATCTATTTCTGCTAAAAGCATATCTGTATTTTCTTGGTTTGCTTCCATCAATCCATCATGCATCAATTCCAAATTTAATCTCAAATTAGTAAGAGGAGTTCTAAGTTCATGGCTTATATTTTGTGCATACTGTCTTCTCGTCATTTCCTGTGACTTCAATGAATTTGCCATGTAGCTTATATTTTTAGATAACTGGTTGACTTCGAGAATAGAGCTTTTTATCACTGGTAAATCGTAATTTTTCTTTCTTATTCTTACTGTGGCATCTGTTAGTTGTTCGATAGGGACAGTAATTTTTTTAGATAAAAATGTCGATATTATCATACTGGTTATATACGATACTAATATGGCGATAATCATAAATCTAAATAATGTAGTGACAAAAATATCACTTCGCATATTTAATTCATTTTTTATTCTATAAATGTATTTTATCTGTCCAATTTTTTTATTCCTCGCATTATATACATCTTTCATTTCTATTTGATACTCAGGGGATTTTTTTACTATGTCATTCCCATGATTAAATGAATATATTACTTGACCGTATTGATTATAAAATGTAACGTCAACGTCAAATTCACTTATATACCACATATATTTATCTATGTTTTGAGAGGGAAGTCCATTCATCTTGTCAATGAATAAATTCTTTGTGAGAATTTCTATTTTTTCTTTCTTATTCGCTTGTTCATTTTCTATAAAACCGTTAAATGTCATTTGAAATATGAAGATAGCTATCGCTGAAAGGAGTAATATAGGTATTACTATGGCTCTCAAAAATTCATAAAATATTTCGGATTTAAGATTCATTTGATATTCCTAGTTTATATCCGGCACCATAAATAGTTTTGATATAGCGAGGTTTTTTAGGATTGTCTTCTATTTTGTGTCTTATATTTTTTATATGAGTATCTATAGCTCTATCAAATGCTTCATAATCGTATCCAAACGATAATTCTATTATTTCATCACGAGTGAATATTTTGTTTGGGTTTGAAAATAGAGTTTTAATTATCTGAAATTCATTGCTTGTTAGGCTTATATTTTCTCCGTCTTTTATAAATGTATTATCTTCAAAAGATATCATAACTCTTCCATTGTCAAAATATATTTTATCTGATTTAGGAAGTCCTAGTTTTTCTATTCTTCTCAATATAGTCTTTACTTTTTGCACTAGAATTTTCAAGCTAAATGGCTTTGTTATATAATCATCAGCACCTAATTTTAATCCTTCTAATATTTCTTCTTCTTCTATTTTAGCAGTTACCATGATAACAGCAGATTCTGTTTTGGAGCGGATTACTTCCATTACTTTTTCGCCGCTTACTTTAGGTAGCATCAAATCCAGTATTATAAGAGAATACTCTGTTGTGTTGAGCATATCTAAGGCTTCTTGTCCATCAAATGCTTGTTCTATTATGAAACCTTCTTGTTCGAGGTATTTTTTTTCAGCATTTGATATGTTCTTTTCATCTTCTACTATTAATATTTTTATATCTGAACTATCTTTAAACAATTACAAAACCTCCATTTGGACTTATTATTTGCCCTGTCATAAAAGAATTTTTTTCCGATATTAAAAATTCGACCATGTTTGCGATGTCTTCGGGTTTTCCCAATCTTTGCATCGGTGTATCTTCTACGACATATTCTAGATCTTCTTTTGATATTTGTCCTAACATATTAGTATCTATTGCGCCTGGAGCTATGGCATTGATTATTATGTTGCTATATCCATATTCTTTTGCCAATGATTTAGTGAGTCCTATTATAGCAGCTTTTGTTGCTGAATAAGCAGACTCCATAGATGCTCCGACGATGCCCCATATAGAAGCTATATTTACTATATTGCCAGATTTATTGGATAGCATATCTTCCAAAGCCAATTTTGAGATATGATATGTACCATGGACATTTACATTGAATATTTCATACCAATCTTCTAATTTTATGTCTTGAAATTGAGACACATATGAAATACCTGCATTATTTATCAATACATCAACTCTTTTAAAATTTCGTCTTATATATTGAAACATTTTTTCGCATTCTTCAAAATTTCTTATGTCACATTGATAAGATATAGCATCCATTCCTTTTTTTCTTATATTTTCTACTATAAGATTTGCTTTTTCTATATTGTTATTGCAATGCACAACTACACGGTATTCAGGATGATTTTCTAACATTTTACATATAGCTTCTCCTATTCCACCTGTCGCACCTGTGATTAATACTGTTTTCATATTTCACTCCTTGTAATATGATTATATTATAACATATAGGTAAATTAACAATACAAAATGTTTATGATATAATATAAAAACACGTTAATAGATATTTAAAGGTGGATTGGTATGAGAGTTTTGGGAATAGATCCAGGAATAGCAATAATAGGTTACGCTATATTAGATTATGAAAATAACAAAATAAGATGTATTGAATACGGTTGTATAACTACTAGTTCCAAATCTCCTCTTCCAGAAAGATTGGCATTTATTAATAGCGAAATGAATAAAATAATTGATGAATTCAATCCCGATGATTGTGCCTTTGAAGAATTGTTTTTCAATAAAAATGTCAAGACTGCTATTACTGTATCTCAGGCTAGAGGCGTTGAAGTATTAAGTTGTATCAATAGAAATTTAAAACTATATGAATATACACCTCTTCAAATAAAACAAGCCGTTGTAGGTTATGGTAGAGCCGATAAAAGGCAAGTACAAGAAACTGTAAAGTCCATATTGAGGTTTAATGATATTCCAAAACCAGATGATGCGGCTGATGCAATAGCTGTAGGATTGTGTCATATATTCAGCAGTAAATTCAAATATTTATATGAAATGAAATAGGTGATAATATGTATTCGTATATTATTGGAGTAATAACGGAAGTTCACGAAAATTATATAGTTTTAGAAAATAACAACATTGGCTACAAAATTTACATTACGGATTTTTTCAGAGATTCCATAAGTGTATTTGACGAGTACAAGGTGTATACTGAATTTGTAGAAAGAGAAGATGCAAGTATATTGTATGGATTTTCATCTCAAAAAGAAAGAGAGCTTTTCGAGATGTTGACCAATGTCACATCAATAGGTCCCAAATACGCTATGAGTATTTTATCTAATATGACTGTAGATGAATGTAAGAGTGCTATCATTACCGATGATATAAATCAATTGACTCAAGCACCTGGGATAGGAAAGAAAACAGCATCTAGAATTGTACTTGAGCTAAAAGAAAAAATAGAAAAAGATTTTGTATCAACTGATGTCAAGAAGGAAAAAGTTAATAAATCAACTGATGATTCTGAATTTGCAAAAGAAGCTCTATTGCAATTAGGCTATTTTAAAAACGATGTTGAATCATTTATTGAAAATACGGATATTTCTGGTTTATCAATAGAAGATATTATCAAAAAAGCTATGAAAAGCTTGGACAGTAGTAGGTAGGTGTCTATATGGAAGATAAAAATGACAGAATAGTAGGTGCTTCATTTAGTAAAATTGATGAAGATATTGACTTTAATCTTAGACCAAAATGGATGAAAGACTATATTGGACAAGATAAAGTAAAAGGTAAATTAGCTATTTTCATAGAAGCAGCAAAAAACAGAAACGAACCATTAGATCACGCTTTGTTATATGGACCTCCTGGACTTGGAAAAACTACATTAGCTCATATAATAGCAAATGAAATGGGCGTAAATTTGAGAGTTACGAGTGGGCCTGCTATAGAAAAACCTTCTGATTTGGCTAGTATATTGACTAATTTACAAAAAGATGATGTCTTATTCATAGATGAAATTCATAGAATTAATAGATCAGTAGAAGAAATCTTATATCCTGCAATGGAAGACTATGCTTTGGATATCATAGTTGGGAAAGGACCTTCTGCTAGAAGTTTGAGAATTGATTTAGAAAAATTTACATTAATAGGCGCTACGACAAGATCTGGTCAATTGACAGGTCCTTTAAGAGATAGATTTGGAGTTTTGTTGAATCTAGAATTGTACGATATAGAAAGCCTTAGAAAAATTGTAACTAGATCAGCAGGCGTTCTTGGTATAGATATAGATGAAGAAGGTGCGTTGGAAATCGCACGAAGAAGCAGAGGAACGCCTAGAATTGCAAATAGACTTTTGAAAAGAGTCAGAGATTTTGCCGAAGTAAAGGGAAACGGAATTATAACTAAAGAGATAAGTCAACGAGGATTAGATATGTTGGAAGTAGATAATTGCGGACTTGACTATGTTGATAGAAAAATAATAATGACAATGATCAATAACTTCAACGGTGGCCCTGTAGGTGTCGATACCATAGCAGCAGCTACTGGTGAAGAAAGGATTACTATTGAAGATGTTTACGAGCCTTATTTATTGCAAATAGGATTTTTAAATAGAACTTCAAGAGGTAGAATTATAACAGACAAAGCATATAAACATTTTAATATTACAAAAAAGAGGTGAAATAAATGAACACAGATGAATTTGATTACGAATTAGATGAAAAATTCATAGCTCAAACTCCATTGGACAAAAGAGATGAATCAAAACTAATGGTTATGAATAGATTTAATGGAGAAACAGAAATCAAAAAATTTTATGATATATACGATTACTTAAATCCTGGAGATGTACTTGTATGCAACAACACCAGAGTAATTCCAGCTAGATTGTTCGGACATAGACCAGGAAAAGAAGAAAAAATAGAAGTGTTGTTGTTACATCAAACAGAAGATAAGTGGGAATGTTTGGTAAAACCAGGCAAAAAAATGAAATTAGGACAAGTTATAGAATTTTCCGATGATGTAAGTGCTGAAGTAGTAGATATTACAGAAGACGGTTCTAGAATATTGAAATTCAAATACGATGGAATATTTGAAGAAAGGTTAGACGAGTTAGGAAATATGCCACTTCCACCTTATATTAAAGAAAAATTAGAAGATAAAGAAAGATACCAAACTGTTTATTCAAAAAATAAAGGAAGCGCTGCAGCACCAACAGCAGGATTGCACTTCACAAATGAACTTTTGGATAGATTGAGAGATAAAGGGGTGTATGTAGTTTTCTTGACACTACATGTCGGTCTTGGAACTTTTAGACCTGTAAAAGTAGATGATATCAAAAATCACCACATGCACTCAGAATATTACAAAATAGACCAAGAAACAGTAGATATAATCAATAGACAAAAAGAAAAAGGACATAATATAGTGGCTGTCGGAACTACTAGTGTAAGGACGTTGGAAACTGTTACTCACAATAACGATGGAAAACTAGTTGCTGAAAGTGGATGGACTGATATATTTATTTATCCCGGATTTGAATTTTACATTGTAGATAGTTTGATAACAAATTTCCATTTGCCAAAATCTACTTTAATGATGCTCGTAAGTGCTATTTCTACAAAAGAATACATTTTTGCAGCTTATAAAAAAGCAAAATTAAATGACTTCAGATTTTTCAGCTTTGGAGATGCCATGTTTATAAATGGAGGTAAAAATGTTTAAATTCAAGGTTGAAAAAAAGTCATCACAATGTAAAGCTCGTACAGGGGTGATGGAAACAAATCACGGTGTGATTAAAACTCCTGTATTCATGCCTGTAGGAACAAGAGCAACTGTAAAGGCAATGAATAATGATGAATTAAAAGATATAGGATCTCAGATTATACTATCCAACACTTATCATTTGTATTTGAAACCTGGGCAAGAGATCATAAGAAAAGCTGGAGGACTTCATAAATTCATGAATTGGGATCGACCTATACTTACAGATAGTGGTGGATTTCAAGTATTTAGTCTAAGTCAGACAAGAAAAATCACAGAAGAAGGTGTCCAATTTAGAAGCCATATAGATGGATCAAAGCATTTTATATCACCTGAAAAATCGATGGAAATTCAAAATGATTTAGGCTCAGATATAATGATGGCATTTGATGAATGTGTTCCTTATCCTGCAAGTCATGAGTATACACAAGATTCTATGATGAGAACTTTGAGATGGCTAAAAAGATGCAAAGACTACCATAAAAATACCGATAATCAAAATTTATTTGGAATTATTCAAGGAGGTATGTACAAAGACTTGCGTGAATATTCTGCAAAAAGCACTATAGATATTGATTTACCGGGATATGCAGTTGGGGGATTGTCTGTGGGAGAGCCTAGAGATATGATGATAGATTTGTTGGACTTCACTACAGATTTTATGCCAGAAAATAAACCAAGATATTTAATGGGAGTAGGTACTCCAGATTATTTATTTGAAGCAGTAGAACATGGAATAGATATGTGTGATTGTGTACTTCCTACTAGAATTGCAAGAAATGGTACTGCACTAACTTCTAAAGGTAAACTAGTAGTGAAAAACGCAAAATACAAAGATGATTTTTCTCCATTAGATGAAGAATGTGACTGCTACGCTTGTAGAAATCACACTAGAGCTTATATAAGACATTTATTTAATGTAGACGAAATATTAGCTGCTAGATTACTATCTACTCATAATTTAAGATTTTTAATTAGATTGATGGAAAACATTAGAAAATCAATAGAAGAAGATAGGTATATGGAATTTAAAGAAGAATTTTATACTAATTACGGTTATGATTATCACAAGAAATGTGGTAATATTAGTAATAAGTAAATATGTAAGGAGGATATTATGCCAAAAATTTTAGCATCATTATTGCCATTAATAGCAATATTTGCAGTAATGTATTTCTTGATGATTAGACCTCAACAAAAGCAACAAAAAGAGCTTATGGAAATGAGAGGCGCAATTAAAGTAGGCGATGAAATATTGACAATCGGCGGAATCAAAGGAATCGTCGTAGCAGTTACAGATGAAAGTGTAGTTATAGAAACATCTTCACAAAAAACTAGACTTGAATTTGTCAAAAATGCTATCGCATCTAACGTCAAAAAAGCCAAAGTAAGAGAAGAAAAAAAAGAAAAAGAAGAAGATAAAAAAGAAGATGTAAAATAAAGATTGATTTATAGTTCAAATAGTTTTTGACTTTTTTGAACTATAAATCCATTTTTTTATTTGGTGATAATAATGAATAAATGGTCGATAAACAATAGAGGTAATAATTACATTAATGTATCAGAAAAATACAACATGCACCCTTTGATAGCAAAACTCCTATTGAATAGAAATATAGATGAAGAAAATTTTGAAAAATTTATGAATCCAACTTCAAATAATTCATATCATAATCCTTTCCTTATGAAAGATATGGAAAAAGCTGTCGATATAATATTAGAATCGATAGACAGAGGAGATAAAATAAGGATAGTTGGAGATTATGACCAAGATGGAAATTCTTCGATTATGACATTACTAGATGGGTTGGGATATTTCACAGATAATTTATCATATGACATTCCTCATAGAATTGCAGATGGATATGGAATATCCAATAGCATAATAGATAAGTGTGTAGAAGATGGAATAGATTTGATAATTACATGTGATAATGGAATAAGCGCATTAAGTGAATGTGAATACGCATTGGAAAAAGGACTTAAAATAATAGTCACAGATCACCATCAGACAGTAAAAAAAGATGGCGTAGAAATTATCCCTCACGCAAATGCAGTAGTGAATCCTCAACAATCTGATTGCAATTATCCATTTAAAAGCTTATGTGGAGCAGGAGTAGCGTACAAATTAATTCAAGCTATAAATCTAAAAAAAGGTTATGAAATTACAGAATGTGAAGATTTACTACAATATGTAGCAATGGGAACAGTATGCGATATTGTGGATTTGAAAGATGAAAACAGATATTTTGTTATTAGAGGATTGAAAGAAATCAACAATACAGATAATTACGGATTGCAATGTCTCATTAAAGAAACTTCTATAAAATCAGAAGTAAATGTATACACATTGGGATTTATAATAGGTCCTTGTATCAATGCTGCTGGAAGATTAGATACTGCAAAAATAGGTGTGGAATTGTTTAGAGATGAAAACATGAATAATGTCGAATCATACGCCAAGATTTTAGTGAAATTAAATGAAGAAAGAAAAAAATTGACAGAAGAAGGATTTGACAGAGCAGTCGAAATCATAGAAAACACTGATATTAAAAATGACGACATATTGATTTGCAACGTAAATGGAATTCATGAAAGTGTATGTGGAATTATAGCAGGCCGAATAAAAGAAAAATACAATAAGCCAACAGTGATATTCACATCATCAGAAAATTCAGGCATTATCAAAGGATCTGGAAGAAGTATAGAAGAATACGATATTTTTTCTGAATTTGATAAATTTAGATATTTATTTGAATCATTTGGCGGTCATCCAATGGCTTGTGGATTATCTATGAAAGAAGAAAACTTAGATCAATTTAGAAAACAAATAAATGACAACAGCAAATTGACAAAAGATGACTTGACTAAAAAAATCTTGATAGATTCATCGTTTTATGCAAACAAAATAGATTTTGATTTAATAGAAGAGTTGGAATTACTAAAGCCATTTGGAAAAGCAAACCCAAAACCACTATTAGGAGATAAAGATTTGACTGTGTTATCGATGGATTTAATAGGCAAAAATAAAAATGTTTTGAAATTCAAACTTATAAAAAACAATAAAACCATCGATGCCATAATGTTTTCAAATGCCGTTGAAAAATACGAATATTTAAAAGAAAAATTTGGAGAATATAATATAAATCAGTTAAAAAACGGATTTGATTGTAATGTGAAAATAGATATAGTATATTACCCTCAAATAAATGAGTTTAATAATGTGAAGAACATTCAATTAAACATCGTAGATTTAAGATAAATATTAACAAATATACTTATCATATGGTATAATTATAACAAATTAATTATTAGGAGGTAGCATATGCATTACGAACAATCAGATTTAGAAGATATAATAAAAAGCATTAAATCATATAATCCAAACACAAATGTAGAAGAAATTACAAGAGCATATCGCTACGCAGTAAGAGCACATGATGGACAGTTTAGAAATTCCGGTGAACCATATATCATACATCCCATAGCTGTAGCAAAAATCTTGACTACTTTGAATATGGATGATGCTACAATAATCGCTGGATTATTCCATGATGTGATAGAAGATACAGAAATAACCTATGAAGATTTGGAATATTTGTTCAGTAAAGAGATAGCAGATCTTGTAGATGGAGTTACAAAATTAAAACAAATAAAATTCAAAACAAAAAAAGACAACCAAGCTGAAAATTTGAAGAAAATGATTCTTGCAATGGCGAAAGATATAAGAGTTATAATAATCAAATTAGCAGATAGACTTCATAACATGAGAACATTGGAATACATGACTCGTGAAAAACAAATAGAAAAAGCAAACGAAGTTTTGGAAATTTACGCTCCATTAGCTCATAGATTGGGTATCTTTACGATAAAGTGGGAATTAGAAGATCTAAGCTTAAAATACTTGGAACCAAATATCTACCAAGATATAGTCAATAAAATAAATGAAACGAGAGAAGAGCGCGAACGTCAAATTCAAAATATAATCATAAGATTAAAAAAAGAACTCGACGCATACAATATCAAGGCTGAAATATACGGAAGACCAAAAAGCGTATTTTCAATTTACAAAAAAATGTACAAAAAGCATCTTTCATTCCAAGAAATCAAAGATTTATCAGCTATAAGAGTAATAGTTGACGATAAAAAAGAATGTTACGATGTATTGGGAGTAGCCCACACTATTTTCAGACCTATACCAAATACTTTCAAAGATTATATCGCAACTCCAAAACCAAACATGTACCAATCTCTTCACACTACGATTTTAGCAGATGACGCGAGAACTTATGAAATACAAATAAGAACTTGGGAAATGCACAAAACAGCTGAATACGGTATTGCTGCACATTGGAAGTACAAAGAAGGAAGTACAAATAAAAAATCTAAGTACGACAGAAAATTAGCTTGGCTAAGAGAAATCATGGATTGGCAAAAAGATTACACGGATTCTAAAGAATTCATGGATCTATTCAAAGAAGAATTTGCAAATGATGAAGTATTTGTATATTCTCCAAAAGGAGATGTAATGGATTTGCCAGCAGGCTCAACTCCAATTGACTTTGCATACAGAGTCCATTCTGCTGTCGGAAACAAATGCGTAGGTGCAAAAGTAGACGGGAAAATAGTTCCTTTGACATATAAATTAAAAACAGGAAATGTAGTCGAAATATTGACAAATCCGAATTCCGGTCCATCGAAAGATTGGCTTCAAATAGTAAAATCTTCTCAAGCAAAGACCAAGATCAAACAATGGTTCAAAAAAGAAAAAAGAACTGAAAACATTGTCTATGGAAGAGATTTACTAGAAAAAGAAGTAGCCAAGATGGGTTACAGTTTCAATGAAATTTTGAAACGAGAATGGCTCGAAGAAATAGCATCTAAAATGAATTTTGCGACAATAGATGATTTATATGCTGCAATAGGATATGGCTCTACTAGAGTTACTCAAATAATCCCTAAATTGAAAGAATTCCACAAGGATTACTACGAAACAGATCAAATAGTCAATAAGCCAAATCATGTAGACTTTGTAAATGAAGAGCCTAAAGAAAGTGGTGTAGTCATAGATGGAGTCGACAATTTGGAAATTAAACTTGCTAAATGTTGTAATCCTGTTCCTGGAGATGAAATAGTTGGTTATATTACAAGAGGTAGGGGAATTAGCATCCATAGAAAAGATTGCTCTAATGTTAAATCACTAGGTGATAATGAAAGACTAATTCCTGTACGTTGGGGAGAAAAATTATTAAGTAACAACTATCAAGTAGCACTTAGAATAATTTCTTTCAATAATGTAGGCTACCTTGCAAATATCACAAGAGTATTAAGTGAAAATAAACTCAATATAAAATCATTTAATACTAGAACAAATAAAGATAAGACTGTCACAATAGATATGACTGTAGAAATCAACAGCGTATCGCAAATTGATTTTGTAATAGGCAAAATCAAAAATATAAATGGAACAGTAGATGTGTATAGGGTGAATTCGTAATGAAATTATTGATACAGAGAGTTAGTGAAGCAAAAGTAGATATAGACGGACACACTAAAAGTGAGATTTCAAATGGACTTTTGGTTTTATTAGGCATACACAAAGACGATAGTATTTCTGATATAGAGTATTGTATAAAAAAACTTGTAAATATGAGGATATTTTCAGATGAAAACGGAAAATTGAATTATTCTGTATCTGATCTTGGACTAGAAATCTTATTAGTATCTCAATTCACATTGTATGCAAGCATGAAAAGAGGCAATAGACCTTCATTTGATAATTGTGCGAAAGGTGAATTTGCATTATCAATGTACAATAAATTCATAGAAAAATTACAAGAAACAAATATAAAATTTCAGACAGGTGAGTTTGGCGCAGATATGAAAGTACATCTAATAAATGACGGACCTGTCAGTATAATTTTGGACAGCAGAGGTGAGTAATGATAGTAGATAAAATTGTGACGACAAAATACGGTGAAAACATGTATATTTTGTCAGAAAATGGCAAATGTTTTGTAGTAGATCCTGGTGCTCAAGCAGATGACATATGTGCTTATATAGATAATCATAATCTTAAAATAGAATTCATACTTTTGACTCATGGACATTTTGACCATATTTTTGCAGCAGAAGAATTGAAACAAAAATTGAACACAGTGATATATGCATCAGCCAGAGAAAAAGATTTATTAGAAGATTCAGAAAAAAATTACACTAGAAAAGTCGGAAACCCTACGACATTAAAGGCCGACTATTATCTAAAAGATGGAGATACTATTGATTTCTCTGATTCAAAAATTCACGTAATTGAAACTCCTGGACATACTTATGGTTCAGTATCTTATATATATAAAGATATTATGTTTTCAGGAGACATGCTATTCAAAAATACAATAGGAAGATATGATTTACCTACTTCTAGCTTTGATGATATCAAAGCTAGCGTAGAAAAATTGAAATTTCTTAACGATGAAATCAAAGTATACCCTGGACACGGACCTGCAACAACTATCGGCGATGAAAAAAAGTACAATCCGTATTTTAAATAAAGATTAGGAGAATTATGAAAAACTTAGAAAAAAATTACAACCCAAAAGATTTTGAAGAAAAAATATATAAAAAATGGCAAGATAATGGTTATTTTAAAGGAACTGTAGACAGAAGTAAGAAACCTTTCACTATCGTTATGCCACCACCAAATGTAACAGGAAATTTGCATTTAGGTCACGCTCTAAACAACACAATACAAGATATAATAATAAGACAAAAAAGAATGGACGGTTACAGTGCATTATGGGTTCCTGGAACTGACCATGCAAGTATAGCTACAGAAGCAAAAGTAGTAAATAAATTAAAAGAACAAGGAATCTCTAAAGAAGATTTAGGCAGAGAAGGATTTTTGAAAGCATCTTGGGATTGGACTAATGAATACGGTGGAAATATCAAAAATCAATTGAGAAAACTTGGAGTATCTTGCGATTGGAGCAGAGAAGCATTCACATTGGATGAAAATTTGACAGAAGCTGTAGAAGAAGTTTTCATCAAAATGTACAACGATGGATTGATTTATCGTGGTGATAGAATTGTAAATTGGTGTCCAAGTTGTCATACTGCAATAAGCGACATAGAAGTTGAACACGAAGATGAAGCAGGACATTTTTGGCATATTAGATATAAATTCAAAGATTCTGACGATTACATTGTAATCGCTACTACAAGACCTGAAACGCTACTAGGCGATTTAGCTGTTGCTGTAAATCCAGATGACGACAGATATAAATCTATCATAGGAAAGACTTTAATATTGCCATTAGTAAACAGAGAAATCAAAATAATTGCAGATAGTTATGTAGATATGGAATTCGGTACAGGAATTGTAAAAATCACTCCATCACATGACCCTAATGATTTCGAAGTTGGAAAAAGACATGATTTAGGTCAATGCATAGTAATAGATGAAGATGCTAAAATAGTAGAAGGATATGGCAAATACTCCGGACTTGACAGATACGAAGCTAGAAAATTAATGGTAGAAGATTTGGAGAAAATTGGACAATTAGACCACGTTGAAGATATAACTCACGCAGTAGGTCATTGTCAAAGATGTCATACTACAGTAGAACCATTGATAAGTAAGCAATGGTTTGTAAAAATGGATAAATTAGCTAAATTAGCATTAGATGTAGATAAAAATGGCGATTTACAATTCATCCCTCAAAGATTTGAAAAAGTATATGTAAATTGGCTTGAAAATATTAGAGACTGGTGTATATCACGTCAATTGTGGTGGGGTCATAGATTGCCTGTATATTATCACAATGAAACTGGAGAAATAGTTGTATCTAGAGAAAATCCTGATCCAGATAAATACACTCAAGATCCAGATACATTAGATACTTGGTTCTCATCTGCATTATGGCCATTTTCTACTTTGGGTTGGCCAAATGAAACAGAAGATTTAGATTATTTCTTCCCAACAAATGTATTGGTAACTGGATACGACATCATATTCTTCTGGGTTATAAGAATGGTATTCTCATCATTATACAATTTAGGTGAAGTTCCTTTCAAAGAAATTTATCTAACTGGCTTGGTAAAAGATCATTTAGGTAGAAAAATGTCAAAATCATTGGGAAATGGAATTGATCCTATCGAAGTTATAAATCAATACGGAGCTGATGCACTTAGATTAGCACTTATAACTGGAAATACACCAGGAAATGACAGCAGATTCTACATGGAAAAAGTTGAAGCAAATAGAAATTTCTGTAATAAATTATGGAATGCTTCAAGATTTGTATTCATGAATGTAGAAGATGAAGTAAAAGATATAGATGAAATAGAATTAAACATCGAAGATAAATGGATAATTTCAAGATTAAACAATATTATAAACGAAGTATCTACTAATTTGTCAAAATACGAAATAGGAATTGCTTCTGAAAAAATATACGACTTTACTTGGAATACATTCTGCGATTGGTATATAGAATTGGTAAAACCTAGATTATACGGAGAAGATAAAGCTCAAAAAGAAGCTGCAATATCTGTATTGGTTTACACATTGACTAATGTAATTAAATTATTGCATCCATTTATGCCTTTCATTACTGAAGAAATCTATAGCTATTTGCCACATCAAAATGATATGCTTATTAATGAAACATGGCCTCATTATTCTGAATCTAACAATTACAAAAATGAAGAAGAAATCATCGATAAATTAATAGAAGCTGTTATAAGTATAAGAAATTCAAGACAAGAAATGAATATAGCCCCTAAAAAGCAATCTGATGTATGCATAGTAACTCAAGATGAAAAATTAGCTGATGATTTTAAAAATATAGAAGCTTTATTTAGAAGCAGTGTATCTATCAATAACTACAAAGTAAATGAAGATGTTTCTGAAGAAAATAGCATAGTTATAGTAAAAGATTCTTATAAAATCATTATTCCACTATCTGATTTAATAGACTATTCTAAAGAATTGGAAAGATTAGAAAAAGAATTAAATACTTCAAAATCCGAATTAAATAGAGCTCAATCAAAACTTAAAAATGAAGGTTTCTTGAAAGGAGCTCCTGAACATCTAGTTCAAAAGGAAAAAGAAAAGATTGAAAAATATTCTAATTTAATAGCTGAAATTGAAAAATCAATAAATTCTATCAAGGAAAAAATGTAATGCATTTGAAATTTATATTTGGTTTTATAGTCATATTAATATTGGTAAGCATTCAATATACGCTTAATAAAATTTTAGTTTTATTGAGAAAAATTGAGAATAAAGCCGAAAGTAAATCTAATAATTTCAAAAATAGAGGTGAATAATGGAACAAGAAATATTATTGAGTTCAGAGCAAATCAAAAATCGTGTAAAAGAATTAGGAAAGCAAATATCAAATGATTATAGAGATAAAAATTTATGCGTGATATCTCTTCTTAGAGGAAGCTTCATGTTCATGTCTGATTTAGTTAGAGAAATAGACATGCCAATATGTATTGATTTTATGACTACTTCATCATACAATCACGATGAAGTATCTAGTGGCGATGTCCAAATTTTAAGTGATGTTCGTGAGAATTTGGAAGAATATGACGTTCTAATAGTAGATGATATTATAGATACAGGCAATACAATAACAAAGACATTAGAATATATCAAAAATAAAAATCCAAAAAGTTTAAAAACTTGTGTGCTATTGGATAAACCTAGTCGTAGACAAGTTGACTACAACGCAGACTATGTTGGATTTGAAATAGATGATGTATTCATAGTTGGTTATGGATTGAATTACAAATCATCTTACAGAAATATTCCTTATATATTTATTTGGGAATAAAATCAAAGCTTCATATGACGAATACTTTCGTTGTATGAAGCTTTTTATATTAAGTGTATAATATTTTTCAAATGTATGATACAATTAAATAGCTAAAATTAATGTGATTTTAGTTATTTTATAAATGAGGAATGTGGTAATGTACGATCAATTTTCATATATTTATGACAAACTTACTTTTGATATCGATTATGAAAAGTACTCAAATATCATAAAAAATCAACTAAATTTAGTCGGAATAAAACCCAAAAGTATATTGGAATTGGGAATAGGCAGTGGAAATATGACTCAATATTTCTATGACAATGATATTAAATATTCTGGAATTGATTTGAGCAAGGATATGCTTTCAATTTGCTCTAAAAAATTTCCAAACATAAATTTGATAAATGCCGATTTGAGAACTGTAGAGTTTAATGATAAATATGATCTAGTGTTTTCTACATTGGATACGTTTAATTATATTTTAGAGCCTAATGATTTGCAAAATATTTTCTACAAAGTGAAGGATATTTGCAAGGCTTTTGTATTCGATATGAACACAGCTTACAAGTTAATAGATATTATGGGTAATAACCATTTTGTATATGAATATGAAGATATTTTCTACACTTGGGTAAATCAATATTATGAAGATGATAATATAGTTGAATTTTATATCGACTTTTTTCTAAAAGAGAATAATGATTTATATAAGAGAGTTAGAGAAAATCAGATAGAAAAAGTATACAATCTCGATTCTGTGAGATTCATGCTTTATAATGCTGGATTTAATGATGTCAAAATAATTGATTTCGACACAGAAGAAGAATTGATTCCTACGACACAAAGAGCTTTATTTATATGCATTTAGTTCAATAAATTTGAACATTTTTACAATATGTGATATATTATTGTAGTAGATGTGTACTTGATACACGATTATTGGAGGTAAAAGATGGCAAAAGGAATTGTAAAATGGTTTAATGCCACTAAGGGTTTCGGATTTATTTCAACTGAAGATCATGGCGATGTATTCGTTCATTATACTGAATTAGAAGATAATGGAGAATACAGAAAGCTAACTGAATCTGATGAAGTTGAATTTGATTTGGTCGAAAGTACCAAAGGTTTCAAAGCAACTAACGTTAAAAAAATTTAAATAGTTACTAAATCAAACCCCTATCAAGGGGTTTTTTAATTTGGAGGTTTTTTATGATAAATAATTTATATATTGCAACTGATGCTAGTGAATCTTTTAGATTTATTATTGTCGATTCTACAGACTTAGTACAATCTATTAGAGATACTCACAATACTTCTGCGACTGCTTCTGCTGCTTTGGGCAGATTAAGTACTATGGCTGCTATTATGAGCCACGAATTAAAAAATGATGAGCATAATATTACTTTGAATATGCAAGGAAACGGAATAGGTGGTATGCTAATTGCAAATGTCAATGGATTGGGAAATGTGAAAAGCTATGTGACAAATCCTCAAGCAGATTTACCATCTAGAGGATACGATAATAAATTGGATGTAGGAAAATTTGTAGGTAAAAATGGTGTATTAACGGTAATAAAAGACTACAAATTGAAAGAACCTTACATCGGACAAACTCAAATATACAGTGGAGAAGTGGCAGAAGATTTTACTCATTATTTTTATCAATCAGATCAAATGCCAACAGTAGTATCATTGGGAGTATTGGTAGATACTGACCTTTCTATAAAAAGCGCTGGTGGACTATTCATACAAGCTTTGCCTGGATATGATGAATCTATGATTGATAAGTTAGAAGAAGATATCAGAAAGTTCCCTTCGATTTCATCTTTATTCGTAAATCATGATGAACCTTTTGATATATTGCAAAAATATTTTTCTGATTTTAATTTAAAATTATTGGGAGAAAAAAATGTACAATATTTCTGTGATTGTTCAAAAGATAGGGTAGAAAGATCTTTGATATCTCTTGGAAAAGAAACTTTGAGTGAATTGATAGATGAAGATGAAGGTGCAGAATTGGTATGTGATTTCTGCAATAAAAAATACAATTTTACAAAACAAGATTTAATTGATTTGAGAGATAATATTTAGAGGTGTGAATTGGATGTAGTAAAACTTACAGAGGGAAATATTTATAAGGCATTAGTAAAGCTATCACTTCCCATAATGGCAACTTCATTTATCCAAATGAGCTATAACCTGATGGATTTATTTTGGCTTGGAAGATTGTCTGTAGAATCTGTAGCCGCTGCAGGTACTGTTGGATTTTTTGGATGGTTAAGCTATGCTATATGTATGATGTTAAGTGTTGGCGTTCAAATATCTGTAGCTGATTGTATAGGTAGAGATGAGCTTGATTCAGTCAAAAAATACATCTCAAATTCTATTAAATCTGCTATTCTCATAGGACTTGTATTCATAGCTATATTGGTTTGCTTTAGAGTACAGATAATTCATTTTTTCAACCTGGATTCTCAAGTTAACGAATTGGCTTTTGAATATTTTGGATTTTTTGTAGCTGCAATATTTTTTAACTTTGTAAACCCAGTATTGACTGCAATATTAAACGGTCAAGGTAAGAGTAAAATACCTTTTATAATCAATACTATAGCACTTGTAATCAACATAGTATTAGATCCTGTTTTGATATTTGGATTTGGAGCTATAAAGCCTATGGGAATAAAAGGTGCTGCTATGGCTACTTTTATCGCTCAATTTTGTGCATGCGTAATGTTCATGATAGTTAGATTTGAATATTTTAGGTATCTAAAGGAAAAATTACACTTTTCATATGTAAAAAGACTTCTCAATTTAGGATTTCCTATTGCATTACAAGAATGCCTTTTTGCAATATTTTCTATAATTATGGCATCAATCATAGCGCATTGGGGAAAAGAGGCTATTGCCGCTCAAAAAATAGGAAATCAAATAGAATCTGTGACTTGGCTTACTGTTGGAGGATTTAGCGTTGCATTGTCTACATTTATCGCCCAAAACAATGGAGCCAAAAATTACGACAGGGTATTAGATGGCTATAAGAAAGGAATGAAAATTTGTATAAGTATAGGAGTGTTCACCACTATTTTACTATTTGGATTTGCTCCTCAATTATTCAGATTATTTATCCCAGATGCTCAAAAGACTTTGGATATTGGAGTAACTTACCTTAGAATACTATCTATTTCAGAAATATTTATGTGCGTTGAAATAGCTACAACTGGTTTTATGAATGGAATATCTCTCACTAAATACCCATCTATAAATGGAATAGTATTTAATTTTCTACGCATACCTTTGTCTTTGATAGTCATGAATTTAAATCTCAACTTAGTGTATATTTGGATAATAATATCTTCACTTGTTATCTGCAAAGGATTAAGCCTTTTCATTATTTTCATGAGAAAAGTATACAATCCAAAATTAAAATATTTAATAAATTCATAATAAAATCCCCTGATTTTAAGTCAGGGGATTTAGCTTATAATTTGTTGTATTTTTTTTGATCTAATAATTCACACATCTCTTCAAAACTAGATCCACCTTCTAGCATAACAGTAGTTTGAATGGCTTCTTCTACAATAGCATTATCTGCTAATTTAACTCTTTTTCTTGTGTCTTCACCTAACATTTCTATAGCCATTTGAGCGTTCATCATTGACGATCCTAAATCAAAAAATACTATTAACTCATTTCCATTTTCTGTCAAATTATTTACCTTTTCATTTATTTTTTCAAAGTTAGAGCCAATTTCGCCATCTTCAGTTCCACCAACATAATCTATATTTACATTTGGTGCCATTTGTTCGCATAATTCTTTCAAACCTTCTGCTAATTTATGACTATGACTTAATAACAATACGTTAACCATTATTCCTCCAATGCTTTTTGTATAAGGATACATGAACTTGTAGCTCCTGGATCCAAATGACCAATTGATCTTTCTCCAAGATAAGAAGCTCTTCCTTTATTTGCTTTTATCTCTTTTGTATAATCTCTTTTTTCTTCTGCTAATTTAATGATATCAGAAAAGTCTTTGCCTTGATTTAAAGCAATAGATACAGGTTCCAATACATCTATCATAGTTTTGTCTCCTATACCAGCTTTTCCTCTCATTTTTACGCCTTCTACTCCTAATTCGAATGATTTATTGAAGTCTTCTCTTGTAAGTTCAGTCTTTCCAGTTAAATTTCCGGCAAATCTCAAGAAAAATGTACCGTATAATGGGCCACTAGCTCCTCCGACTTTAGATATAAGATCTGTAGATATTTTCATAAACAATGATTTCAAATCGTTATAATCCGATTTCAAATCTTCTCTGATTACTCCAAAACCTTTTGCCATATTGAAACCGTGATCTCCATCTCCGATTTCACTATCCAAATCTGACAAATATTCTTTATTTTCTTCTATGGCATCAGCCATAATTTCTAATCTTTTTTTTACTTGTTCAATATTCATTATAACTCCTTTAAAAATACAGTATCAGCTTTAAAATTTAGGTATTCTTTTTCTTCATCTGAAACTTTAAATATTGTAATTGAAAACCCTGCCATGTCGATACTAGTCATATAATTTCCCACATATGATTTTGATATCTTGATGTTCTTTTCTTTAAGATAATCATTTAAAAAATTATTTACTATATAAAGCTCCATAAGTGGTGTTTGTCCCATTCCATTGACCATAACACATACTTCATCTAAATCATCAAATTCTTGTAATATAGTATCTGTCAATTCCTTAGCAATATCATTTGCAGGTTTTATAGCTTCTTTTCTAATTCCTGCTTCTCCATGAATTCCAATTCCTATTTCCATCTCATTTTCTTCCAAATGGAAACTTTCTTTACCTACTTGAGGAAGTACACATGGTTTGATTGCCATACCCATGGATTTTATATTCGTGACTAATTTTTCGGCTTCTTCTTTTATTTCTTGTAAACTCTTGCCTTGTTCTGCCATTGCACCTAAAACTTTATGAACAAAAACAGTTCCTGCAATTCCTCTTCTTCCAGTTGTAAATTCTGAGTCTTCAACTGCAACATCGTCGTTTACTATTATATAATCTACATCTATGTCTTCAAGTTCAGCTAATTCTTTGGCCATATCAAAATTTAATACGTCTCCTGTATAATTTTTTACAACCATAAAAACGCCTTTACCACTATCAGCTTCTTTTATAGCTTCTAGTATTTGGTCTGGAGTAGGGGATGTGAAAACTTCTCCACAAACGGCACAATCTAACATTCCGTATCCCACATATCCTGCATGAGCAGGCTCGTGACCACTTCCACCGCCACTTATTATTCCTACTTTTGAATCTTTCTTATCAAATCTTGCAACTACGTTTGTATTCTCTAATCTTTTTAATTTATCTGGATATCCTTTTACAAGTCCATTTATCATTTCATCTACTACATTAGCTGGATCGTTTATTATTTTTTTCATAAATTCCTCCTGTTCTTTCACAACATATTATACCCATTAATCTAAATTTTTATTTATAATTGCTTGAAATTTACACAACAATTTAAAATTTTATAGAAATAGGCGATAGGCATTTAATTTTTAAAATAAAAAACAAGTCTAAGATTTACCTAGACTTGTATATAAAATTTATTTTTTTCTTACATTTAATGCTATTTCAAATAATTTATCTATCATTTTATTGATTACAATATCAAATTCTCCAATTGTACCCAACATTTTTGTTCCAAATCTTTTTTTGAACTCGTATAATCCAGCCTCATGATCTTCGACATTATCTTCTGGAGTATATCCTGATACTCCACCAAAGTCATATGTCTTACATCCTTTTTCCATAGCTCTTTTCATCATAGTCCATTGCATCAAATAATTCGGACTTAAATCTCTAAATTCATTTGATGAAGCGCCATATAAGTAATAAGATTTTTCTCCACAAAATGTAAGTAAAGCTCCTGATAATACTATTTCATCTATGTTTTTATCAATGTAAGAATTCATTTGGTTTATTAAATCATAACATCTTTTTTCTCTATTATCCAATACAGCTAGTTCTTTCATAAAGTTTTCTTTTTTTGTATTGTCAATATCTTTTTGCAATTTGTTATTTACTTTTTGTCTACTAGATTGTATTTCAATTATCTCATTTTCGTTCGATTTTTTCACTTTTTGAGGGATAAGTTTAGTCAAATACAGCTCGCAATCTCCATCTTCTTCTAAGACATTCATTAAATTTTCAAAATATTCATATCCTCTATAGTTAAACTCATCTCTTTTAGCTGTTATTTCCATTAAATTATAGAATTTCTTCAATTCTGATTTATCGCATTTTTCACAAGAAAGTCCGTTTTTCATTGACTTTTTGATTACACTTCTAGTACGAGATTGAAAAGAATTCATCAATTCTTTTTCTGATTTATCTATATCAGTAATCATATAATATCTAGGTTGATTGTATACTAATCCCTTTTCCAAACCATGATGATAACATCCAAAATCTTTTAGATAATCTATCAAATCTGACTTTTCTTCAGATACTTGTGGGTCAAATTTCAATGTAAATGCTTTATTTTTTTTACAAAAATCTTTTAATATTGATAAAGTAGCCTTTAAATCATCATGATTATCATAGTCTACTACAGGTCCTTTTGGTGCATAAGCAAAATAATAGGGTAGAACTGGAACTTTTTTAAACAAAACTAGGCATGCAGATATCAGTTGTCCGTCCTTTTTTACTCCTACACTTTTTCCTAACCAGCCCTTTTTTACAAATTGCCATTTATATAATTGATTTAATTCTCCATATTTGTGATTTTTTACAAATTTATCGTGTTCTTCGTTAGATAAAACCACCATTTCATAAGACATTTTATCACTTCCTTAACTAGTCTATTATATCATAAATACTATTGCTAAATTAAATATTTTCTCACAAAAAATACCAGAGTCAGTATAACTCTAACTCTGGTATTAAATCCAATAATTTAGTTTTGATTATTGTAATTTTTCCTTTGCTGCTGCTTGAGCTGCTGCTAATCTAGCTATTGGAACTCTGTATGGGGAACAAGATACATAATCTAATCCTGCTCTATGGAAGAATTCTACACTTTCAGGATCTCCACCATGTTCACCACAAATACCTAAATGCAAATTGCTATTTGAAGATTTTCCTCTTTCAATAGCTAATTTTATTAATTGTCCTATTCCTTCTTGATCTAAACTTTCAAAAGGACTCTTTGCATAGATTTTTTTCTCTTTGTATTCAGCCAAGAATTTTCCAGCATCATCACGAGAGAATCCAAATGACATTTGTGTTAAATCGTTAGTTCCAAAACTGAAGAAATCAGCTTCTTCTGCAATTTCATTTGCCATCAAGCAAGCTCTAGGTATTTCTATCATTGTACCTATCTTGTATTCTAATTTTTCATTTTCTTCTTCAAATACTTGATTTATTTCTTCTACTATTTGATCTTTTACATACTTCAATTCTTTCTTTTCTCCAACTAATGGAATCATTATTTGAGGAATTATATTATTTGAAGTATCTTTTTTAGCTCTTATTGCTGCTGATATAATAGCTCTAGCTTGCATTCTATAAATTTCAGGATAAGTTATAGCTAATCTACATCCTCTGTGTCCAAGCATAGGGTTAACTTCTTTTAATTGTAGTATTATATCGTTCAATTCATCGTATGTTATGCTCATTTCTTTTGCCAAATCTTCGATATCAGATTTTTCTTTTGGCAAAAATTCATGCAATGGTGGATCTAACAATCTTATAGTAACTGGAAGTTCTCCCATTTCTTTGTAAATGTTGTAGAAATCTTCTTCTTGGAATGGTCTAAGTTTATCTAATGCTTTCTTTCTTCTTTCTGTAGTAGTAGAAAGTATCATTTGTCTTACAATTGGAATTCTTTCTTCGTTGAAGAACATGTGCTCTGTTCTAGTAAGGCCTATACCTTCAGCTCCAAATTCTTTTGCTTGATGAGCATCTTTTGGAGTATCTGCATTAGTTCTAACTCCTAATCTCTTAATTTCATCTACCCATTTCATGAATTCGGCGAAATTTCCTGTAAGTTTAGGATTTACTTTTGATATTTCACCTTTGTATACATATCCTGTGCTACCATCTATTGAAATTAAGTCGCCTTCTTTTATTTCAATATTTTTTCCTCTGATTATTTTATTTTCTTCATCGACTCTTATTTCACTTGCTCCTGCTACACAACAAGTTCCCATTCCACGAGCTACAACTGCTGCGTGAGAAGTCATACCACCTCTAGCTGTCAATATACCTTCGGCTTTTATCATTCCTTCAATATCTTCAGGAGATGTTTCTTGTCTTACTAAAATAGATTTTATTCCTTTTGAATTAGCTTTTTTACAATCTTCTGCATTGAAGTATACATGTCCACTTGCAGCTCCAGGAGATGCAGCTAAACCTTTTGTAACTACTTCTGCATTTTCTAATTCCTTTTGATCAAAAGTAGGGTGTAGTAATTGATTTAAACTATTAGGTTCTATTCTCAAAATTGCTTCTTCTTTTGTTATCAAACCTTCATTTACCAAATCTACAGCTACATTTAATGCACTAATAGCAGTTCTCTTACCATTTCTAGTTTGAAGTAAATATAATTTAGAATTTTCTATAGTAAATTCCAAATCTTGCATGTCTCTGTAATGTTCTTCTAATTTTTTAGCAATAGAGCAGAATTGTTCATAAACTTCAGGCATTACTTCTTCTAATTGACTGATAGGTTGAGGAGTTCTAATTCCTGCTACTACGTCTTCTCCTTGAGCATTCATTAAAAATTCTCCGAACAATTTATTTTCTCCAGTTGCTGGATTTCTTGAGAAAGCAACACCAGTTCCTGAAGTATCTCCCATATTACCAAATACCATTGATTGAACGTTAACAGCTGTTCCTAGATTATCATCGATACCATTGATTTGTCTGTATACTTTAGCTCTAGGATTATTCCATGATTTAAATACAGCTTCTATCGCATATTTTAATTGATCGATTGGATCTTGAGGGAAGTCTTCATTCATTTCTCTCTTATATATTTTTTTAAATCTTTCTACGATTTTTTTCAAATCTTCGCTATCAAGATCTGTATCGTCTTTTACATTTTTTTCTTCTTTTATTTTATCTAATTCATTTTCGAATAATACTTTTGGAATTTCTCTAGCTACGTCTGAGAACATTTGAATGAATCTTCTATATGAGTCGTAAGCAAATCTTTCATTATTAGTAGATTTTGCTAAACCAATTACTGATTTATCATTCAAACCTAAATTCAAAATTGTGTCCATCATTCCTGGCATTGATATTACAGCACCAGAACGAACAGAGAATAATAGGGGATTTTCTTCATCTGAAAATCTCTTGTTTAATTCTTTTTCTGTTTCTTTTATATGAGTTTCTATTTCACTAAATAAACTATCCCAAAGCTTTTCATCTTCTTTATAAAATCTGTTGCAAGCTTCAGTTGTAATAGTAAAACCAGTTGGAACAGGAATATTTAAATTTGTCATTTCGGCTAAATTGGCACCTTTACCTCCAAGTAAGCCTCTCATATCCTTATTTCCTTCTTTAAAACTATAAACATATTTTTCCGTCATTTAACAAACTCCTTTTAATCATTCATTTTTTTTAAATGTCTTATAATAACTTCTGCTGTTTCCTCAATAGCTCTATCGGAAACATCTATTACTGGACATCCTATTTTTTTCATTATTTTCTCAGCGTAATCCAATTCGTCAAGTATTCTTCCCAAGTCAGAATAAGTACTTTCAGTAGGTAATCCCATAGATTTTAGTCTTTCTTTTCTTATTTTATTCAACTTATCAGGTGAATTTGTAAGACCTATTATTCTTTTAGAATCTACCTCAAATAGTTCCTTAGGAACAGGAGATTCTGGAACAAGTGGGATATTGCACACCTTATAATGTTTATTTGCAAGATACATTGATAATGGCGTTTTTGAAGTGCGAGAGACACCTATAATTGTTATATCTGCTCTATTAACACCTCTTGGATCCTTGCCGTCATCGTATCTAACTGCAAATTCAATCGCATCAATTCTTTTGAAATAATGCTCATCTAGTTTTCGCAATGCACCAGGATTAGTTCCAGGGGAACGATTAGTCAACCTTTGAATAGCTACAATAGAAGGTGTCAATATATCAACTGATATAAGGTTATTCATATCGCAAAATTTTTTTAGCGAATCGATTAAATATTCTTCCACTAAACTATAGAAAATGATAACATTTTCCATTTTCAGACACTTTTCCAGTGTAGAATTCAACTGTTCGTTCGATCTTATGTGCCCAAATAAGTGAAATTTGGCATTATCACAAGTGACATCAAACTGTGCCAATGCAGCTCTAGCTATCTGATCGCCTGTGTCCCCGGTAGAATCTGACAAAACTACCAGATTTATATTTTCCATGCTTCACCCCTTAAATAATATATTCAATTTAATTATACAACATTCTCATAATTTTTACACAATATTTTAAATTTTTTGTGAATTTCTGATACAAGATTTATTTTTATGTTGTAGAACAATTTGAATTTAATTTGTGTTTACTAATTTCAAATGTTATGATATCATTTTAATACGATAAAATATAAATAGTAGGTGATAATTTGAATAATATGTTTGATGAAAATAATGCCGAACACAAAGACAATTCTGTGGCTAATGATACTATATACAAATCAGAAACCGCTAAAAATTCCAAGTCTTGGACTTGGGTAGTTGCTATCATATTAGCTATCTACCTAGTTGTGGCAATATTTTTTAGCTTCATGACATATCCAAACGCAAAAATAAACGGAGAAAATTTAGGAATTAGAAAAATATCTGAAGCCAAGAATTTTTTTGATGAACAAAATACTACCATTGTTGGTAGAGATAACAAAACTATAGAATTAAACAATAAAAAATCTGGTTTAAATCAAACTCCGGTTGAAAAGCAAGTATACCATCAAAATGGTTTTTTGTGGCCTATAGAAATGATAAAAGGAAATGACATCAATATAAAAGTTGCCAAATCTGTAGATGCACAAAAATTAAAAGATTCTTTGAAAAATTCTGAATTATTCAAGAATGTAAAAGAACCTAAGAATGCTCAATTAAAACTAGAAAATAAAAAAGCCGTAATCAAAAAGGAAGAACTTGGAAACAAATTAGATTTAGATAAAGTTGTGGCTTCTGTAACAAAAGGATTCAATGAAAACAAAGATAAGATTGAATTATCTTCTGAATACATCAATCCTGAAGTAACAGCAAAATCATTAGAACAAAACCAAAAAGAGCTTGAAAATATAGCTAAGGCATCAATAACATTAAAAATGCCTGATGGAAAATCTCAAAAAATAGAAGATAACTCAATATTTTTGGATGAAAACTACAAATTTGAAGACAAAAAAGTGAGAATTTTCGTAGATGATTTAAAAGAAAAATACGAAGTAGTTGGTAAAGACTTTGACTTCACAAAACACAACGGTCAACCATCTAAAGTAACTGCCAAAGTTTTTGGAAATGAGATTAATAAAAAAGAAACTGTAGCAATGATTACAGACGCGTTGAAAAACGGAAAGACTATAGATTCAGAATTGAAATATAGTAGAAGAAGCAGAAATAATGGAGTTTTGGGAAATACTTATATTGAAGTTAGCTTAGCTGACCAACATATGTGGTATTTTAGAGATGGAAAATTAGTATTAGATACTCCAGTAGTTACAGGAGATCCTACAATTAATCAAGAAACTCCTACAGGTCTATTTGAAATATGGTCTAAAGAAACTGATAGATTTTTGAGAGGATTTAATCCTGATGGTTCAAAATACAAAGTTCACGTAGATTATTGGATACAAATAGATTATACAGGCGTTGGTATCCACGATACACAATCTAGAAGTGCATACGGTGGAAACATCTATAGAGGTGGCGGAAGTCACGGATGTATAAACACTCCATTAAGACACGTAGTGACAATTTTCAATACTGCTAAAAATGGAATGCCAGTAATAATATATTAAAATTTTAGTCGATTATTTAATAATCGACTATTTTTTTATTTTAATTTACCAAGATAAATGATATTCTATAATTATAGGAAAGAGGTAAATATGGATAGTGATTTATTGCTATTTTTAAGTAGCATCAATTTGTCTTATAATTTGATAGAAACTGTGTTAGATAATTACAATACACTTGAAGATTTAAAATACGATAATGCTCTAAGATTAATGAAACTAGATCCTAAAAATTTCAACAAGGTATACAAAGAAATTAAAAATTTCGATGTGAACGAATATAAGGAAATTCTATGGAAGAAAGATATTAAATATTGCACATACGGAGATAAAATTTATCCTCCTCAACTTTTGAACATATCTGAAGCTCCTTATACGTTATATTATAAGGGGAATTTAGATGACAAATTTTATAATAGTATTTCAGTTGTAGGTTCTAGAAAATGCAGCAATTATGGAGCTTTTGCTTGCAAAAAATTGGTATCAGAAATTTCAAAATACAAAATTCCTGTAGTGAGTGGATTAGCCCTTGGAATCGATAAATTATCGCATGAAACAGCTTTAGCTAATGATAATAAAACTATAGCAGTTTTGGGATGTGGAATTGATCAAATATATCCAAAAAGCAATTACAAATTATACCAAGACATGTTCAATTCTCCTGATGCTACAATAATTAGCGAATATCCAATGGGAATAGGAGCATTTCCTTATAACTTTCCATTTAGAAACAGAATAATTTCTGGTTTATCTTTAGCTACTATTGTTATAGAGGCCAAAGAAAAAAGCGGTACTTTAATTACTGCATCATATGCATTAGAACAATCAAGAGATGTATTCGCTGTTCCAGGAAATATAAATTCTGTATATTCCGTTGGAACTAATAGATTGATAAAAGACGGAGCATATTTGGTAAGTGACGCTGATGATATATTAGCTGCAATACCTGAATTTCAATCTAAATTAAACGAAAGTTATCAAATGAAACTTAATGTAGATGAATTGAAAAGTAATTTTGATTTGACAAATCTAGAATCAAATATAATCAAATTACTAAAAATCGAGCCGTATTCACCGGATGAAATTTCTATAAAATTAAAATCAGATATATCTGAAATATTGATGAGCTTAACAAAAATGGAATTATTGGGAATTGTCACTGACATCGGAAGTAAATACTCATTAAAGTAAATTTAATAATATGATATAATATGTGTGAAATTTTAAAGAGAGGTAAATATATGAATAACAAACAATTAGCTATTAATACAATTAGGTTATTATCTGTAGAGATGATACAAAAAGCAAATTCAGGTCACCCTGGATTGCCATTAGGTGCAAGTCCGATGGCTTTCACTTTGTTCAACGATATAATGCATTTTTCACCATCACATAGTGATTGGATAAATCGCGATAGATTTATATTATCTGCCGGACATGGTTCTTCTATGTTATACTCAATCTTACATTTATTTGGATTTGGACTTACAATTGATGATTTAAAACAATTTAGACAATATAACAGCCTTACGCCTGGACATCCAGAATATCTTCACACTAAAGGTATAGATGCTACTACAGGTCCATTAGGACAAGGATTAAGCATGGCTGTAGGTATGGCAATAGCTCAAGAGTACATGGCAAGTCAATTCAACACAGAAGATCACAAAATTTTCGATAATTATACTTATACTATAGTTGGAGATGGTTGCTTAGAAGAAGGTATCACCAACGAAGCAAGTTCAATAGCAGGTTCATTAAAATTATCAAAATTTATATGCTTATATGATTCAAATAATATAACAATTGAAGGAGATACTCACAATATATTCTCTGAAAACGTAAGAGCTAGATACGAAGCTTTAGGATGGGAAACATACTTAATAGAAGATGGAAATGACATCGAAAAAATAAAAGAGACAATTGAAAAAGCAAAAACTACTGATAAACCATCATTTATAGAAATTAAGACAAAAATCGGATATGGAAGCGTAGTCGAAGGAACTGCAAAAGCCCACGGAGCTCCTATAGGAAAAGACAATATACCTAGCCTAAAAGAAAAATTAGGACTTGATTTTGAAGAAGAATTCCATGTACCAGAAGAAGTAAAAGAATTATGCGAAAAATCTGCGCAAGAAAAAGAAGATTATTACTCACAATGGGAAAAAATGTTTGAAGATTATAAAATCAAACATAAGGATTTGTACGAAAAATTAAACAAATTCCTATCTGGAGAAATCAACGAAGAATTTTTAAATTCAAATGAATTTTCAACTTTTGAAAAAGATGATGCGACTAGATCATATTCTCATGTATTGTTAAATAGATTGAAAGACAAACAATTAAATATTGTAGGCGGTTCTGCTGATTTAGCTCCTTCAAACAAAACATTTATGGATGGCTTAGATGTGTTTACAAAAGATAATAGATCTGGACGTAACTTACAATTTGGAGTTAGAGAACACGCTATGGCTGCTATAACAAATGGAATTAGTTTGTACGGTGGATTAATTCCTTACTGTGCAACTTTTATGATATTCTCTGATTATTTGAAACCAGCAATGAGATTATCTGCACTAATGAAAAGACAAGTTATATATGTATTGACTCACGATTCTGTTTGTGTTGGAGAAGATGGCCCTACACATGAACCAATAGAACAATTGGCAATGCTTAGAACAATTCCTAATTTAAATACTATCAGACCGGCAGATGGATTTGAAACAGCTATGGGATATAAGATAGCATTGGAAAGCAAAGAAACTCCTACAGCATTAGTCCTTTCAAGACAAACTCTTCAAAATCTAGATGAGACAAATGAAGATGCACTTAAAGGTGGATATATCGTCAAAAAACAAGATAATCCTGATTTGATTATAATTGCAACGGGTTCAGAAGTGAAATTAGCACTAGATGCTAGCAAAAAACTAGAAGAAGAAGGAATACACGCACAAGTAGTATCTATGATGTGCCAAGAAATCTTCGATAAACAACCTGACGACTACAAAAAATCAGTTATTCGTCCAGATGTAGAAAAGAGAGTTAGTATAGAATGTCTATCGACTTATGGATGGCAAAAATACACAGGATTAAACGGATTAAATATTGGAATTAACGAATTCGGAATGAGCGCTCCAGGTGAAGAGATTTTAGAACATTTTGGATTTTCAACTGAAAAAATAGTTGATAAAATCAAATCATATTTATAAAATACCAAGCCGTTAAATTTTAATAATTTAACGGCTCATTTTTTATCAAAATCGCATATTATAATTTAACAAATTGAAATAGGCAGAATTTTATGATATATTTTTATTAAGTAAAAGTAAGAAAATTGTAAAGGGGTTTAAATGTTTAATATAGTTCTTTTAGAGCCTGAAAAACCGTCAAATACAGGCAATATTGGCAGAACATGTGTGTTGACCAACTCAAGATTGCACTTAGTTAGGCCTTTCAGTTTTAGACTAGACGATAAGTTATTGAAAAGATCCGGAATGGATTACTGGGATAAGGTTGATTTAGTAATTCACGATGATATGGATGAATTTTTAGAATCTATAAAAGATAACGATAGGGTTTTTTATGTTGAGACATTTGCTGATAAATACTACCATGAATTTGAATACAAAGATGGGGATTATTTTATTTTCGGAAAAGAATCTTCTGGAATAGATAAAGATTTAGTATTTAAAAACAAAGATCACGCCATAAAAATTCCTATGAACATGACAATAAATAGATCATTAAACCTAGCAAATTCTGTAAATATAGTGCTATTTGAAGCATTAAGACAGACGGATTTTCCAGGATTAAAATAAGGGGGACTTATGGAAATTATAACTTCAGTTTTAGGTGGATTAGCACTGTTTTTGTTCGGAATGACTATGATGGGAGAAGGACTTCAAAAATCATCCGGAAGTAAACTTAAACACATAGTAGGATTATTGACTAATAACAAATATATAGGGGTATTATTAGGTATTTTAGTCACAATGGTCATTCAATCATCATCTGCAACTACCGTAATGGTTGTCGGTTTTGTAAATGCCGGACTAATGTCTATAACGCAAGCCGTTGGTGTAATAATAGGTGCCAATGTCGGTACTACTATTACAGCTCAAATAATAGCATTTGATATGTCAAAATACGCTCCGTTAATTGCAGCTTTTGGTGTATTTTTGTATATGGCTTCAAAAGATGAAAAAAGCAAAAATATAGGAGAAGTTTTCGTTGGCTTGGGATTAATCTTCATTGGAATGAATACAATGGGCAATGGATTAAACCCTTTATCAAAAGAAATTTGGTTTAGAAATGCATTATTAAAATTGAATTCTCCTGTTATCGGAGTATTTGTAGGATTTTTATTGACATCTGCTGTTCAATCATCTTCTGCTTCTATCGGATTGATACAAGCTTTAGGAAAACAGGGATTATTGACAATAGGGCAAGCCGCTCCGTTGTTGCTAGGTGGTAATATAGGTACTACAACTACAGCATTGATATCATCAATAGGCGCTGGTAAAAATGCAAAAAGAGCAGCTGTTATACACTTACTATTCAACGCAGTAGGTACAATAATTGTTCTTTTATTCTTGAATAAAATTATGCAAAACATAGTTTATATGTTGACACCATTAAATACTGCAAGACAAATAGCCAATTATCACTCGTTATTTAATATAATTAACGTAGCTATACAATTGCCAGTATCTAATTTCTTAGTAAAAGCAGCTATGAAAATTGTTCCTGGAGAAGAGCATGCCAAAGATTTGCAATATATAGATGACAGAATTTTGGAAACTCCATCAATAGCCGTAGAACAAGCTAGACTAGAAGTAAATAGAATGAGTGAAATAGTATATCAAAACTTCAAAACAGTTGATGAATATTTCCTTACTGGTAATAAAAAATTAAAAAATAAAATTTTAGAAGAAGAAAAGAGAATAAACAATCTCGAAAAATATATAGTTGAATATTTAGTAAAATTATCTAACAAATCAATCTCAGATGATGAACATACTCAGATATTTATAATGCAAGATATGCTCAATGATTTAGAGAGGATAGGAGATCACGTAGAAAATATATGTGGTATAGTGACTTTGATTTTAGAAGAAAACAAAGAATTTAGTTCTTACGCTATAGAAGAATACAAAGATTTATATGCTCATGTCGAAAAGGCAATAACAAATTCGACACTAGCATTCAAAAACAACGATGAAAAAATAGCTTCAACAGTTGCTGATATCGAAAATAGCGTAGATTTCTTGGAAAAGAAATATCGCCATAATCACATTAAAAGAATTAACAACAATGAGTGCGATCCTACAGTTGGTGTAAACTTCTTAGATATTCTATCTAATCTTGAAAGAATATCAGACCACTGTACAAACATTGCAAACTACACATTGCATATAGAAATTTAATTTATTGTTTTATTCGGTGATTATTTGGGTATATAATAAATGCTTATATTGTAAATTATTTTTTAAGGAGGAATAAATGAAAGTAGCAGTTAGTGGATTTGGAAGAATAGGAAGAGATGTAACAAGGATTTTAATGCAAAAAAATGATCCTGATTTGGAATTAGTAGCATTAAATATAACTAGTGATTTAAAAACAAACGCTCATTTATTAAAATACGATTCAATTTATCGTGCTTTTGATAAAGATGTAGTAGTATTAGCAGATGACAAATTAAAAATAGGTGATAAAGAAATCACTGTAGTAAGCAACAAAGATCCAGAAGCTCTACCATGGAAAGAGTTAGGAGTAGATTTAGTAATAGATTCTACAGGAGCATTCAAAGACAAAGAAAGTCTTTCTAAACACTTAAAAGCAGGTGCTAAGAAAGTATTATTAACAGCTCCTGGAAAATCAGATGTAAAAATGATAGTTGTAGGCGTTAACGACAAAGAATACGATCCTGAAAATGATGATATAGTATCTAACGCATCTTGTACTACAAACTGTTTAGCTCCTGTAGCTAAAGTATTGGATGAAGCATTTGGTATTGAAAAAGGATTGATGACAACAATTCACGCATATACAAATGACCAAAACATTCAAGATTCATATCACAAAGATATGAGAAGAGCAAGAGCAGCTGCCCTTAGCATGATACCTACAACAACAGGCGCTGCAAAAGCAGTTGGTAAAGTTCTTCCACAATTAGAAGGAAAAATGACAGGATTTGCAGTTCGTGTTCCTACACCTACTGGTTCAATAACAGATTTAACAGTTATTCTTGGCAAAGAAGTTACTAAAGAAGAAGTAAATGAAGCAATGAAGAAAGCTAGCGAAAATGAATTGAAAGGCATCTTAGGATATTCTGAAGATCAATTAGTATCATCTGATATCATCGGAGATGAAAGAAGTTCAATATTTGATGCTGATTTAACTTACGCTTTAGGAAATATGGTAAAAGTAGCTTCATGGTATGATAACGAATGGGGATACAGCACAAGAGTATTTGATTTAGCAAAAATTATAGCTACAAGATAATAAAATTATTTAGAGTCGATTGTAATTTATTTTGCATCGACTCTTTTAAAAGGAAGTGTAATATGAATAAACAAACGTTAAAAGATTTAGACGTAAAAAATAAAAGAGTATTAGTGAGAGTAGACTTCAATGTTCCTATCAAAAACGGCGTGATCACAGATACTACAAGAATAGAAGCTTCTATTCCTACAATACAATATTTAATAGATAACGATGCAAAAATTATATTGATGAGCCATTTAGGAAGACCTAAAGGAGAACCTAAAAAAGAATTTTCATTACAACCTGTAGCAGATAAATTATCTGAATTACTAAAAAAGGATGTAAAATTTGTAGATAACGATAATGTTGTAGATGATTCTGTAATAGAAGAAAGCAAAGCTTTACAAGAAAAAGAAGTTATGCTAATTCAAAATACTAGATTCAGAAAAGAAGAAGAAAAAAATGACCCTGAATTTTCTGAACAATTATCTAAATTGGCTGATATCTATGTGAATGATGCATTTGGAACTAGCCACAGAGCACATGCTTCAAACGTTGGAGTATCTAAATATCTTCCAAGCGCTGTAGGATTTTTAGTTCAAAAAGAAATCGAAGTTATGGGTAAAGCATTGGAAAATCCTGAAAGACCATTTACAGCTATTCTAGGTGGAGCTAAAGTTTCAGATAAAATAGGTGTTATAGAAAATCTATTAGATAAAGTCGATACAATATTAATAGGTGGAGCTATGGCATTTACTTTTATCAAATCTCAAGGTAAAAATGTCGGAAAATCATTGGTAGAAGACGACAAATTAGATTTAGCAAAATCTTTATTAGAAAAAGCTCAAGAAAAAGGCGTAAAAATATTCTTACCAGTAGATTTTGTAGTAGCAAAGGAAATGACAGAAGATAGTGAATCCAAAACTATCTCTGTAGATGAATTTACTGATGAATATGCAGGATTCGATATAGGAGAAAAAACAGTTAAATTATTTGATGAAGAAATTCAAAAATCAAAAACTATCGTATGGAATGGACCTATGGGAGTTTTTGAAATTGCAAAATTTAGCAATGGAACTTTTGAAGTAGCTAATTCTTTAGTAAAATCAGATGCTATAACAATAGTAGGTGGAGGAGATAGTGCATCTGCTATAGATAAATCTGGAAATAAAGATAAAGTTACTCACGTTTCAACTGGTGGTGGAGCATCATTGGAATTTTTAGAAGGAAAAGTGCTTCCAGGAATAGATTGTATAAGTGAGAAGTAGAAATATGCGTAAACCATTAATAGCAGGAAATTGGAAAATGAATATGACTGAAGGTGAAACAGATCAATTTATAAAAAATTTAAAATCTGTTGATCTTTCAAAAGATGTTGAAGCTTGCATAATTTCTCCATTCACATCACTTAAAACATTAAGTGATAATTTGAGAAGCACTGATATTTCAATAGGTGCTCAAAATATGTATTTTGAAGAAAGCGGAGCATTTACTGGTGAAATTTCTCCATTGATGTTGAAAGATTTGGGCGTAAACTATGTTATAATAGGCCATTCTGAAAGAAGAACTATATTCAATGAGAATGATGAGTTATTAAATAAAAAAGTGATTTCTGCATTGAAGCATGGCATTAACCCAATTTTATGTTGTGGAGAAAACTTAGAAGAAAGAGAAGCTAATATAGAACAAGAAGTTGTAGAAAGACAAATAAGAGCTGATCTAAGTAACATTGATGAATCTGATATAAAAAATAAATTAGTAATTGCATATGAACCTATATGGGCAATAGGCACTGGTAAAACAGCATCCAGCGATGATGCTCAATCAATGTGCAAATTTATTAGAGATTTATTAGCTAAAATGTATAGTCAAGAATTAGCAGACAACGTTAGAATTCAGTACGGTGGAAGTGTAAAACCAGCCAATGTTTCAGAAATTATGTCAAAAGAAGATATCGATGGTGCTTTGGTCGGTGGTGCTAGTTTAGATTATGAAAGCTTTGGACAACTAATAAATTATTAAGGAGATATATGAACAAATTAATTTTAATAATATTAGATGGATGGGGCTTAGGTAAAGATTATCCAGGAAATGTGATAAAACTTGCCGATACTCCTAATTTTGATAGACTTATGAAAGAATACCCTAATTCGCAATTAATAGCATCTGGTAGCGAAGTTGGATTGCCAGCAGGACAAATGGGGAATTCTGAAGTAGGTCATATGAATATCGGTTCAGGAAGAATAGTTTATCAGGATTTAAGCAAAATAACAAATGAAGTTGAATCTGGAAAATTTTACGAAAATAAAGCATTAAATGATATTATATTGAAAACAAAGGAAAACGGAAAAACATTGCATTTAATGGGATTGACTTCTTTTGGAGGAGTTCATTCTCACTATAGCCATTTAATTGCTATTTTAGAATTATGTAAAAAATTGGATTTCAACGATGTAATGATTCATTGCTTCATGGACGGAAGAGACGTAGCACCTACAAGTGGTAAATTGGATTTAGCTAAATTACAAGAAGATATAGCTAGAATAGGCGTAGGTAAAATAGCATCTGTAAGTGGTAGATATTATGCTATGGATAGAGACAAAAGATGGGACAGAATACAAAAAGCTTACGATGTTATAACAAAAGGCGAAGGAAATCATAGTAAAGATCCCGTATCATATGTAACAGAAAGTTATGAAAGAAATGTAACTGATGAATTTATTGAACCATGTGCCATAGTTGATGAAAACGGAAATTACGACGGAGTGCATGATCAAGATTCTTTCATCTTCTTCAATTTCAGACCTGATAGAGCTAGACAATTGACAAGAGCTTTCGTGGATGATGATTTTGAAGGATTTAGTAGAAGAAAATATGAAAATATCTCTTTTGTTACAATGACTGAATACGATAAAACTATAAAACACGTTACTGTAGCTTATCCAAAAGAAACGTATAAAAATACTTTAGGTGAAATAATCTCAAATAAAGGGTTGAAACAACTTAGAATTGCCGAAACCGAAAAATATGCTCACGTAACATTCTTCTTCAACGGTGGAATTGAAAAAGAATTCCCAAATGAAGATAGAATATTGGTAAATTCACCAAAAGTTTCAACATACGACCTTAAACCTGAAATGAGTGCAATAGAAGTAAAGGATAATGTCGTAAACGTAATAGATAAAGACCTATATGATTTAATAATCTTAAATTTCGCAAATTCAGATATGGTTGGCCATACTGGTGTTATATCAGCTGATAAAATAGCTGTTGAAACAGTAGATAAATGTCTTGGTGAAATATTAGAAGCATTAGATAGAAACGGAAATTATCATGCCCTAATAACTGCTGACCATGGAAACAGTGAGTATTTAATAGATGAAAAGACAGGTGGTCCTTTTACAGCACACACTACTAATCCAGTTCCATTTATTGAATATCCTGAAAAAGATTTAAAATTAGAAAATGGAATTTTGGCAGATATATCGCCAACTATATTGGATTTGATGAATATAGAACAACCTGAAGAAATGACAGGTAAATCACTTATAAAAAAGGAGAATAAATAATGAGTTCAATAATTGACATTTACGCAAGAGAAGTGTTGGATTCTCGTGGAAATCCAACTGTTGAAGTTGAAGTATATACAGAAGCTGGAGCTATGGGTTCTGCTATAGTACCTTCTGGAGCATCTACTGGAGTTCACGAAGCAGTTGAATTGAGAGATAACGATGAAAAAAGATATTTAGGAAAAGGTGTAGAAACTGCCGTAGATAATGTTAACTTAGAAATCGCTGAAGAATTAATCGGATGGGATGTATTTGATCAAGTTGGAATAGATAATTTCCTAATCGAATTAGATGGAACTGAAAATAAAGCAAGATTAGGTGCAAATGCTATTCTTGGAGTATCATTAGCAGTAGCAAAAGCAGCTGCAGATGAAAATGGTCAAAGATTATACGAATACATCGGTGGAGTAAATGGTAAAGTATTACCAGTGCCAATGATGAATATACTAAACGGTGGACAACACGCTGACAACAATGTAGACATTCAAGAATTCATGATAATGCCAGTTGGCGGAGAAAATTTCAAAGAATCATTGAGAATGGGCGCTGAAATATTCCATAATTTGAAAAGCGTATTAAAATCAAAGGGAATGAATACAGCAGTTGGAGATGAAGGTGGATTTGCTCCAAACTTAAGTTCAAACGAAGAAGCATTAAAAACAATAGTTGAAGCAATCGAAAAAGCTGGATACGCTCCAGGAAAAGATGTCATGATAGCAATTGACGCAGCTGCAAGTGAATTTTATGAAGATGGAAAATACAATATGCAAGGTGACAACACAGTAAGAACTAGTGAAGAAATGATATCTTACTACAAAGACTTAGTAGAAAAATACCCTATAATCTCTATTGAAGACGGATTAGCTGAAGACGATTGGGACGGTTGGAAAAAATTAACTGAAGAATTAGGTTCTAAAATCCAATTAGTTGGTGACGACTTATTCGTAACTAATGTAAAGAGATTACAAAAAGGTATTGATATGGGAGTATGTAACTCTATCCTTATCAAATTAAATCAAATTGGTACTTTGACAGAAACATTAGATGCCATTGAATTAGCTAAGCGTAATGGATATACAGCAATAGTTTCTCATAGATCAGGTGAAACAGAAGATACTACAATAGCTGATGTTGCTGTAGCTACAAATGCTGGACAAATCAAAACTGGTTCTGCATCAAGAACAGATAGAATAGCTAAATACAATCAATTATTGAGAATTGAAGATATGTTAGAATCAAATTCTAGATATGATGGAATCAAGACATTCTACAATTTAAAAAACAACAAATAATATATTAATAATTTATTAAAATCACAGGGGATTTCCCTGTGATTTTAATATAATAGAGGTAATAATGCTAATAACGCTTTCCATTCTGATTCAAATAATTTTCACTACATTATTTTACATATATTTTGATTTTACATTTATAGCGGTTGATATTGTAATTACAGCTTATTTATTGCGCAATAGAAAAAAGCAGTTAGTAGCATGTCTTATAATTATACTTTTAACAATTATTAGGTTAAATTCTATTAATACAACGTATAATAAAATTCAAGATGGGGAAATGACAAATATAAATGCCGTCGTAGTGAATATGGATCGAAATAATCAAAAATACATAATAAAACCTATAGGTGAAAGTACAAAATTTTTGATGAAAACCTCTAAAACTTTCAAAATAGGAGACATTATAAATGTTAGATCCAAAGTATATAAGCCATATACTAATGGGAATCCTTATATGTTCAATTACAAATTTTATTTGCTTAAAAATAACATATATGGCGACTTATATCCTAACTCAGATCCAAAATTGATAGGCACCTCTACTTCTAATTTGATAAAAATTCGAAGAATTACATTAGATTATATCGCCAATAAATTTGACTATAATTTTGATAAAACTTCATCTAAGATACTCAAATCAATATTCACTGGATATAATTTTTTAGACGAAAATTACAAAGATGATATGAAATCTCTTGGAATAAGTCACGTATTTGCTATAAGTGGTCTTCACATATTGATAATTTATGGAACTATCAATAAATTGTTAAGTCTTTTCAACGTAAATAGAAAAATTATAGCTTGGATTTCCATAATTTTGATAGGATTATATGCTTATGTAGTTGGATTTCCTGCCTCTATTTTAAGAGCATTTATAATGTTATTTATTGTAGAATTATCTAACCAATTGCAAATCGATTGGTATGATCTCAATAATTTATCAATAGCAGCAATCATATTGTTGATTCTCAATCCGTATAATCTATTCGATGCTGGATTTTTATTTTCATTTGCAGCTACTTTTACAATTATTTACTTATATCCTAAAATAAGAAAAAAGAAAAAGCCTATATATAATTATTTGATATTTTCATTTGCAATTTATATTATGTTAATACCAATACAATTAAGATTTTTCAATGAATATTCATTTGGTTTTTTAATTGGAAACACTATATTATTACCTGTGTTTACTTTGATTATTCAATGTTCTTTCATTGTACTTTTAATACCAAATAAAATAAACTATATTTTTGTCCTTGTTTCAAAGTTGCTTTTGAAATTATTAGGTTATATGATGACTACAATATCTCTTCTGCACATTCATACTCATAATTTAATCAGTTTTAGCATCATAATGTCCATATGTTTTTATTGTATATTGTTTACTATCTACAATTGGCACTATGTAAAATTGTTAAATGATTATAATAAGAAAATATTGACTAATATGTTGGCAATGGCAATGTTCATTCCATTAATATTGAGTATAATAAATCCGATATCCATTATAAATTTCGTGGATGTAGGTCAAGGTGATTGTATTTTAGTTAGGCAGATAAATGAATCTTTCATGATTGATACAGGTGGATCTTATAAGGACGATGATAAATCTGGAGAATATTTAGTAGAATATTTAAAAAAGATAGGTGTTAGAAATTTAAAATACGTATTTTTAACCCATTTTGACGAAGATCATAGCAAAAATTTAATAGAAATAAACAGATCATATAATCCTGTCGTATTATCTAGAAATGGCGGAAACCATATACTAAGGGCAAAATATAATCAAAATAATAAATATATTCCAGTAAGCGATGGGGAAAAATTTAAAATTGACAATATTAAATTAAAAATATTTCACAATCCAATTTCAAATGAAGAAAATGATAATTCAGTGGTATATAAACTATATGTAAATAATTTATCAGTATTGATTACAGGAGATATTTCTCAAAATTACGAAAAAAATTTAGCTAATTATAATATAAAATCAGATATACTGAAAATTTCTCATCATGGTAGCAAAAATAGTTCAGATATCAGTTTTTTAAAAAAGGTAAATCCAAAACTTGCAGTAATATCTGTAGGCTTGAGAAATAGTTATAATCATCCTAGTCCAGAAACTATTGATAAGTTAGAAAATTTAGATATTCCTGTGAAAAGAACTGATTTAGATGGAAACATAGAAATAGTATCTAGTGTTTTAATGAACTCCTTAAAAGCTAATAGAGACAAATTTTCTTTAATTCATTTTATAGCCAAAGAGCAAAACTCTTTGATTTCGGTTATAATAATATTACTATACTATAAGAGCAGGAGAATTGATAATGGATTTTTCATTGGCAAAACAAAAATTAGATAATAATATGCTATCCAAAATAGTTCTAATACACGGTGAAGAGAAATTTTACATAGAAAAATATTTGGATTTAATCAAAAATTATTATCATGTTCAAAATTTTGACAAGTATGATATATCAGATTTTGAGCATATATATTCTTCTTGTGAGACTATCCCAATGTTTAGCGACAAGAGATTGATATTATTGGAGAATTGCGACTTAACCAAAACAGGTATCTCAAAAAATAAATCTTCTATAAATTCTCTAATATCATATATAAAAGATATACCCGAATATAGCTTAATAATTATAACGACTTCAGAAAATGTGTTTAAGTCAAAATTATTCAAGGAAATTTCAAACAATGGAAATGTAATAGAATTCAATAAATTAAATAGAAATCAATTAAAATCTTATATAATCCACTACTTAAGTGGCAAAAAAATAAGCAATAGAATAGTAGATATTTTTATAGAATATTCGTTGTATTTGATTAAAAATTCAGACAAAACATTAGTAGATGTAAATAATGAATTAGAAAAATTCAAAAATATCGAAGGGGAAGAAATAACTGAAGATGATTTGAATTCTTTGATAAATCAATACGATAAAAATATCTTTGATTTGACAGATTCGATAGCATCTAAAAATTTATCAAAAACCATATACTATTTAGATATAATAATAAAAGATCAAACAGATGTCTTCAAAACTTTTCATATGATTATAAGATTATTTAGAAATTTATTGTACACTAAGGAATTAATGAGACTAAAATTTTCTCAAAGTCAAATTTTGAAAAAACTCAAAATATCACAATACGAACTAAAAAAGATACAACAATTTGTAAAAAATTGGAGATACAACGAGCTAAGATTTGCAATTCACAAGCTTTATTCTGTAGAAACTACTCTAAAATCTAGCCCTGTAGATTCAAAATTTTATTTAGAAAATAGCATAATGCAAATTTTGGCAAAAAAATAAAGGTTGAGATTTCAACCTTTATTTAATAATGTAATGGATCCTTTACATTATTACTATGATAATTTGTTCAATGCTTTTGCCATTCTACTAACTTTTTTTGCAGCACTATTTTTAGAAATTGTATTCTTAGTAGCGGCTCTATCGATCTTTTTAGCAGCTAATTTGAATAATTTAGCAGCATCTTCTTTGTCATTTTTTTCAACTGCTGCTTCAAACTTTTTAATCAAAGTTTTGATAGCTGATTTCTTTGATTTATTTCTAGCTGTTTCAAGCTTAGTAACATCGATTCTTTTGATAGCTGATTTAATGTTTGCCATTATATCCCTCCTTTATTTTAGAACAGTGTTATTATTATATACTAATTTATCATTTTTTTCAAGTCATCTAGCACTTTAATTATATATTATGTTATAATTATCAAGTAAAGAATGGTGATGTTATGAAAAAAATTATGAATTCTAAGCTATCTAATTGGATTTTTTCAATATTAGTCTTATTGTTTGTCGTATTTATGATAAAATATTTCATTTTAGATATTAGAGTTATTTCAGACTCAAATATGAGTCCTAATTTGAATAACGGCGACGTAGTTCTCATAAATAAATTAAATAAATTTACAAACTACATAAAAAAAACAGATGTAGTAGAATTCACAGATGAAGAATCAAATAGGTACATAGCTAGAGTAATTGGCATGCCTAAAGATTCTGTCGAAATCATAAACGACGATGTATTTGTCAACGGAAATAAGATTTATGAACCATACGTATTTTTACAAAAATCGAGAAATCTTAATAACAAAAGATGGGTATTAGATAGTGACGAATATTTTGTAATAGAAGATAATAGAGATAGTGATAATTACAGTAGCAGTAAATATACAGGACCTATCAATAAAAAATCTATCACCGGGGTTGTTTTTTTTAAATTATTCCCTATCGAAAGAATAGGTTCTATTTAGGAGAATGTATGAAAACAGATAAAAAATTTATAAGAAATTTTTCAATAATTGCACATATAGATCATGGTAAGTCTACATTAGCCGATAGGTTAATTGAGACAACAGGTATGCTAACTCATCGAGAAATGAGTGAACAAGTTTTGGATTCGATGGATTTGGAACGAGAAAGAGGTATAACTATAAAATTAAAAGCTATAAAATTGTTTTATAAGGCAAAAGATGGCAACACATATAATCTAAATTTGATAGATACTCCAGGTCATGTGGATTTTAATTATGAAGTTAGTAGATCATTGAAAGCTTGTGAAGGAGCAGTCCTAATTGTAGATGCTACTCAAGGTGTAGAAGCTCAAACTTTAGGAAATGTTTATCTAGCATTAGACCAAGATCTTGAAATACTTCCAGTAATCAATAAAATAGATTTACCAAGTGCAGATATTGATTTTGCAAAGAAAGAAATAGAAGATATTATTGGTTTGGATGCAGAAAATGCACCTGCAATTTCTGCAAAAGAAGGAATTAACATTATAGATGTGTTAGAAGATATAGTAGAAAATGTTCCTGCACCAGTTGGAGACAGTGACAAACCTCTAAAAGCCTTGATATTTGATTCGTATTACGATTCATACAAGGGAGTAGTAGTATATGTAAGAGTATTTGATGGATGTATAAAACCAGGATCAAAAATACTAATGATGTCTACGAACAAATCATTTGAAGTTACAGAATGTGGATATACTTCATCTTCAATGGTTAGCACTGACAAAATAAGCGCTGGTGATGTAGGTTATGTAGTATGCAGTATAAAAAATGTAAAAGATGCTCGAGTAGGTGATACTATAACAGACAAAGAAAATCCTATATCCGAACCATTAGAAGGATATAAAAAAGTAACTCCTATGGTATATTGCGGAATATACCCTGCAGAAGGAGAAGATTTTAATTCTGTTAGAGATGCTTTAGAAAAATTGCAGGTTAACGATGCTTCTCTTACATTTGAAAATGAGACTTCTATAGCTTTAGGATTTGGATTGAGATGTGGATTCTTGGGTTTACTTCATATGGAAATAATCCAAGAAAGATTGGATAGGGAATTTAACTTAGATATAATAGCCACAGCTCCTAGCGTTATATATAAAGTTCATACAAAAGATGGAAAAGAAACAGACATCCAAAATCCAACAAATTTCCCAGACTCTACTAAAATAGATTACGTAGAAGAACCTATGGTAATTGCTGACGTAATGACTCCTACAGATTATGTTGGGGTTATAATGGAACTTTGTCAAAATAAAAGAGGTACTTTTATAGACATGAATTATCTCGACGAAAAGAGAGTTAGCATAAAATACAAACTTCCTCTTAACGAGGTAATATACGATTTTTATGACGCATTAAAATCAAAAACTAGAGGATATGCATCATTAGACTATGAACTTGTAGGATACGAAAGATCAAATCTTATAAAACTAGAATTTTTGATTAATTCAGAAACTGTAGATGCTTTAACTATAATTGTGCACGAAGATTCCGCATACGAAAGAGCTAGAAAAATAGTTACAAAATTAAAAGACGAAATTCCTAGACATCAATTTATAATTCCTATACAAGCAGTAATAGGCGGTAAAATAATAGCCAGAGAAACTGTAAAAGCTTACAGAAAAGACGTGTTGGCAAAATGTTACGGTGGAGATATTACTAGAAAACGTAAATTATTAGAAAAACAAAAAGAAGGAAAGAAGAAGATGAGATCTGTAGGTAATGTAAATGTACCTCAAGAAGCATTCCTATCAGTTTTAAAATACGATGAAGAAAAATAATTATTTTAAGCCAAGCTCATGTTTGGCTTATTTTTTTAGGAGGAAATATGAAAGGAATATACATCCACATCCCTTTTTGTGCATACAAGTGTAATTATTGCGATTTTTCTACAATGACCAAGCAGTACAGCAGAATAGATGAGTACTTTCATCTATTAGAAAAAGAAATACAAATGTACAAGGATAAAAGTCAAGTAATCGACACTATTTATATAGGGGGTGGAACTCCCAATTTAGTGAATTCAAATTATATAGTGAATATTTACAGGAAGTTAGAAGAGTATTTTGAGCTTGATATTCAAGAATTCACGATAGAATGTAATCCAGAATTTTTAACACCACAAAAAATAGAAGAATATAAAAGCATTGGAATCAATCGAATATCTCTTGGAGTTCAAAGTTTTGATGATAAATTAAATTCATTTATTGGAAGAAACCACAAAGTGTCAGACGTGTATAATTGTTTTGACATGTTAAATGGAAAAATAGATAACATATCTATAGATTTGATATTTGCAATTCCAAATCAAACATTAAAATCTATAGATAATGATATCAATAACATAAAAAAATTAAACCCAAATCATGTATCGTGGTACAATATGATACTTGAACCTGGCACAAAATTCTATAAAAAATACAAAGATTCAAATAGAGACGATGATATGGAATTTGATATGTATATGAAAATATGTAGAGGATTAGATGACTACACACACTACGAAATATCGAATTTTACCAAAAAAGGATACGAATCCAAACACAATAAGATATATTGGAGAGATGAAAACTATTATGGATTTGGATTATCTTCATCAGGATATATAGAAAATACAAGATATACAAACGAATTTTTCTATCCAAATTACAAATCAAAAATCCAAAAAAATCTAAAGCCAATAGAATTCAAAGAATCCATAGATCAATTTAAAAATAAATTTGAATACATCATAACCAATATGAGGTTAAAAGAAGGATTGAATTTGACAGATTATAAGAATAAATTTGGAATTGACTTATACGAAAAGAACAAAAATATGATTGAAAACTGGATCAAAAATGGACTATTGGAATTAAAAAATGATGAAATAAATTTTACAGATAAGGGTTTTTTTGTATCTAATTCTTTTTTTGTAGATATTTCGTATTAACGCTTGACATTTCATATTTACAGTTGTATAATCTTATTAGCACTCAAGGTAATAGGCTGCTAATAAAAGAGGTGAGGTCTTGGATGTAAATTTAAGCGAAAGAAAATTAAATATTTTGCTCGCTATAATAGATAACTATATAAAAACAGCTCAGCCGATAGGTTCTAGAGTTTTGTCAAAAAATTATAGCATAGGATTTAGCCCTGCTACTATCAGAAATGAAATGAGTGATTTAGATGATTTAGGTTATCTCATACAATCTCACATATCGTCGGGAAGAATTCCTTCTCAGAAAGCTTTCAGATTATATGTCAACACTATTCTCGACAATTTATATAAAAATGATGATTCGTCATCATCGATAATTCCAATGTATAAATCGTATCAGAGAATATTAGAACCAGAGAAATTGATCAAATCATCGTCTGAATTTATTTCTGAGATTACTCAATATCCAGTTATATCTATGTTGAAAAAATCAGATGATATGAAACTATCACATATTGAGTTATTACCAATTAGCAAATTCAATTATGTGCTTCTAACTTTATACGATTGTGGCGATTTAAATCATACTTTGATATCGTCCAACAAAGAGATAAGCACTAACGAGCTTCAAAAAATAAATTTTTTATTGAAAAAATTATTTTTGAACACAAGATTATCTGATGTTTATGATAATTTGAATGAATTTTCTTCAAAATACGAATCTAACTCTTTATTAAACGAAGCAATTGCAGAAATAGTACAAAACGAAAAAAATAAGTTATCTTCAATGTACGTTTCTGTAGAAGGTCTATCGCATATTTTCAAATATGAAGAGTACAACGATTTGAATAAAGCGAAGAATTTAATAGAATGCCTTGAGGACAAAAACACAATCATAAAGATATTAAGCTCAGATAATAACTTTCTCGATATAAAGGTTGGAAGTGAAAATTTTGAAAAAGCTTTGAGCGAGAATACAATTATTAAAAGTTCTTACGCTTTTAACAAAAACAACATTGGAGTAATAGCAATTATAGCACCAATGAGAATGGATTATGAATTATCGATAAGGTCGATGTTCAAATTATCCAGAAGAATTGTTAGCTCAATTAGTAGGGGGGATTATTATGACAGATATTAATGAAAATTTAAATCCAGATTCCACTGAAGATTCAAATGTGGAATCAGAGATAACAGAAGAAGAACAAAAAATCGATGAAAAATCAGAAGAAAACCAAGATGAAATATCAGAAGTAGAAAGTTTAAAAGACTCACTAAAAAGATTACAAGCTGACTTCATCAATTATAAAAATAGAACAAATAGAGAAAGACAACAATCGATAGAATTAGCCAACGAAACTTTGATAATGAAGCTTTTGCCAATATTAGATGATTTAGATAGAGCTATTTCTAGTAAAAAAGAAGAAGACGAGTTTTTTAATGGAGTAAATTTAATAAGAAACAACTTAGTCGATACATTAAGTAGTTTTGGATTAAAAGAAGTTGATTGCTCAGGTAAATTTAATCCAAACTATCATCACGCTGTTATCACAGAAGACAGCGACAAAGAAGCTGATTCGATATTAGAAGTATTCCAAAAAGGATACTCATTAAATAATAAATGCATTAGACCAGCAATGGTTAAAGTTAGTAAATAAAATAATTTTAAGGAGGAACAATAATGAGTAAAATAATAGGTATAGATTTAGGTACAACAAATTCAGCTGTAGCAGTTATGGAAGGTGGAGAATCTGTAATAGTTCCAAATTCAGAAGGTAACAGAACTACTCCTTCTATAGTAGCATTCACAAAAGACGGAGAAAGACTTGTAGGAGAAACAGCTAAAAGACAAGCTATCACTAACCCTGATAGAACAGTTACTTCTATAAAAAGAGAAATGGGTACTGATTATAAAGTAAACATCGACGGAAAAGATTATTCACCAGAAGAAATTTCTGCTATGATTTTACAAAAATTAAAAGCTGATACTGAAAGCTATCTTGGAGAAGAAGTTACAGAAGCAGTTATAACAGTTCCTGCATATTTCACAGACTCTCAAAGACAAGCTACTAAAAACGCAGGTAAAATCGCAGGTTTGAATGTAAAAAGAATTATAAACGAACCAACAGCAGCTGCATTAGCTTATGGTATAGACAAAGAAGCTGATCAACACAAAGTTATGGTATACGACTTAGGTGGTGGTACATTCGACGTATCTATCTTGGAAGTTGGAGATGGAGTATTCGAAGTATTAGCAACTAGAGGAAATAACAAATTAGGTGGAGATGACTTCGACGAAAAATTATTAAATTATCTAGCTGATGAATTCATGAAAGAAAATGGAGTTGATTTAAGAAAAGACCCTACTTCTAAACAAAGATTAAAAGATGCTGCAGAAAATGCTAAGAAAGAATTATCTACAAGAGTATCTACAAATGTAAACTTACCATTCATCTCAGCAGTTAATGGAACTCCTGTTCACTTAAACATGGATGTTACAAGATCTAAATTTGATGAATTAACTTCTGATTTAGTTGAAAAAACATTAACTCCAGTTAGACAAGCATTAGAAGATGCTAGTTTGAGCCATTCAGACATAGAAAAAGTATTGTTAGTTGGTGGTTCAACAAGAATACCTGCAGTTCAAGAAGCTGTTAAAAAATTAATTGGAAAGAACCCTCAAAAAGACATCAACCCAGATGAATGTGTTGCATTAGGTGCTGCATTACAAGGTGGTGTATTGACAGGAGAAGTAAAAGATCTATTATTATTAGACGTTACTCCATTATCATTAGGTATCGAAACTCTAGGTGGAGTATGTACTAAATTGATAGAAAGAAATACTACAATCCCAACTAAAAAATCTCAAGTATTTACTACAGCTGCAGACGGTCAAACATCAGTAGAAATAAAAGTTCTTCAAGGCGAAAGAGAAATGGCACAAGACAATACTCTATTAGGACAATTCAACTTGACAGAAATTCCTGCTGCTCCAAGAGGAGTACCTCAAATCGAAGTAACATTTGATATAGATGCAAATGGTATAGTAAACGTAAGTGCAAAAGACTTAGGATCTGGAAAACAACAAGCAATGACAATAACATCATCTACTAAAATGAGTGATGAAGAAATCAAGAGAAAAGTAGATGAAGCAAGCAAATATGCAGAAGAAGATAAAAACAAAAAGGAAACTATCGAAACTAAAAACAATGCAGAATCAGTAATTTACCAAGTTGAAAAGACAATAAAAGATCTAGGAGACAAAGTTAGCGAATCTGAAAAATCAGATGTTCAAGCTAAAATAGATGCATTGAAATCTATAGTTGATTCAGGAAATAACGAAGATATCAAACAAAAAACTGATGATTTAACTCAAGAAATGTACAAATTGAGCTCTAAATTATACGAAAACACAAACCAACAAGCTCAAAATCAACAACAAAAACAAGATGACGATGTTGTAGATGCTGATTACGAAGTTGTAGATGATGAAGAAAATAAATAATTGACATCTCTCTTAATTAAGGGGTAAGTTTCTTACCCCTTGATTTTTTTGTATCTTTTAGTAAAATAAATAGGTCAATAGTTTAGGATGGTGAATGATGAAAAATTTATATGAGATTCTCGAAGTAAACGAGAACGCTACTCAAAATGAAATAAAAAAAGCATATAGAAAATTAGCTAAAAAATATCACCCTGATATAAACGGTGGTGATCCTGAATCGGAAAGCAAATTCAAAGAGATAAACGCTGCATATGAAGTCTTGGGCGACGAAGAAAAACGTAAAAAATACGATATGTACGGCGATCAAATATTTAATCAAAATGCAGGTGGAGGATTCTCGGATATAGGTGACATATTTGGCGATTTCTTTGGAGATATATTTGGAGGTTTCGGTCGTCAATCATATTCTAGAAACCCAAATGCCCCTAAAAGAGGATCTAATATACAAATGGAAGTCGAGATCGATTTTGAAGATGCTATAAACGGAACCAAAAAGGAAGTAACTTATAAGAAAAGTGTGAAATGTCACGTTTGTCATGGCTCAGGGGCAAAAGAAGGCACAGAAAGAAGAACTTGTGATAAATGTAATGGAACAGGAGTAATCAACGAGACAAGAAGAACTCCTTTCGGAATTTTTTCACAACAAACTCAATGCGACAAATGCCATGGAGATGGCTATATAATAGATGAAAAATGTAAAAATTGCCATGGAACTGGATTTGAGACAAAAAGCACTACAATAAGCATAACTATACCTAAAGGCATAAACAATGGCGCTATAATGAGCGTAAAAGGCGGAGGAAACGAAGGAGAGAATAATGGATCTAATGGAGATTTATATGTTATTATAAAAATAAAGGAACATGAATTCTTCAAAAGAGTAAATAACGATATAGTTTTCGATATGCCTATCACTTATGCCCAAGCTGTCTTAGGTGCTAAAATACAAGTTCCAACACTTGATGGCATCGAAGAATTTGATTTACCTGAAGGTACACAACCAAACACGACTTTTAAATTAAAATCTAAAGGAGTACCTTTCCTAAATTCAGATTCAAGAGGAGATATTTTATTTACTGTCAAAATCATAGTTCCTAAAAATTTAAACAAAGAGCAAAAAGAAAAATTAAAAGATTTTTCAAAAAGCATGAATCAAGAATTGGAAGTAAATGAAAAAAAATCTATATTTGATAAGATAAAGGATATGTTTGAATAATGGAAAAATGGTTTAGCTTTGATATTAAATGTCCACATGGATACGATGAGATAATATCGTCAATATTGTACGATTTAGGAATTGAAAATTTGCAAATAGAAGATTATCAAGATATTGTAGATTTCAAAAAAGATCAGCCTTATTGGGTTGTATTAGACGAAGATGAATTTGAATATCACGATAATGTAGTGATAAAAGCATTTTACAAAGAAGACGAAATTGACTATGATTTAATAAAAAAATCCATAGAAGATTTTGCGTCAAACAACAAAATAAAAGTCGAAATAAATAAAAATAGCGTACTAGAAGATATGGATTGGGCTAATGAATGGAAAAAATACTACAAGCCATTTAGCATAGGAAATATCTTGATTAAACCGAATTGGATAGATGTAGAAGATACGGATAAAATAATCGTAGAAATCAATCCTGGAATGGCATTTGGCACAGGATTACATGAAACTACAAGTCTTTGCATAAAAGAACTAGAAAGCATAGGTTTAGATAATAAAAAAGTGCTAGATATCGGATGCGGGTCAGGGATATTATCTATAGTTGCATCAAAGTTAAATGCAAAAGAAGTATTTGCTACCGATATAGATCCATTGGCGATAGAAGCAACTGTGGAAAATTCAAAATTAAACTCAATCACTAATATACAATCAGTAGAAGGATCACTATTAGATAAAGTAGAGGGAAAATACGATATTGTAATAGCTAATATTTTATTGAACGTATTAGAAATACTGATTCCAGATCTAAATACCGTCTTAAATGATAATGGAGTGTTTATATGTTCCGGACTTATCAATACTCAAAGAGAAAAAATAGTTAACATATTGGAAAATAACGGATTTGAAATAATAGCTATAGATGAAAAAGGTGAATGGATTAGCGTTGTTAGCAGGTTAAAAAATGTATAGAACTTTCAGAAATCAAAATGATAAAATAGACGATAAAATACTAATTCGTGGAGAAGATTATAATCATATAAAAAATTCCCTAAGATTAGGTGTAGGGGATATAATACACCAAGTAATAGATGATAAAATTTACGTCACAGTTATCGAATCAATAAAGCCAAATGAAATTATCTGCAAAATCACTGGAGAAGACAGCGTAGAATATGAATCAAATTTGAATATAACTTTATACCAAGCTATATTAAAGTCCGATAAAAACGACTATATAATCCAAAAAGCAACTGAACTAGGAGTAAATAGAATTGTATTCATAGAAACTGAAAGAACAGTTGTAAAATTAGATAAAAATAAATGGAATAAAAGAAAAACTAGATATGAGAAGATAGCTTTAGAAGCCTCCAAACAATCTAAAAGAACTTATGTGCCTGAAATAGAAGGACTTTTGAATATAAAAGACATAGAAAAATCAGATGACAGTTTAAATCTAGTGTTTTATGAAAATGAAGACAAAAGTTTGAAAGATGCACTTAAGGGATATAATGATAATATCAACATAGTTATAGGCCCTGAAGGAGGATTTTCCGATTCTAATATTGAATTATTAAAAGAAAAAGGATATATATCTGTATCTTTAGGAAATAGAATTTTAAAAGCAGATACAGCTCCAATATGTGCTTTGAGTATTTTACAATATGAATTAGGTGATATAGGATGATGAAAAAAGTAAAATTTTCTACTTTAGGATGCAAAGTAAATCAATACGAGACAGAAGCGATGTCAGAATTATTTGTAAAAAGCGGATACGAAATAACAGATGACTACGACTGTGACGTTTTCGTATTGAATACATGTACAGTTACAAACTTATCCGATAGAAAAAGCCGACAACAAATTTCAAGAATAAAATCTCAAAACAAAGATGCGATAATAGCTGTAGTAGGATGTTATTCACAAGTTAGCCCTGAAGAAATTAAAAATATAGATGGAGTAAATGTAATAGTTGGCACAAAATACAGAGATAAGATTGTAGAATTGTGTGAAAAAGCAAAAACAACTGATGAAATAATAAACAAAGTAGAAGATATCAGTAAAAATAAAGAATTTGAAGAATTAACCATCAATACAGAACATTCAATGACAAGAGCATATATAAAAATCCAAGAAGGCTGTAGCCAATTCTGTTCTTATTGTATAATTCCTTATGCTAGAGGACCTATAAGATCTAGAAATATTAGAGATATAGTATTAGAAGCTAAAAGACTAGCAGATAATGGATTCAAAGAAATTGTATTGACAGGTATACACGTAGCTTCATATGGAAGAGATTTGCAAGAAAACATCGGATTGATAGACGTAATTGAAGATGTAGGTCAAATTGAAAATATAAAAAGAATAAGACTTAGCTCACTTGAGCCTAGAATAGTAGACAGAGATTTTCTAGAAAGATTATCTAAAGTAAATCAAATTTGCGACCATTTTCATTTATCCGTTCAAAGTGGATCAGATAAAATTCTAAAATCTATGAATAGAAAATACGACACCAAATTATACAAAGACACTGTAAATCTAATCAGAGAATATTTCCCAAATGCAGCGATAACAACTGATATCATAGTCGGATTTCCAGGTGAAACCGATGAGGATTTTGAAGACACTATGAAATTTGTAGATGAAATAAAATTTTCTAAAATTCACGTCTTTAAATACTCAAATAGAAAAGGTACTGTAGCCAGCAAAATGAAAAATCAAATTTCTGGATCCATAAAAAAAGACAGAAGTCAAAAACTTATCCAGAAATCAAAATACTATACAGACCAATTTTTAGATAATATGCTCAACAAACCAATACAAGTTTTGTTTGAAGCTAAAAATGACGACGGTTATATAAAAGGATATACTAAAAATTACATTAGAGTAAAAAGAAAATACAATAAAAATCTCTCAAATAAAATAATAGATGTCATTTGTACAAGAAGAGAAGATGAAGAACTCGTGTGTGACTAATTGAATATTTGAATATTTTTTGATATAATACTTGTCGGAGGCGAGTTATGGACTGTGTATTTTGTAAAATAGTGAATGGTGAAATACCTTCGAAAAAGATATATGAAGATGATTTAGTATATGCATTTTACGACATCAATCCAATTACTCCGGTTCATTTTTTGGTAATTCCAAAGCAGCATATAACTGGAGCAAATGAGATTAATGAAGATAATTCTATGATAGTCGGTCATATATTTGAAGTAATCGCAAAATTAGCAAAAGAGTTAAATATCGATAAAACAGGATACCGAATAGTTAATAATTGTGGTGAAGACGGTGGACAAACTGTTAATCACATGCATTTTCATGTATTAGGTAAGAAAAAACTTAACTGGCCTTAAATATTTATTGTTTTTTTAATTATATTGTGGTATACTATTGTGGTATAAAATCTGCTCTTTTGTAGACGTTATTGCGATAAAGAGGGGAGGGAAACCATGTCAGAAATCAGAGTTGGAGAAAATGAATCACTAGATAATGCTATTAAAAGATTTAAAAGACAATGTGCTAGATCTGGAGTGTTATCTGAATATAGAAAAAGAGAACACTATGAAAAACCTAGTGTAAAGAGAAAGAAAAAATCTGAAGCAGCAAGAAGAAAAAAAAGAAATTTCTAATTTTATCAAAAGATTCCTAATTGGGAATCTTTTTTTATTTGTTCATTTATTATATAATTAAATCATAGTAAACTTAGGAGGTGTTAACTTCTGTAAATATGGGAATTTTAGCAAATCACATTTTTAGTATGTTATTGTTGACAATAACGTTTATCTGCCTTTCTTTACTTATCCTATCAGATAACAAAGTAAGATATGGAATTTTAAGTATAGTTTTTGCTTCTGTATTTGTATTTTCATATCTAAATGATGGAAATATCAATATAGTAGGTATCTTGATATTTTTAATAGGATTGTTATTCATAGGTTTGGAATTGATAATTCCCGGTGGATTTGTAGCAGGGCTGGTTGGAATTTGTGCAATGGTTGTAGGCGTTAGTATGATAATCAATAATCTATATTGGGCAATATTGACAGTATTGGTTGCAGTAATCTTAACTGTGTTATTCATATTAATATTTTTCAGTCAAGAATTTTCTTCTAGCAAATTCAATAAACTTGTATTGAAGGAAACGAATTCCAAATCATACAGATTGGCAAATAAAAAATATTTAGACCAAAGAGGAACTACTATAACTGCCTTACGTCCAAGTGGAAAGGTAGAAATAAACGGTGAATACATAGATGCTATTACACGTGGAGATTTTATACCTAAAGGCTGTGAAGTAATTGTTAGCGAAGTAAAAGATTTTAAAATAATAGTAAGGAGAATTTAATATGCCTTTTGACATCACATTTTTGATACCAATATTGATAATAATACTTTTATTAATATTTTTCTCATTCGTTCCAGTAGGATTATGGATTACTGCTCAATTTTCAGGAGTACATGTAAAAATATCTCAACTTATAGGAATGAGATTGCGTAGAGTTATCCCTAAAAATATAATTAACCCATTAATTAAAGCTACTAAAGCTGGATTGAATTTAACTACAAATCAACTAGAAGCTCACTATTTAGCTGGTGGTAATGTAAATACTCTAGTAGATGCATTGATAGCTGCTCAAAGAGCTGATATCGAATTGGAATTTGAAAGAGCCGCTGCAATAGACTTAGCTGGTAGAAATGTTCTAGAAGCTGTACAAGTATCTGTAAACCCAAAAGTTATAGAAACTCCAAATATAGCAGCAGTTGCTATGAACGGTATTGAAGTAGTAGTAAAAGCAAAGGTTACAGTAAGAGCTAATATTGAAAGATTGATAGGTGGAGCTGGAGAAGAGACAATAATAGCAAGAGTTGGAGAAGGTATAGTAACAACTGTAGGTTCTTCTGAATCTCATACCTCGGTATTAGAAAATCCTGACTCTATTTCCAAAACAGTTTTGAACAAAGGACTAGATTCAGGAACAGCTTTTGAGATATTATCAATTGATATAGCTGATATAGATGTAGGTAGAAACATAGGAGCTAAATTGCAAACAGATCAAGCTGAAGCAGATAAGAGAATAGCTCAAGCTAGAGCTGAAGAAAGACGTGCAATGGCCGTTGCAAAAGAACAAGAAATGAAAGCTGAAGTAAGAGCCATGAGAGCAAAAGTTGTAGAAAGCGAATCAAAAGTTCCTATAGCAATAGCAAAAGCTTTAGAATCTGGAAATCTCGGAGTACTTGATTATTACAATATGAAAAATATAATGAGTGACACTGAAATGAGACAATCTATATCTGGAAGCAAAGAAAAATTAGATGGAGACGATAAATAATGAAATCCATAATTGTCTCTATGGTTGTGATTGCTATTATTAATTATTTCTTTGAGTCAGTTTTCAAAAAAAATCCAAAGCAAAATAAAAAACAAAAATCTCGAAAAAAAACTTTAGAAGATTTGAGAAAAGACAAAAAGCACAACACTACAAAACATACAAAAAATAATAGAAATTCAAAACCAAAAGATGATTTTAAATCAAAAAACAATTCTGACATTGCATCTGAATCAAACTACAATAATAGCAATGTCGATTTGAATAATAATTTGATTGATGAAAACTACAATAGTTCTTATCTAGAAGCTAAAAATCACAATGAAATTTTAGAAATTTTAGAAGATGAATTAGAAGTAGATGATTTAAAAAAAGCAATAATCATGAAAGAAATCTTAGATAAGCCATTATCGATAAGAAAACGTAGATGATTGTATTTGCTTATTTAATTACTGTATGATATAATAATACAAGAATAAACTGAGGCTAAGAGTGGGAGTACCCACTCTTATTTATTTAAGTAATTGACAGAAGGAGGATATATGAACAAGAAATATCTTAGAGATATGATGAATAATGATTTGAAACCTTTAATTGAGGATACGGGTATCGAATTTTACGATGTTGAATACACTCAAAATGATGGTAAAAACATCCTAACATTTTACATTGAAAAAGATGAAGGACTTATATCGTTAGATGATTGTGAGTTGATTAATAATAGGATAACAGATAAATTAGATGAAATAGATCCAATATCAGATCCTTATTTTTTAGAAATAGCTTCTGTCGATATAACAAAGCCATTCACTAGAGATAAAGATTACCAAAAAAATATTGGAAATATCGTCATAGTAAATCTATATCAAAAAGTAAATGGAAAAAAAGAATTTAAAGGAATATTAAAGAATTTTAATAGCGAAGAGATAATTTTAGAATTAGAAAAAGAAGATTTAGAAATTGAAAGGAGTAATATATCGTCGATAAAAATTTCTTTATTCGATTGATGGTGAGATAATATGAATAACGAATTTATAAAAGCTCTTGATGAATTAGAGAAGACAAAGAAAATACCAAGAGAAGTTGTTTTTGATGCTTTAGAAAAAGCATTAATAAAAAGCTACGAGAAAAACTTTAACTATCAAGAGCACGAAAACGAAGAAAGTCATGTAGAAGTAAAAATTAATAGGGAAAATGGAAAAATAACACTATATGCAATCAAAACAGTAGTTGAAGAAGTTGAAGATAAAAATACCGAAATCAGCCTAGAAGAAGCTAAATCCATAAAATCAAAATATACATTAGGTGACAAAATAAAAATTGAAATTACCCCTAAAAATTTCGGTAGAATAGCAGCTCAAACAGCTAGAAATATAGTAATTCAAAAACTTAAAGATGCTGAAAGAGACACTATATACAATGAATTCATCACTAGAGAAAAAGAAATAATCACAGGAACTGTTCAAAGAATCGAAAGAGGTATAGTATATATCGACTTAGGTAGAGTTGAAGGAATAATACCAGCTTCTGAACAAATAAAAAATGAAGATTACTCTATGAATAAAAGATTAAAACTTTATATAAAAGAAGTTAAAAACACTCCTAAAGGTGCTCAAATCATTTTATCAAGAGCTGATAACGCATTGATAAAAAGATTATTTGAATTGGAAGTTCCTGAAATAAACGAAGGCGTAGTCGAAGTATTCAGCATAGCTAGAGAACCAGGTTCTAGAACAAAAATAGCAGTTTTCAGCAATGATGAAAATGTAGATCCTGTAGGTTCTTGTGTAGGCTTTAGTGGTAATAGAGTTAAGGCTATAGTAGATGAATTAAATGGAGAAAAATTAGATATAGTTGTATGGTCTAAAGACATCAAAACTTTTATAGCAAATAGTTTAAGTCCTTCAGAAGTAGTAGCTGTATTTGTAGACGAAGCTCAAAAGATATGCAGAGTAATAGTTACAGAAGATCAACTATCATTAGCTATAGGTAAAGAAGGCCAAAATGCTAGACTTGCTGCCAAATTGACTAGCTGGAAAATAGATATCAAAGGATTAAACCAATATCTAGAAGGATATGAAGACGAAAGTATATCTGTAGAGTTTGATGGAGAAGTTGAATTCCTAGAAAATAATGGCATAGAAGTAAGACAAGAAGATAAAGAAAAAACATTTGATGCCACAAAAAAACAATCACAAGATGATCTTGAATCTGACTCACAAGAAATAGAGAATACAGAAGACAATAACGAAATAGACGATATAGAAATAGAAGAAGATAACGAAATAGAAAATATTATTACAGCTTCAGATGATAATACAGAATCTGAATAAAAGTATGAATTTATATTTTGGAGAAATAGATGAAAACTAAAAAAATTCCTTTAAGAAAATGTGTTATTTGTGGTGAAAATAAACCAAAAAAAGAATTAATTAGAGTAGTTTTTAATAAAGACGATGGAGTATCTGTAGATTTGACGAATAAGAAAAATGGCAGGGGTGCTTACTTATGCAAAGATATAAATTGCATAAATAAAGCACAAAAAAACAATCGACTTAGCCAAGTATTAAAGACTAATGTGGACACGCAAATATACGAGGAGTTAAAGAACCATGTAGAAGATTAAATAACTAAGGAGGTCTTTTAATGGATAAAATTAGAGTATATGAACTAGCAAAGCAATTAAACTTGTCAACAAAAGACTTGATCGATAAATTAAAAGAAAAGAATATAGATGTAAAAAGTCACATGTCGACTTTAGATAAAGAACAAATAGAACAAGTAAAATCTTTTTATTCTCAAAACAAAAAGCCAGACAATGATTCTAAAAAGTTTGAAAAGAAAAATAAGAATAATTCTGACAAACCTGAAAATAAAAAGAAAGATAATTCAAATAAAAAATCTTCTGATAATAATAAGGATAAAATGAATAAAAACGGAAATAATAACGAACAAAATAAGCACAACAAAAATAATAAAAAACATAGACATCAAACTGATGATTTTGATTCAGAAGAATCTTCTGATTATCATATGAATAAGAAAAATAGAAAATTCGACAATAAAATCAATAAAAACAACAAAAGCAAAAGTGAAGACAATAATTTTGGCTCAAACAAAAACAACAAACACAATAAGAACAACAAAAATAATAAAAACGGAAAAAATAACAAAAAAGACTCAAACGACAAAAATATTCAAGAAACAAAAAAACAAGATCAACCTAAAGAGCCTAAAACATTTGTCATTCAACCTGTCATTACAGTAAAAGACCTATCAGAAAAAATCAGCGTTTCAATAACTGATTTGATAATGAAACTTATGGAATTGGGAATAATGGCTACCCAAAACCAAGAAATCGACTTTGATACTGCAAGCATAGTTGCAGAAGAATTCAACATTATATTGGAACAAGACAAAGTTGAAAACTTTGACGATGACGATGTATTTAATTTAGACTTTGAAGATAAAGAAGAAGATTTAAAAGAAAGACCACCTGTAATTACTGTAATGGGCCATGTAGACCACGGTAAAACTTCTATCTTGGACAGAATAAGAAATTCAAGAGTAGCAAAGGGAGAAGCTGGTGGAATAACTCAACACATTGGTGCATATACTATTAGAGTAAATAACAAAAAAATTGTATTTCTAGATACTCCAGGTCACGAAGCATTTACTGCAATGAGAAGTAGAGGTGCTCAAGTAACAGATGTCAGCGTTTTAGTAGTTGCTGCAGACGATGGAGTAATGCCTCAAACTGTTGAAGCAATCAACCACTCAAAGGCAGCCGGAGTTCCGATAATTGTAGCTGTAAACAAAATAGACAAAGAAAACGCAAATATAGAAAGAGTAAAAACAGAACTTGCAGAAAATGGATTGATGCCAGAAGAATGGGGCGGAGATACAGTATTAGTTCCAGTATCAGCTAAAACAGGCCAAGGAATAGATGAACTATTGGAAATGATCTTGATGGTAGCTGAAATGGAAGAATTGAAAGCTAACCCAAATAGATTAGCAGTTGGAACTATAATAGAAGCTCAATTAGATAAAGGTCGTGGACCTACTGCAACAGTTTTAGTTCAAAAAGGTACTCTAAAACATTCTGATATGGTATTTAGTGGACAAGCTAGCGGACGTATAAGAGCTATGTTTAATGATCAAGGAAAACCTATAAAAAAAGCCGGTCCATCTACTCCAGTTTTGATTTTAGGATTAAATGAAGTACCTGAAGCAGGCGATATGATTTATGCTGTAAAAGACGAAAAAGAAGCTAGAACTTATGCAGAAAAAATCAAAGAACACAATCGTGAAGAAATGATAAAATCATCTGGAGTAAATTTAGATGATCTATTTGGAAAAATTTCAGATGGAGAAACTAAAGATTTAAATATCATAGTTAAAACAGATGTAAAAGGTACTATCGATGCAATTAAACAATCATTGATAAAATTGAGCAACGAAGAAGTAAAAGTAAACATAATTCACGGTGCAGTTGGTGGTATAAATGAATCAGATGTAAACTTAGCTTCAGCTTCTAATGCTATAATAATAGGATTTAACGTTAGACCTACTCAAGTTGCACTTGATTTAGCTAAACACGACAAAATAGAAATTAGAACTTATAGAGTTATATACGATGCAATAGAAGATGTAAAAAATGCCATTAGCGGTATGTTAAAACCAAAATTCGAAGAGGAAGTTTTGGGAAGAGCTACTGTCAGAGATACTTTCAAAGTACCTGGAGTAGGAACTGTAGCAGGAGTATATATCAATACAGGTAAAGTAACTAGAAATTCAATGGTTAGACTTCTTAGAGACGAAATATTGATATTTGAAGGACCTATCTCATCATTGAAGAGATACAAAGATGACGTAAAAGAATTGACTCAAGGATTTGAAGGCGGAGTTGGACTTGAAAATTATAACGATGTAAAAGTTGGAGATGTTTTCGAGGCATATGTACTAAATGAAGTACAAAGATAGAGGAGTATTATGAATATAAAAAGAGTAAGAAGAATTTCATCTGAAATAAAAAAGGTAATTTCTAATTGTATTATCAATTCTTTGAAAGATCCTAGAATTGATAAGCTCAACGTTTCTGTTACAGATGTTAAAGTAACTAATGATTTGAGTTTTGCTACTGTTTATGTAGCTGTAATTGGAGATGACGATAAGAAAAAAGAAACTCTTGAAGGTCTAAATAAATCCAAAGGATTTTTAAAAAGGGAAATAGGAAACAACATAGATTTAAGACATATACCACAATTGATTTTTAAAATAGATGAAACAAGTGAGCATGGAATGCATATTGAAAATCTTATAAAATCAATTCATGAGGAAGATGAAAATGTCGATTGATGTTGAATTAAATAAATTTAGAGAGCAATTGAATAATTCCAATTCAATTGCTCTCATTTCCCATTTAGATCCAGATGGAGATAATTTAGGTTCACTAACAGCCTTATCAAATAGCTTGTTTCGTTACGGAAAAGAAGTTTTTCCTATAGAATTTGATAAAATACCAGATAATTTAAAGTTCTTACCATTTTTAGATAATTTGTCAGATAATGCAAATATAAAAGTCGATATGATAATTTGCTTAGATTGTGCAAATTATGAAAGATTGGGGAAAATAGATTATGTATTTGACAATGCAAATATTAGGGTAAATATAGACCACCATATGAGCAATGAATTTTATGGAGATATAAATATCGTAAAAAAAGGATATAGCTCTACATGTGAACTTGTATTTGATATAATAGATGGACTAAATCTACCTATAGATCAACAAATAGCCACATCATTATTGACAGGTATATCTACAGACACAGGAAGATTTTTATATTCAGCTACTACAAAAGATACATTAGAAAAATCTTCTAAACTAATGGGCTACGGAGCTGATATGTTACAAATCAATAATTCTGTGTATCAATCCAAAAAATTCGATGCACAATTATTGGAAAATGAAATTTTATCAAGTACTGAAATTCACCGAGAAAAAATAGCAATTTCAAGTGTATCATTAGAACAATTAGAAAAGTACAACGTAGAAACTTCAGATATAGATGGAGTCATTAATATCTTTAGAGATACAGATAAAATAGATATATCAGTTTTTATAAAAGAAAAATCAAATGATGAATTCAAAGTCAGTCTAAGAAGCAAAGGAAATATAAATGTTGGAGAAATAGCTAGAGCTTTAGGAGGAGGAGGTCATAAAAATGCCGCTGCCACTAAATTGTTTGGAGACTACTCTAGCGTTTTGAAGAAAGTAAAAGAAGAAATAGATAATTATGGATTGCGTAATAAATGTATTTAAAGAAAAAGGATATACATCTCAAGATGTAGTATCTATTTGTAAAAAAATTTTTAACACAAAAAAAATAGGTCACTCCGGTACATTAGATCCAGATGCTACCGGTGTTCTTTTGCTTGGAATAGGTAAAGGTACAAAAATCACTGAGTATTTGATGAATTATGGTAAATCTTATATATTTGAAATGAAGTTTGGCGCTAGCACTGATACATTAGATTTATCAGGCAAATTAACAGGAATTTCTGAGAAAAGCTATGACAAAGAAAAATTACTGCAAGTTTTGGAAAATTTAAGAGGCAAAACTATAGATCAAATACCACCTATGTATTCTGCAGTCAAAGTAAATGGCAAAAAGCTATATGAATACGCCAGAGATGACAAAGAAATTAAAAGAAAATCTAGAAAGGTAACTATATACGATATAGAACCTTTGTATCTTTTAGAAGATTCATGTATAATCAAAGTGAAATGCTCTAAAGGAACTTATATAAGGGTTCTAATTGAATATATCGCAAAAAGTCTAGACAGAAAAGCTTATATGAAATCACTTATAAGAGTTAATTCTGCTGGATTTGATATAAAAAATTCTGTAAAGTTATCTTCATTAGAAAAACTAAATTTAGAAAATATAGGTATTTCTCTTTATGACAGCTTGCCTTTTATGGATGAATTAGAATTAGATGATTCGTTATATACAAAAATATCCAATGGTGTGAAAATTAAAGTTGATCATGAAGACATAGAAAATATAAAAGTTTTATGTAAAGATAGATTCATAGGTATAGGGTCTATAGAAAGCAATTTATTAAAGATGAATAAGGTGTTTAATATATGCAAATAATAGATTTAGATGAAAGCAATATAATTTTCAACGTCGATGCTATAACTTTTGGTAATTTCGATGGATTTCATTTGGCACACCAAAAGCTAATCAATAAATGTCTAGAATTTAAAACTTCTGGTGTACTTCTATTTAAAAATCATACACTAGAAAATTTACAAAATGACAATTTTAAATATATATTATCTACACAAGATAAGATAGATATTTTAGAGAAAATGAATGTGGATTATTGCTTTGTAAAATCATTTGATAAAAGCTTCTCTTCGTTGGATCCAATAGATTTCTTAAAATATATAAAATCTAGAACAAATTTTTCAAATTTAATCGTGGGAAAAGATTCTAGATTTGGAATAAACGCTTCTGGCTCTGTAGAAGATTTACAAAAATTGTCTAATAAGTTTGATTACAAACTTTATATCTTAGATAATCAGTTTTCAGATAATGTGGAAATTAGATCTACAACTATAAGAAATTATATAACAAATGGCAATATTGAAAAGGCAAATAATTTATTATTTAGACCTTATAGTATTAAAGGAACTGTTATAAATGGAAAACATAGAGGAAGAAATCTTGGATTTCCAACTGCCAATATAACTTCTAATGGATATATATTGCCTTATTCTGCTGTATACTACACAAATGTAATTTACAATTCAAAAGTATATAAGGGGATTACTTCAGTAGGAGAAAATTTAACTTATAGCGAAAATGACATGAAAATAGAGACAAATTTATTGGATTTTAAAGGAGATTTGTACGGGAAAGAGTTGATTTTGGTTTTCTTGAAAAAGATAAGAGAAAATGTAAAATTCAATTCAGAAAATGAACTCATAGAAAATTTAAAAAATGATTATAACTTTGCAAAAAATCAAATTTTAGATTTACAATATGAAAATTATATGGTAAAATAAATAAGTAATACTATTACATTGATATTCGATACCTCAACGATATCACTGTAATTGTGAATTATAATTATATGGAGGAAAATTATGTATAACAAAGAAATTAAAGAACAAATAATCAAGGAATATCAAACAAAAGAAGGCGACACAGGTTCACCTGAAGTTCAAGTAGCTTTATTGACTTACAGAATAAACTATTTAACTGAACATTTAAAGACTCACAATAATGACCATCATTCAAGAAGAGGTCTTTTCAAAATGATCGGTAAAAGAAGAAATCTTCTTAAATATCTTAGCAATAAAGACATTGAAAGATACCGTGATTTAATTAAAAGATTAAACATTAGAAGATAATTTTAAAGAGCGGGAATTTCCGCTCTTTTTGTTTATAAGGAGAATTTATGATAAAAGAATACGAATACAATTTATGCGGTAGAGATTTAAAAGTAACTATAGGAAAAGTTGCTGAACAAGCAAACGGAGCTTGTTTAATTCAATCTGGCGAAACTGTAATTTTAGTTACAGTAGTAGGTTCAAAAGAACCTCGTGAAGGAGTAGATTTCTTCCCATTAACTTGTGATTTTGAAGAAAAATTATACTCTGTGGGAAAAATCCCTGGAGGATTTATAAAAAGAGAAGGTAGACCTAGTGAAAAAGCTACTTTAATTGCTAGATTAATAGATAGACCTTTGAGACCATTATTCCCAAAAGGATATCATAATGACGTTCAAGTAATAGCGACAGCATTATCTGTAGACCAAGATAATACTCCAGACATATTAGCTATGATAGGTTCATCTATCGCTCTAAGTGTATCAGATATACCATTTTTAGGACCTACGGGATCTGTTGCAGTAGGTATGATTGATGGAGAAATTATAATCAACCCTACACAAGAACAAAGAAAAATATCTGATTTAGAACTTACTGTTGCAGGTACAAAAGATGCAATCATGATGGTTGAAGCAGGATGTAATAAAATAACAGAAGAACAAGTTCTAAAAGCTATATTAACTGCTCATGAAGAAATCAAGAAAATCTGTGAATTTGTAGAGGAAATCCAAAAAGATTGCGGTAAGCCAAAACAAGAATACGTCATACCTGAAGAAAATCAAGAATTGATTGCTGAAGTTAAGGATTATTGTCTTGAAGATCTTAAAAAGGTAATTATAAATGCAGATAAACTAGATAGAGAAGCTCATGTAAATGATTTAAAATCAAAAGTGGTAGATTACTTTGTTGAAAAATACGATGAAGATATAAAAGGCGAAGTAGCTGGTATTTACGATGATTTAGAAAAATCAGAAGTAAGACGTTTGATTTTAGAAGATCATGTAAGACCTGATAATAGAAAATTAGATCAAATAAGAGACATAACTTGTGAAGTTGGTATTTTGCCTAGACCTCACGGATCTGGATTATTCAAAAGAGGTCAAACTCAAGTATTATCTGTTACTACATTAGGTACTCCTTCTGATGCACAAGTATTAGATGGATTAATCGAACAAGAAGATAAAAGATATATGCATCAATACAACTTCCCTCCTTATTCTGTAGGTGATAGTAAACCTTTAAGAAGCCCTGGAAGAAGAGAAATAGGACATGGTGCATTAGCTGAAAGAGCTTTATTGCCAGTAATTCCTTCAGAAGAAGAATTCCCTTATACAATAAGAGTTGTATCTGAAGTTTTAAGTTCAAATGGATCAAGTTCACAAGCTTCAGTATGTGGTTCAACTTTGAGTTTATTAAATGCAGGTGTTCCTATAAAAGAACCAGTAGCAGGAATTGCTATGGGACTTATAAAGCAAGATGACAATGTAGTTATCTTATCTGATATACAAGGATTAGAAGACCACTTAGGAGATATGGATTTCAAAGTAGCAGGAACTAAAGACGGCATTACTGCACTACAAATGGATATCAAAATAACTGGCATTTCTGAAGAAATATTAACAGAAGCATTGGAAAGAGCTAGAATTGGTAGACTTCACATTCTATCACTAATGAATGAATGCATAAGTGAACCTAATTCTGAAATTTCTAAGTACGCTCCTCGTATAATGGTTATAAATATTCCATCAGATAAAGTAAGAGAAGTTATTGGACCAGGTGGAAAAGTAATTAACAAAATAATAGAAGAAACATCTGTGAAAATAGATACAGACGATGATGGCAAAATAACAGTTTCTGGCGAATCAAAAGAAAATGTAGAAAAAGCTATTGACATGATAAAAAATATAATCAGAGAACCAGAAGTTGGAGAAAAATATTTAGGAAGAGTTACTAAAATAATGAATTTTGGTGCCTTCATAGAAATTTTACCAGGAAAAGAAGGATTACTTCATATTTCAAATATTTCTCATGAGAGAGTCAACAAAGTAGAAGACGTCTTGAAAGAAAATGATGAAATAATGGTTAAATTAACAGATATAGATGATCAAGGAAGACTTAATTTATCTAGAAAGGCTCTTTTACCTAAACCAGAAAAAAAGGAAAGAAAATCTTTCGATAAAAATCCTGAAAACAATGAAAAATAGAACCGATTAATAGTTGAGTATTTTTATACTCAACTATAATTAAAAAGGGGAGATTATGAAAGTTAAAATTATTAATAAATCTAATAACCCTCTACCATCATATTCTACTATCGGATCAAGTGGTATGGATTTAAGGGCGTTTATAGATGATGATATAACTTTGAAACCACTTGAAAGGACATTAATCCCTACTGGAATATATATATCAATTCCAGAAGGTTATGAGGTACAAATTAGACCTAGAAGTGGTTTGAGTATAAAACACGCCATCACATTGATAAATTGTGTTGGAACTATAGACAGTGATTACAGAGGGGAATTAAAAATCCCAGTTGTAAATTTATCTAATGAATCTTATACCATTTCATCAGGCGATAGAATATGTCAAATGGTACTTCAAAAATATGAAAAAATAGAATTTATTGAAGTCGAAATTCTAGATGAAACAGATAGAAGCGACGGCGGATTTGGTCATACGGGCTATTAATTATGTCTAGAAATAATAATAAGCGTAGAAAATCATCTAAATCAGCAAATGCCATATCCTCTTCTTCAAAAAAAATAATTTTAATAGCTATATTCATATTATCCATAATATTTATGGCTAGCAGTAGAGTTGGCGTTTTAGGTGTTATAGTCAAAAACATATACTTTAACTCTTTTGGTATATTTTCATATGCTTTCATTTTACTGGCTATTATCTTCACTATTTCTACTATGATAAATGAAGATGAAGGAAGAAAAATAAAAAAAATTTGTTATTGCCTTATTGCAATTACAATTTTTTTTATGTGCATATCAGATATATCTAAGAATCCAAATCTAAGTATCAATCAAAGAATAAATCTAAACATGCAACTAGCCAATCAGTATACAGGTATAGGAGCTATCGGAGCAATAATATCATTTTTAGTAAATGCTGCTATTGGATTAATAGGCTGTTATGTGGCTATTGTATTGGCTGGAATTTATCTTGTATCTGTGATTTTTAATATTACGATAAAAGATATGTTTCTTAAGTTATGGGCATTGATTAAAGAAAGTTTTTCAAAATTGTCTAAATCAATAAAAGAAAACAAAAAATCAAAGTCTACTATTAAAAAAGAAACAAAAAACAATAAAATTCCGAAAAAAATTATAGATTCGAAGAACTTGCCTTCTGAAAATACTAAAATAGATAAAAAAGAATTTTTAGCAAAGGAAAATATCGATAAACCAAATGTAGACAAACCAAAAGTAAATAGTTACAAATCAAATGAAAAAGAAACGGGTGAACAATTATCAGTAATTGATTTCAGTCAAAATGTACCTGGAAATAATTACGTATTCCCACCTTTGGAATTATTAAAAAATAGTACTTATGTAGACGATGATGACGATTTTGTAATGGAAAAAGCTAAAATGATAGAAAATACTCTAAAAGATTTTTCTATCGATGCTCAAGTCGTTCAAATAGATAAAGGACCTACTGTAACGTGTTATGAATTACAGCCAAAAGCTGGCATAAAAGTATCCAGAATAGTAAATTTAGCTGACGATTTATCGATGTCACTTGCGACAAGTGGAATTAGAATACAAGCTCCGATTCCCGGAAAATCCGTAGTTGGAATTGAAGTCGAAAATAATGTAAAAAATTCCGTAATGCTAAAAGAAATTTTAGTTTCAGATAATTTTATAAAAGAAAAATCTTTGATGCCTATAGCGTTGGGAAAAGATATTTCAGCTAAATGTATAGTAACGTCTGTAGATAAAATGCCTCATTTATTGATAGCAGGTGCAACTGGAAGTGGTAAGTCTGTTTGTATTAATACGATAATCTTGAGTATTTTATACAAATCAAACCCTAATGATGTTAAATTGATTTTAATTGATCCAAAAGTTGTAGAACTTAGTATATATAACAATATACCTCACCTTGCAATTCCTGTAGTAACAGACCCTAAAAAAGCAAGCGCAGCTTTGAATTGGGCAGTAAGGGAAATGGAGAGAAGATATCAAATTTTCTCCGAAAACCATGTGAGAGACATCAAAGCATACAACAAAAAAAATAAGGATCAAGAATTAGAAAAATTACCGTATATAGTCATAATTATAGATGAGTTGAGTGATTTGATGATGGTAAGTGCAAATGAAGTAGAAGATTCTATATGTAGATTAGCTCAGATGGCTAGAGCATGTGGAATTCACTTGATAATAGCTACTCAAAGACCTACCGTAGATGTAATCACAGGTACTATTAAGGCGAATATTCCATCGAGAATTTCATTTGCAGTTAGTAGCCAGATAGATTCTAGAACTATATTAGATCAATCTGGTGCAGAAAAGCTGATAGGAAAAGGAGATATGTTGTTCTTCCCTTCATCTATGGCTAAACCAAGCAGAATACAAGGTGCTTTTATATCTGATGAAGAAGTGGACAATGTAGTTAAATTTCTAATAGAAAAAAATAAAACAGATTACAAAGAAGATATAATAGAAGATATTGATAAATCTGAAAATATAGACGATAATGATATTGAAACTGATATATTATTTGATGATGCAATTGAAATTATTTTGAATGAACAATCAGCTTCTATTTCTCTATTACAGAGAAAATTGAAGATAGGTTATGCTAGAGCTGGTAGAATAATAGATCAGATGGAAGAAAAAGGAATAGTTGGCCCTAGTGAAGGAAGTAAGCCAAGAAAGATTTTAATATCAAAAGATTATTTAGAAAGACGTGATTAATATGAACATTGCCAACAAATTTACAACATTAAGAGTTATTTTGATACCTTTTTTTGTAATATCTCTTATAATTTTGAAAACAGATAGCTATATTCCAGCTATAATATTTACAATATCGGCAATAACAGATTTCATCGATGGTCAATTGGCGAGAAGAAAAAATTTAGTGACTACTTTTGGTAAATTCATGGACCCGTTAGCTGACAAGATGTTAAGTTGTAGTGCACTTATAGTTTTAATTCAATTATCAAAAGTACCTGCATGGACTGTAGTTATAGTAGTTCTAAGGGAATTGACTATAAGTGGATTTAGAATATTAGCTGCATCAAATGGAACTACATTAGCTGCTAGCATATGGGGAAAAGCAAAAACAATGACTCAATTCATAGCAATAGTTTTGATATTGTTTAATATTAGAAGTCTAATTGGATTTCCAATTGACATGATTTTTTATTATGTTTCTATTGTTTTAACTGTTATCAGCTTGATAGATTATATCTATAAAAATATTAAAGTTTTAGATTTAGAAAACATATAATAAGTTCAAATGTTATGTTATAATTAGTGTGACAAACATATGTCCTTATGGAGGTACTAAATGAATTTTACAGATAACAAAGAAAAAGACAAAGCATTAAAAGAAGCTTTTGATAAAATCGAAAAACAATTTGGTAAAGGATCTGTCATGAAATTGGGTGACCAAGTCAAGACAGATATTGAAGCAATTCCAACTGGCGCTATAAATTTAGATGTTGCCTTGGGTATTGGTGGATTGCCAAGAGGTAGAATAATAGAAATATTTGGACCTGAATCTTCAGGTAAAACTACATTAGCTCTTCATGTAATCGCCGAAGCTCAAAAAATTGGCGGCACAGCTGCTTTCATAGATGCAGAACACGCTTTTGATGCTGTATATGCTAAAAATTTAGGACTAGATACAGATAATCTTATAATTTCTCAACCTGATACAGGTGAACAAGCTTTAGGAATTTGTGAATCCCTTGTGAGAAGCGCTGCTGTAGATTTAATAGTAATAGACTCTGTTGCAGCTTTAGTCCCTAGAGCTGAAATAGAAGGCGATATGGGAGATAGCCATGTTGGTTTACAAGCTAGATTGATGTCTCAAGCGTTGAGAAAATTGACAGGTGTTATATCAAAAAGCAACTGTACAGTAATTTTTATAAATCAATTGAGAGAAAAAGTAGGCGTTATGTTCGGAAATCCTGAAGTAACAACAGGTGGTAGAGCTTTGAAATTCTATTCCTCTGTCAGAATAGAAATAAGACGTGGTGAGACAATCAGAAAAGGCGAAGAAATCGTTGGAAATAGAACTAAAGTAAAAATAGTCAAGAACAAAGTAGCACCACCATTCAAACAAGTAGAATTTGATATAATGTACGGCAAAGGAATTTCTAAAATAGGTACATTGTTGGATTCTGCAACTGAATGCGACATCGTCAAAAAAGCTGGAGCATGGTATAGCTATAATGGAGAAAAATTAGGTCAAGGAAGAGAAAATTCAAAATTATATTTGGAAGAAAATCCTAAAATTCTTGCTGAAATCAAGAAAAAGACTTATGAATACTATGGATTTAGCTTTAATGATGCTGATGTAGATTTACAAGATACAGAAAATGAACAAATAAGCGAGGAAGAATTAGATTAGGGTAAGTTATACTTGCCCTTTATTTTATATTATGAAAATATTATTTTTTACAGATACTCATATAAAATCTAGAAATCCAAGTTCTAGAATAGATAACTATGAGCAATCACTTTACAAAAAAATAGAAGAAATAAGGGATATTTCCATTGATGAAAATGTAGATGTCATACTGCATGGAGGAGATTTATTCGATAAGGCTGATGTAGCAATCAAAACGGCTTCAAAATTTGGAAATTTATTGCAAACATTCAAAAAAAATATTTATATCATAAGTGGGAATCACGATATATATGGATATAATCCCAAATCAATAGATAGATCTATGATGGGATTATTTGATTCTCTAGATGTTTTAAAACTAATAGAAGAAGGCAAACCTTTGATATTTGAAAAAAATGGATTGAAAGTTCAAATTTCAGGTCAGCCTTATGTAAATGATATAGATTCATCTGACAAATCACATTATTATCCTAAAAGATTAGATGGAGTTGATTATCACATATTGGTAATTCACAGTTTTTTATTGTATAAAAAATTCATCGATAATGTAGAATATACTTTGATAGATCAAATTATGGATACAGATTGTGACATAGTCCTCAGTGGACATTATCATTCCGGATTTAAAACTGTAAAAGTCAACGAAAAATATTTTGCAAATCCTGGAAGTATTGCCAGAATGACCAATACTGAATCCGAAAAAAACCGTACTCCAAAAATATTGATACTAGAACTAACAAAAGATGATATAGAAATAAGAGATGTGTATTTAAAGAGTGCTAAAAAAGGAAATGAGATATTTCCTGAAAAGTCTCAAAATCCTTACTTGATAAAAAATCAAAGCATACTAGATATAAGAGAAAAATTAAAAGCACTATCAAGCAATCCAATATACGATATAAGAAAAAACCTCAAATCAATAGGAAAAACTATGAATATCGATCAAAAAATAATCGATGAAGCTATTAGGAGAATAGAATAATGTATATTACTGATTTATATTTAGAAAATTTTCAATCATATGATACTGGGCATTTCAAATTTTCTAATAAGGTAAATTTAATAACAGGAGCTTCAGATAGTGGAAAAACAGTTATAATTAGGGCTTTATCGTGGGTATTATTCAATGAATATACTGCAGACTTACTTATGAGAAATGGCTGTAAGAACGTAGAAGTAAAAATAGTATTTGACAATGGATATTTCATCATAAGAGGAAGAAAAAACAATAAAAACTATTATATAATTAAAACCGAAGAATTAAACGAATATACAAATTTTGGAAAAGAAATACCTCACGAAATTCAAGAGATATTCTTATTTAAAAAAGTCAATATAATCAACGATAAATACAACATATTGATTTCTTCTCAATTAGAGAATTCTTTTTTATTATCAGAAACTGACTCTATAAAAGCAAACGCAATAGGAAAATTAGTAAATATCGATAAATTAGATAAAGCTACCAGAGAAGTATCTAAAGAAATCCGAAATAAAAATTCTGAAATAAATTTTAATAGAGATATAATTTCAGAAAAAGAAAATGAATTAAAAAAATTCGACTACTTAGAAGAAGATAAAACAAGATTAGAAAAATTAAAATTTATATATAATAACTTGGAATCAAATTCAAATTATCTCAAAAATTTGGAAATACTACATGATAAATATCTTGAAGTAAACAATAGAATATCTAACGGTTACAAATACATGGAAAGATTTAAGCCTATAGATGAAATAACTGAATTAAAAGATAATTTAGAGATAAATATAGATAAAGTTAAGTCTTATGAAATACTTCAAAAATCATACATGGATATTTCTTATAAGATAAATTCTAATAAATTGATTGTTGAACAATTACAAAATATAGATGAGGTAAAATCTATATCTTCTGATTTAGAAAATAAATTTTTGCTTATAAAAACTTTAATTCCAATAAGCGATAGATACCAATATGTGAATACAAATATAGAAAAAAATCTAATCACTACGAAAAATTTAGAAAATTTAGATGATATAAAAGAAAAAGTCAATAATCTACAAAAAAACTTACCAGATTTAAATACACTTATTAATTTAAAAAATAATTTGGACTTTGTAGTAAATTCTATAAAAAAATGTGAGAAAATATTGGAAAATTCTCACGATATAGAAATCTCAAATTTGATGAATAACATAATTACAAATAATGAGAAACTTCAAAAAATTAATCAAATAAATAAATTATTACAAGAATATACTAATTCATTTAGTAATCTTAATAACAACTTAGATACTTTAAATTCTGCTGTCTCAACAGAATTTATTATAACGAAAATTTCAAAAAATGGACAATTACTAAAAAATTTCTTAGATTTAAAATCAAATCTAGATATGACAGAATCAGAAGAAATACAATATAAGAATACAATTAATTCTAGAAATTCAGAGATATCAAAACTATTAGCTGAATATAAAAATGAATTATATAACACAAAAATATGTCCATTTTGCTTGAGCGAAATAGATGAAGAACATGTAGATAAGATAATCGAGGAGTTAAAAAGATAATGAATACAAACGATAGATTTAATTCAATCAAAATTAGACTTGAAAAAGCCAAAGAAGAAAAAAATAGAGCTGAAATCGCCTTAGAAAATTTGGAAAAGCAACGAGAAGACATTTTAGCACAATTAAAGGAATTAAATATTGAGCCAGAAAATTTAGATGGAGAAATAAATAGATTAAAAGACGAAATTGAATCAGATTTAAAAAGAGCTGAGGATCTTCTTAACTATGAAAATAAATAATTTAGAAGAACTTCTATCTTCAATCAGTTCAATGCAGATAAAATACAATACAGATAAAGCACTAAAAAAGTCTATACAAAAAGACATTGAAAATTCAAAATCAAAAATAAATAAATTAGAATTAGAAATTGAAAAATTGAATTTAATAAAATTGCTATACGAAAAGACCTCTGAATATTCAAGAGAACAAGCCAAGACGCAAATAGAAGTCCTAGTTAGTAGATGTTTGAGTTATATTTTTGAAAAGGAAATGAATTTTAAAATAGATATAACCATCAAAAACAACAATCCTTCTGCTAAATTTTTCATAGAAGAAACTTTCGACATGGATGGAGAAGAAATACCGTTTAGATATGATATTGTAGACTCCAGAGGTGGGGGAGTAGTAGACATAGTATCGTTGGCATTGAGAATATCATTTATAATGCTCTACGATAAAAGTTTGCAGGATGTAATCGTATTAGATGAGCCTTGTAAACATGTAAGCGAAGATTACATTCAAAATGTCGCTAATTTCATAAATGAAATCAGTAGTGAATACAACAAACAAATCATAATGATTTCTCATAATGCTCATCTATCTGCGATTGGCGACGTAAATTATCGTATAACTAATAGCAATAACACTTCTAAAATAGATTATGTATAAAATTATACTGTATTTACAAATATTGACAATAAACGCTATTTGTAATACACTAAAAAGGTAAATTTATCTAAAAGATTTATTTAATGAATATTGAAAATTGAATAAAGGGGGTGTATTTATGAGC
>JASBYN010000001.1 GCA_029983915.1 Finegoldia sp. | reverse complement strand
TATCGGTTTTTGAGCCTCCATAATTAAGCAGGATATAATACTCCCCTCCTAAGGGAGCTTCCTCGGTTCGAATCCGGGTGGGGGTACCATTCAAAAAACCTAGAACTTACACGTTCTAGGCTTTTTTTATTTATTTCATTTTTTATTAATATCAATAGGAATATAGTTATAGCAAGTCGAATTGCTAACTTCGCTTGGAAGTTTGCCTTTGTATCTTTTATAATAAGTAGAAAATTTGCTCGGGGATGAATATCCGACGGATTTTGCTATTTCTTTTATGGGAAGTTCTGAATTCAAAATGAGAATTTCTGCGACGTTCATTCTTTTTCTTTGGGTATATTCGGTGATGCTTTGACCGTATTTTTCTTTAAATAAATTTTTTAGTTTTGTTCCACTCATTTTAGATATTTTTTCAAGGGTTATTTGATTTACATTCATTGCAAAATGATCTTCTAAATATTTTGCTACATCTTCGAGGGCTTCGTCATCATCTGGATCGTGATTATATTTTTTCTTATTTAAATATGTATCTACAACTATGCTTAGCCATTCATTTGCCTTTGCATTGAAGAAAAATTCGGCGGCAGGGGATTCCATTTTGCAATTTAATATTTCCATTGCAAGTTTTTCCAAAGATTTCGTAAGTATGATTTGGTTGGACATAAATAAATCTTTGCACATGGACTTCGGATCTATATTCAGAGAGGATAAGTATTTTTCAAGGAATTCTCTCGTAAATCCTATGGCCACTGTTAGATAAGTAGTATCCTTATGCATGATGAAAAGAAAATCATCTCCTATATTATCAAGATCTAAAGTATAGAGTGAATTTGCACTTATGGTTTGATATGGGCCAAACTTTTCGCCGTTGGCGCTGATGGCGTAGCTTGTGTATATGGAAAAGTGGTCATTCATATTGCAAATGCTGTTTTGTACCAATTCACATTTGATGTAGAAGTCGTGTATATCTATGACAAAACCATCACCTTCGTAAAACCAGTAAATGCCTTCCGCAACGCTATCTTCACTATTGTTCCAGCAAAAAGTGTGTCCTGCGTTTGAATATTTTTTATTATCTTTGCATTCATCAACTTGCATATAGTTTTTTACAAAATCAAAATAAGTCATAATATCCTATCCCTTTTAGACAATATTCCAATTAGCCTGATTTATCTCAAACTATTGTATTACCTATTGTATCAGATGTATAATCAAATGGCAATGATAGGAGTTATCATTAAAATAAAATTTTAGCTAAAAGGGATATTATGAAAGGAGAAATACATGAAAGTATATAAAAAATTATTTACATATGTAGGAGAGAAGAAAGGCCTTAGCTTTATCGCTATCCTTTTTTCTATAGCTTCTGCATTTGCATCTGTATATGGCTATTACTTCATTTACAGATTTTTAGAAAATTTAATAATTCAAGGCGACCTGTCTTTGGCAAATAGTTTGGCGATAAAATCTGTAATTGTTTTGACGATAGGGGCAGTTTTGTATATGGTATCAGGACTTTTTTCTCATATGTTGGGATTCAGGCTTGAGACTAATTTAAGAAAAAAAGGGATAGACGGTTTGGAAGAGGCGAGCTTTAGGTTTTTTGATTTGAATCCATCGGGGAAAATCAGAAAGATTATAGATGACAACGCTGCGCAAACTCATCAAGTTGTAGCACATATGATTCCAGATAGCTCTCAGGCGATAGTAACGCCTATACTTGGACTTATTCTTGGATTTGCAGTAAGCATAAGAGTTGGCATAACTCTACTTGCACTTAGCATAATCGGAGCTTTTATATTGGGATCAATGATGGGCGAGCAAGAATTTATGAAGGTTTATCAAGAAGCGCTTGGCAAATTGAGTGCGGAAACTGTGGAGTATGTAAGGGGAATGCAGGTTGTAAAAATATTTGGTGCAAGCGTTGAGTCATTTAAATCTCTTCACAAGGCTATACAAGATTACTCAAAGTATGCTTATGAGTATTCTTTATCATGTAAAAGACCGTACGTTTTATATCAGTGGTTGTTTTTTGGAATAGTTGCAATCTTAATTATTCCTGTCGTGTATAGCATGGATAAGCTAGGCGACAAGAACGTAATTTTACTTGAGCTTATAATGATTTTGTTTTTGTCGGGCTTAATGTTCGTATCGTTTATGAGAATTATGTGGTTTTCCATGTATATTTTCCAAGGAAATTACGCTGTGGATAGCCTAGAAAATATTTACAATGATATGCAAAAAGATAAATTAGAACATGGAGATGAAGAGAATTTTAAAAATTATGACATTGAATTTGAAAATGTAAGTTTTGCTTATTCTGAAAATTCCGTCATTGAAAATTTGTCGTTTAAATTAGAAGAAGGCAAATCATACGCTCTTGTCGGGCCTTCGGGATCGGGTAAATCTACAATAGCAAAACTAATTTCAGGTTTCTACAAAGTAGATGAAGGAGCAATCAAAATAGGAGATAAGCCATTGGAAGCATATACGAATGAAGCGCTTATCAAGGCGATTTCGTTTGTATTTCAAGATTCAAAATTGTTCAAGGCAAGCATATATGAAAATGTCTCATTGGCAAACAAGAATGCTTCACGAGATGAAGTGATGAGGGCTTTAAATCTTGCAGGATGCGATTTGATTTTGGATAAATTTCCTCAAAGAGAAAATACTATCATTGGCTCGAAAGGCGTTTACCTATCTGGTGGTGAAAAGCAAAGGATAGCTATTGCTAGAGCGATACTTAAAAATTCAAAAATTATAATCATGGATGAAGCTTCAGCATCTATAGATGCTGACAACGAGTACGAATTGCAAAAGGCGTTCAAAAATCTTATGGCTGGAAGAACTGTAATAATGATAGCGCACAGATTATCAAGCATTAAAAATGTCGATGAAATTATAGTAATTGAGAATGGCAAGATTGTAGGAAGAGGTTCTGACGAACAATTGAACAAGGAAAATTCTATGTACAAGAATTTACAAGATATGTATAACAGTGCAAATGAATGGAGAGTTGGATATGAAAAAGTTTTATAAAAATAGGTTTGCCTTGACAGATAAAGGCGCAAAGAATTTAACAAAGGCGACTATATCATCATTTTTCGTATATTGCATAAATATGGTGCCTGCAATGATACTTATGTTTTTTGCACAGAGCGTTCTCGAAAATATCAAAAAAGAGAATAGTTTTTATACCATAATCTCAGTAGTAACATTAGTAATAATGTATATTTTGCTCACAATTGAGTACGACAAGTTATACAGCACAACTTATCAGGAAAGTGCAGATTTGAGAATAAAAACAGCCGAGTCCCTATCAAAATTACCACTGTCTTATTTTTCAAAGCACGATCTTTCCGATATATCTCAAACCATAATGTCAGATATTGAGGGAATAGAGCATGCCATGAGCCACTCAATTCCAAAGTGCGGAGGCATGGGATTATTCTTTCCATTGATTTCAATTATGATGCTTTTTGGAAATTATAAGATGGGATTAGCGGTGATTCTTCCATCTCTACTAAGCTTTTTATTTATACCACTTACAAAGAAAACTCAAACAAAAGATCATCAAAAATATTACGATGTGCTCAGAAGAAATTCAGAAGATTTTCAAGAGAACATCGAGATGCAAATGGAAATAAAATCATACAATTTATCTAAGGACATGAAGGATAAATTATATAAAAAAATGGACGAGAGTGAAAAAGTTCATTTGAAATCAGAGATAAATACCATTGTCATAATGGCAATCTCTCAACTATTTGGCTTTATTAGCTTGGGACTTGTAGTTTTAGTTGGACTTAATTTGATGCTTAGTGGAGAAATAAATATTCTTTACTTAATAGGCTACCTACTTGCAGCGATTAAAATTAAAGATGCATTAGATGCGAGCAAAGAAGGAGTCATGGAGATATTTTATCTCACACCAAAAATAAAGCGTTTAAAAGAAATGCAAGCTCAAGACTTGCAAAAGGGAGAAGCTTATGAGCTTAAAAATTTCGATATTGAATTAAAAGACGTTGAATTCTCATATTCAAAAGACTTAAAAGTTTTAAATGGCGTTAGCTTTACAGCAAAACAAGGCGAAGTTACAGCCCTTGTTGGAGCAAGTGGTAGTGGGAAGACTAGTATCTTAAGACTTATATCCAGACTATACGATTACGATAAAGGAAAAATTTTAATTGACGGCAAAGATATAAAAGAAATTTCCACAGAGTCGCTCTTTGAGAAAATATCAATCGTATTTCAAGATGTGGTTTTATTTAATCAAAGCGTCATGGAAAACATCCGCATAGGTAGACAAGGTGCGAGCGACGAGGAAGTTAAAAAAGCTGCTGAACTTGCTAATTGTAGAGATTTCATCGACAGACTTCCAGATGGTTTCGATACAGTTATAGGTGAAAATGGAGCAGAGCTTTCCGGAGGAGAAAGACAGAGACTTTCAATTGCGAGAGCTTTCTTAAAAGATTCTCCTATACTTATATTGGACGAGATAGCGGCAAGTCTTGATACAGATAACGAAAAAAAGATTCAAGAGTCCTTGAACAAATTGATTGAGAACAAGACAGTTGTCATAATTTCGCACAGAATGAAGTCAATAGAAAATGTGGATAAAATTGTCGTTCTTGAAAATGGAAAAGTAGAAAGCGCAGGAAAACACGAAGAGCTTCTACAAAAATCCAAAGCCTACAAGAACTTGATAGAAAAGACAAAAATGGCAGAAGAATTTATTTATTAGGAGGCTAATATGGATAAAAATAAATTAAAAGTAAAAGATTTAGTGACGATAGGTGTATTTGCAGTAATTTACTTTGTGCTTATGTTTGGCATTGGCATGATGGGTATGATACCAATATTGTTTTTAGTTTATCCAACGGTTTTGGGTATAGTTGCAGGAACAGTAGTGATGTTATTTATGGCAAAGGTGCAAAAGCCATGGGCCTTATTTATCTTTGGTATGATATCGCCACTTGTAATGTTTGCCGCTGGACATAGCTACGTAGTTCCTTTACTTTCACTAATAGTGATGATAATAGCAGAATTAATTAGAAAGGCCGGCGCCTATAATTCATTTAAGTATAATATGTTCTCTTATGCAATCTTTAGCACATGGATTTGCAGTTCCATGATGCAAATGCTTTTAGCAAAAGAAGTATATATTAAACATGCTATGATGATGGGCAAAGATTATGTTGATGTCTTAGAAAGATTAATAACATATCCAAACATGGCTTTAGTTGCCTTAGGAGCTTTTCTTGGAGGAATAATTGGAGCCTACTTAGGCAAAGCACTATTGAAGAAACACTTTGAAAAAGCAGGTATTGTATAATGCCTGCTTCTTCAAGCAATGCTTACAACCCAAACCCTATAACAAAGCTTTTTGTAGTCTTTATCACGGGATTAACGGTTATGCACAGTATAAATATCCGCTTTGAATTGACAATAGTTTTTCTAATTGCAGCACTATTTTTTATAAATGAATACAAAAAATCAGCACTCAAATGGCTACTTTTATGTGTGGTTTTATTCTCGCTGCCAAATTTTATGGTTTTATCTAAGCTAAATCCCATTTTAAAGATGTTCTTGAGTTTACCAATAGTATTTAGAATGTTTATCCTGCCATTTATGGCGGCAAGCTTCATGATAAAGACTTCAGACGTAGGGACGATAATTTCTTCAATGGATAAGCTTAAAATTTCCAAAAATGTTTCAATTCCTATAGCAGTTATGTTCAGATTTTTCCCTTCATATAAGGAAGAAAAGAAAAATATCAAAATGGCTATGAAGATTAGAGGAATAAGCTTCAAAAATCCGATTAAATATCTTGAATATGTTACAGTGCCTCTTCTTATAATCTCTTCAAATATTGCAGATGACATTGCAAAGGCGGCAGAGACAAAGGCGATAGAAAGCCCTGTGAAAAAGACGAGATACATAACTGTTAAAATTGGAGCTATTGATTTTATCTATTCATTTGCAATCTTGGGAATTGTAATAGGAGGATGGACATGGTAGAAATTAAAAATATTTCATTAAAATATGGGAATGATGAAATACTAAATAATTTGAGCTTATCAATAAATAAAGGAGAGTGTGTACTTCTTACGGGGAAAAGTGGAAGTGGGAAATCATCGCTGGTCAACTCAATCAATGGCTTGTCTACAAGATATGACAAGGCTGAAATCAAAGGCGATATAGTTGTCGATGGAAAAAATGTGAAGGACTTAGAATTACATGAAATATCAAGTATAATTTCAACAGTGTTTCAAAATCCAAAAACTTACTTCTTTAACGTAAACACTACATTGGAGCTCTTGTTTTATCTCGAGAACATTGGCCTTACAAGAGAAGAGATGGACAAAAGAATGAACGAGATGCTTGAAATTTTTCCGATAAAAAAACTTTTGAACAGAGATATATTTATGCTTTCGGGCGGAGAAAAACAAATACTCTGCATAGCTGCTTGCTATATAGCGGGTACAAAAATCATAGTAATGGACGAACCTTCATCTAATTTAGATAAGGAGAGCATAGATGTTTTGGGAAATATGCTCAAAATACTTAAAGAAAAGGGAATAAGTATAATTGTAGCTGAACATAGAATATACTACCTCATGGACATCGTAGATCGTGTGTTTTTGATGGAAAACGGGAAAATTAAAAAAACATATTGCAGAGATGAATTTTTGAAACTGAGTAAAAAAGAATTAAATGCATTAGGCGTGAGAAATAAAGAGCTAACTGAACTTGAAGTTCCTTTTGTAAGTGGAGATGGAGAATTTCAGATAAAAAAGCTAAATTATAAGTTTGCAGGAATGGACAAATCTTTGAATCTGAATAATCTTTCTTTTAAATTTGGCAAAATCTACGGCATAATTGGTTCAAATGGAAATGGCAAATCTACATTTCTGAGATGTTTGATTGGCGTAGATAAAAAGTCAAAAGAAGAAATATATTTAAAAACGGGAAAAATATCTAAAAAAGATAGACTTAAAAATTCATCCTTGGTGATGCAAGATGTCAATCACCAGCTTTTCACAGATGAGGTTTTAAAGGAACTTAGTTTAGGCGTCAAAAATTTCGATGAAAAAAGAGCAGAAATCATATTAAAAGATTTAGGATTGTATGAGTTTAAAGAAAAACACCCGATGAGTTTATCGGGAGGACAAAAGCAGAGAGTTGCTATAGCATCTGTTTTGTGCAAAGATTCTAAGCTCATTTATTTCGACGAACCTACAAGCGGCATGGATTATTCTAATATGATGAAGATATCCAAGCTAATAAAAAAATACAAGAGAGAAGATAAGATAATTTTCATAGTTTCGCACGACATAGAGTTTTTGAATGAAGTAGCAGATGAGGTATATGAATTGCGAAAATAAAAATTTAAAATCGATAAGGCTGCTTTTTCAATGTTTAGTCAACATGAGAAAGTAGCCTTATTTTGATTATCTGCGAGCTGGGCGATATCCTGCTTGTTGTGCTTCTCTTTCTGAATTGAAATACAGCACGTTTTTGTCCGAGATATTGTCGTAATTTTCTTGACCGGGTAAGTGATGTACTTTCGATCTTTTATTTCCTTTGATTAGCCCGTTTTCTTTTAATTTACTTTTTCTTTGCGGTAAATGTCTCTCGTTGGAATTTTGCCATAATCCAATTTTGTTGTTCTTCGGTTGTGATTCTAATTGTTCTAAAATTTCGTTGTATTTGACATCAGGTGGGTATTTTCTGACTCTTGCGTATCCGTTTTTGACTAGTATTGCGTTATAGCAATTTGATGCGATTTCTTCTTTTTTAGGGTTATCAGATGAAGGTTTTTCCAACCATATGTATCTCAATAGTCTTCCGTATTTGTCTCTATCTGATACGTCTTTTTGTAAATAAATCGTCTTATTGGATAGTTTTTTTCTTGTGTAATTTGCAGCTTCCACTCCGTAAAATTGGGCAGGGTTATTTCCGTGTTTTATCTCGGGACAATTCATTCCTATGAAACGAATTTTTTCTACTTTTCCATCTAGGTTTACTTTTACGGTGTCTCCGTCTATTACGGATACGACTTTTGCACTTTGGTAGATATCATTTGTGGTATTGTTGTGAAGTCTCATGAAATATCCCAGAAACATCAAGATAATACCTAGCATTAGTAATTTTTTATTAACTCTTTTTTTCATAAAGTCCTCCTTGGTTGTAGATATTTTCAATTATAGCACAAATACGATTCTGCTTATTCATTTTATAAATTGAGCGAAATATGAGATAATATAAAAGGTGATAAAAATGTTGGAATATTTGAACTTAGGCGATGAAAATATGATAGCTATTCAAGGAGCAGGAGGAAAGACTTCGACTCTTTTTTTGCTTGCTGAAGAATTTAAGGCTTCTCAAAAGCCTTGTCTTATTTCAACTACTACTAAAATGGGAATTGTCACAAAATACGATGAATTTGTATCAGAAAATGAGTTTCGAAAATTAGACGAAAATAAAGTGTATTTTACGTCACAAAAAAGGCTTGACGATAAGGAAATAGGATATCCACCTTCGTTTTTTGACGAAATTTTTGCTCGAAAATTGATTTCAAATATTATTTTGGAGACGGATGGAGCAAAAAGAATGCCCATAAAAGGATGGCGAGATGATGAACCTCTCAATCCTAGAAAAATCACACATTGCATAGGGGTTTTGGGGCTTGATAGTGTGAATAAGCCTTTTGATGAGAGATTTTGCCACAGAAAAGAATTGATGCAGAATATAATAGGAAATCCTAAAGAATTGACTGTGGATTCGTATGCGAAGATTATCAACAGTTCTGATGGACTATTTCGACATTCGTATGATGCGAGAAAATTTTTGATTTTGAATAAATCTGATACGAAAATAGATTATGAGAATGCCTTGAAGATTGTAGAAAAATTGGATATAGATTTCGATATTTTTATAATGTCACATGGCAAATTGATAGATAGATTTTGAGGGGAGTTTTATGAATTTATTAGAAAATTTAGATTTTAATAGCGATCATATTGTAAAAGATGTAATTTTGCGAAATGAGAATTTTGAGATAAATAGAATTCAATCGAAAAACGAAACTTCTGGACCTTATGACCAAGATTTTGACGAATTTGTAGTCATAATCAAAGGAGAAGCTGTTTTGAATGTAGAGGGGAAAGATGTTAGATTGAAAGAAATGGATACGTATTTTATTCCGAAAAATATCGTTCACGAAGTAAAATCCACATCTGATGAATGCGTGTGGTTGTGTTTCAATATAAATAGTTGACATTTGATGAATACAAGTGTATAATATTTTGGTATGGAAAAGGAGTCATTTCCTTTTATGCAATACAGAAAGTCGCCGATGGCTGGGTGTGCGACGTGTCTAAATTCCCAGTGTGATAACAATCGCTTTTTGGCAGCGATGTCCAAGTAGCCAAATATTGTAAATAAAGGAAAGGATGAATTGAATGAAAACTTATATACCTAAGAAAGATGACATCCAAAGAAAATGGTATGTAGTAGATGCAACAGACGTTGTTCTAGGTAGATTATCTACTGAAGTTGCTTCTATTTTGAGAGGAAAGAACAAACCAATGTTCACTCCTAATGCGGATGTTGGAGATTATGTAATAGTAATCAACGCTGAAAAAGTAAAATTAACAGGTAAGAAATTACAACAAAAAGAATTAAGACATTACACAGGATACGCTGGTGGTCTTAAATCAATTACCTACAAAGACTTAATGCAAAAAGATCCTGAAAGAGCTGTGACTCACGCTATCGTAGGAATGCTTCCACACAACTCATTAGGACGTCAAATGGCTAAAAAATTAAGAGTTTATAGAGGTGCTGATCACGATCACATCGCTCAAAACCCTGAAGTTTTGGAAATTAAGTAGGAGGTAATTAAATGGCTAATAATAGATATCAAGGAACTGGTAGAAGAAAAACTTCTGTTGCAAGAGTAACTTTAATGCCTGGAACAGGAAAATTCACAATCAACAAAAAAGATATAAGTGAATATTTTAACTTCGACACATTGAGAGTTATCGCTAAAGAAGCTTTGGAATTGACTAACAACACTGAAAATTACGACGTTGTAGTCAACGTAAAAGGTGGCGGATATACTGGACAAGCAGGCGCTATTAGACATGGTATCGCTCGTGCTTTATTGGAAGTTAACCCAGAATACAGAGCTGAATTAAAAAGAGCAGGTTTCTTAACAAGAGATCCTCGTCAAAAAGAAAGAAAGAAATACGGTCTTAAAAAAGCTCGTAAATCTCCACAATTCAGCAAGAGATAGTTTCACGAAAATAATTTTAAAGCAGATAAACAATGTAAATCTTAAGAAATTAATTTTTACTTCAGAAGGACTGTAGTGTTTTATAAGATTTAAAATATAATTATATTTGATGCAGTTTGTAATACCTTAATTAGAAAATATGAAACTACAATTAAATATTTTTAGACTTAATGTTATAAATGATGTGAAGCTAAAAAAATAGAAAAAATATACTGAATAGCAATCTACTATAGATAAATTAACTCATCTATAGTAGATTTTTTTATAAGTTTTTTTAATCTAAAAATTGCCTTAAGAGTTTATTAATTTTATTGAGTATCTCTTCATTTGATATTTCAAATTATTATAAATATAAGAATTAAAATTTTATTATTATCACATATATGAATCCGTTTGACATTTCCATTATACATATGGTTCCTAGGACATACTAATTTAAATTATCACATAATTTATCTAATGGATGTATAATCTGGTTTCTTGGAATGAGTAAACACAAAACTATTATATATGTTTGTATTATTTTAGGCTTATATTCAAAATGTTCAATAGTTTTGCTAATAAATTTGATATTATAATAAGAATATTGTTCTTAAAAGGATAAATAGATCTATTTATGCTAGCTTTATCAGTTATTGTATGTAGGTAAAATTTAAAGTTAATGTTTTCTAAGAATTTTGAATAATAAATAAGGGGGTCTTATTTAGTTTTTGATAAATTTAAGTTTTATATAGATATCTGTAATTATAGAAAAAGGATTTCTCCTAATTTAAATTTTATATTATTAAGATCCTTTTCTGTAATAGAATTAGAAAGAATATATTTTTAGTATAATCAAATTTTTATTTCATTTTTATTTAAAGAAATTTTAGAAGTTTTAGAGTTTCTAATTACAAAAATTACAGAATGGCTATTTCTATATATTTTTGCTACTTTATATTTAATTTAGGAAGTAAGTGGTAAATATTTTTCATATAGGGCATAATTTTTATGTGTTTTCGTTAATTAAACTATATAAGGTGTTTCTCTATTTTTGCTTTCTTGGTCATACATTAATTTTAATGATAAAGCTTTATATGAAATTTATTCTAAGTTTAAGGTAGTTTTATAGTTTTTTTTGATATAATATTATTAGTGTTATATGCTTTTTCGATTTGGATTTTTTGTAAGACATAACAGCATTATTAATTTTGAATTGGGATAGCTAAATATCCATGATATTATGGATAATGACTAATACTAATATAAATTTGGAGGATCTATGGAAGAAATAAATTTATTGGAACTTTTTGGTGGTATTAAACGAAGAATTAACTGGATTATATTATTTACTATATTAGGTGGGATTTTGGCATTTATTATAAGTGAATTTTTTATTACACCTCAATATAAGGCATCAACGATAATAATAATAGGCAATTCATCAAATCATGATGATAGTGGAAACTTCAAAAAGGAAAATCCACAATATGATGAATTAATATTAAATCAAAAATTGGCTTCTACTTACAGCGAAATTATTAAATCAAGATCAATAGCAAAAAAAGTAATTAAAAATCTTAATCTAAATTTTAGTGTTGGGACATATCAAAATAAAGTTGATGTGAAGCCGATAAAAGATACTGAGCTTATGTCTATAGAAGTTATAGATACTATTCCGGAAAGAGCGATGGATATTGCAAATGAAACTGCTGATATTTTTAAAAAAGAGATAAAAGATATCATGCATATTGATAATGTTAATGTTTTAGATGAAGCTCTATTGCCAGAAAATTCAATATCTCCTAAAATACTTAAAAATTCATTAACGGGAGCTGGATTAGGCATGTTTTTGTCATTATTTATTTCTGTATTTATAGAGTCTAATGATACAAGGATTAAAACATCGGAACAATTACAAGAAAAATTTAATTTACCAGTATTAGGTGTAATACCAGAAATCAAGGAGAAGTAACATGGCTAAAAAAAAATCTTATTACGCAGAAACATCGATGATAGATGAAGCTATAAGAACATTAAGAACTAATATATCATTTTCATCAATAGATAAAAAAATAAAAAAAATATTAATAACTTCATCTCATCCAGGAGAAGGAAAGTCAACAATCGCATTGAAATTAGCAAGATCAATGGCAAATAATGGGCAAAAAGTTTTACTAATGGATTGTGATCTTAGAAATCCAACTTTAAGCAAGTTAATAGGAAATAAGATTAGTATAGGTATGACTAATTTATTAGTTAAAGGATTACAACTAGAAGATGTTAAGATAGATGATGATGTTTCTAATAATTTAGATATAATATTGACAGGACCTACGCCTCCTAATCCTTCTGAATTGCTTGGATCAAATAAAATGAAAAGTTTATTGTCAAAAGCAGAAGAAATTTATGACGTAGTTATATTGGACACACCTCCAGGAGGAATACTAACAGATGCACAAGTTTTAGCAACAATGGTAGATGGAGTTCTATTGGTAGTAGCTCAAGGTGAGACAAAATATGAAGAAATAGATAATACATTGAAAAACTTGAAGAATGTAGGAGCTAATGTTTTAGGAACGGTTTTAAATAAAGTTAAAATTAAAGGTAATCAAAGTAAATACGGATATGGTTATGGTGGATCTAAAGAAGTAAAAAGTAAATTATAATATATGTTACGATATTTTGAATAATAGAGGAGACAAGATGTTAGACATTCATACGCATGTGCTACCTGGATTGGATGATGGAGCTCGTGATTTTGATGAATCTTTAGAGATAATAAAAAAATATATTAATAATGGATATGATGGAGTTATAGCTACTCCACACCATTATAGAGGAAGATATATTCCATCTAAAGAAGAAATTATAAAGAGTAGAGATTTATTATTAAATCAATTGAAAAAACTAAAAATAGATTTTGACATATATTTGGGAAATGAGATTTTTTTTGAAGAAAATACGATAAATGAATTAGAAAACAAAGAAGTGTTTACTATAGCCGGTAGCAGATATATATTGATAGAATTTCCCTTTTTAGGAAAAATAAATTACGCTCATTCATTAATATATCAAATACAGTTATCTGGATTTATGCCTATTATTGCACATGTTGAGCGATATCAAGTAACAGAGGAAGAATTTGAATTTATGGAAAAAATATATAATGCTGGGGCTCTTTTCCAAGTTAATTTAAGCTCATTAAAGGATCCATCTTCCAAAGAATATAAATTAGTAAATAAAATACTAGATAGAGATATGGTACAATTTGTAGCTACGGATACCCATTCATTGAATAAAAGAAATCCTGATGTAAAAGATGAATTGAATTATTTAAAAAATAAGATGGGAGAACGATGGTACCAAGAAGTGGTTATAGATAATCCTTATAAAGTGATTAATGGAGAATTTGTTAGGAAAACAGAGATAAAAGAAAGTTTAGAAAAAAATAAAAAGAAATCTTTTTTTGAGAAGATATTTAGAAGGAATTGAAATGAAGAAAAAATTTGGATTTTTGCTATCAGTTATAGTAATAGAAGCTATTATTTTTACTGGGTGTTATCAAAAAGAAACTTATGTTTCCATTCGGGACCAAAATCCACAAAATGAAGAAGATTCATTAAAGATTGAAAATGATGTTGCTAAAAGGTTAGAAAATGAGGAAGAAAATAATAAAAAAAATTTAGCGGTAGTAAACGTAACTTCTTTGAATTTTAGAGAGAAAGCTGGCACAGAAGAAAAATTATTAGCATCTATTCCACAAAATACAGAATTAGAAATATTAAGTGAAACAGAAGTAGATGGAGTAAAGTGGGCTAAAGTAAAATATAAAGATATGGAAGGTTTTGTGCTTTTAGAATATCTAAAAAGTAAATAATAGGAGAAAATATGAAAAATAAACTGTTAGCTACTATAATAGCTATTTTATCAATAATATCTGTCGGGATATTTTCGTTTTTATTAATAAGCAATAAATTATTGCCATTTAATTATCAGGTAGCAGTAGTTCTAATTCTAATTGTACTAATCTTATTGGCAATTTTTCTTGCCTTAAGAAAAAATAGTATATTAAAACTTATAGGCGTATTAATATGTGCTATAGTTATAGCGACAACTGTATTAGGTTCTATTTATATTAATAAATCTATTAGCTCTCTTGAAAAAGTTTCGGTATCTGATAGTGTTAAAACTACTAAAATGAAATTATCATTGATAAAACTAAAATCTACTAGGTTAGAAGAATTAGAACAAAAAGCTAATATATCTACTGAAATGGTACAAAAAGAGGATAGAAATAAAGTTGATGAACTTTTAGCTGAAATAGATTCTAAAATAAATGAAAAGTTGAGAATTACACAAGCAGATTCTTACATGTCAGCTGCAAAAAATTTAGTAACTAAAAAGGCGGATTTGATGGTTTTTAATGAAGCCTATAGATCGGTAATTAAAGATTTTATTCCTGAATTTGATGATATAACAGAAGTTATAAGTACTAAAGAATTTACGAAACAGAGCAATATAAAACAAAATGTAGAAGATAAAGATTCGTTTAACTTATATATATCTGGTATTGACACTTATGGACCTATAGATACAGTATCTAGATCTGATGTTAATCTAGTAGTTTCAGTAAATCAGACTACAAGAAAAATTTTAATTACTACAATACCAAGAGATACTTATGTTCCAATAGCAGGGGGTGGGAATAACCAAAAGGATAAATTGACGCACTCCGGTATATATGGGATAGACTCATCTGTAGATACGTTGGAAAATTTCTTGGATATAGATATAGATTATTATGCTAAAGTTAATTTCAATACATTGATAGAATTAGTGGATGTACTTGGTGGAGTTGATGTTGAAAACGTGCAAACATTTAGTGCAGGAGGATATAATTTCCCAAAGGGAACAGTACACTTAGATGGAAAAAAAGCATTAGTATTTTCTAGAGAGAGGTATCATTTATCTGATGGGGATCATGATAGAGGAAGAAACCAAGAAAGAGTACTAAAAGCAATCATTGAAAAAGCTTCTAATCCGAATATTCTTTTAAAATCTTCAGAGATATTATCTATAGTCGAGAAAGCTGCTCAAACTAATATGTCAAAGGACTTTATGATTAAGATTGCAAATAAGGAACTTGAATCAAAAAATAGATATGAAATAAAATCACAAGATTTAAAGGGAGAAGGTAAGATGGGATTGCCATCATATGCTATGCCAGGATATAGATTATATATGATGGTCCCATATGAAGATAGCTTAAATGAAATAAAAGCTAATATAAAGGCAACACTTAACGAAAATAATTAAAAACATATTTTACTAAATAGGCATTTATATTAATGCCTATTTTTCTTATATTAATAGATATTAACTAAAAAATTTATAGGAATATTTGAGAAAAGTACAGGATGTCTAATGATTCGAGTATTATCTATTAATGGGATATATGATATACTATAATTTAAAGGATTGTGTTTAATTTGAATATTGATATTATATGCGTTGGAAAAGTAAAAGAAAAATACATAAAACTGGGGATAGCAGAATTTTCTAAGAGATTGAGCGCTCATTGTAAACTCAACATAATAGAGGTAGATGATTTGAGTGCTGCTGAAAATTTGTCGGACAGCGAAAAGGAAATGGTGAAGGACAAGGAAGCAGAGAAAATCATGTCTAAAATCAAGGACAATCATTATGTGATTACGCTTGAAATTTTGGGAGAGATGATTAGTAGTGAGAAATTGGCAAAAAAAATCGAAAATTTGGCAATTCAAGGACAGTCCAATATTTGTTTTGTGATAGGTGGTTCTCTTGGGTTGGGGAAAGCGGTCATGGATAGGAGCGATTATGCGTTGTCATTTTCTAAATTTACTTTTCCACATCAGCTTATGAGGCTGATTCTTCTGGAGCAAATTTATAGAAGTTTCAGAATTATAAATAATTTACCATATCATAAATGAGGATAATATGAAGAAGAAAACTACTGTTTTTGTGGGATTGATTGTCGCAATTTTGTTGATTTTTGCTATAGGACATATTACTGGCGATAATTACAGTGCGAAACCACAAATTGACAAGAATGAAGAGTGTTTTAAAAAGAAAATAACGGGAGTAAAAGAAAAAAAGCCCGAAATATCGGAGATAACTATAACGTGTTGGGGAGATTATATGAACCACATCACTCAGATACACGATGCTAGGGCGAACAACTACGATTTTACGGATTCTTTTTCTGTGATAAAACCTATAGTTGAAAAAAGCGATTTGGCTATAGTGAATTTGGAGACTACTATTGCAAAAGACGAGGATAGTTTGAGTGGATATCCGATGTTCAAAACTCATAAGAACGTGATAAAAGCATTGAAATCTACGGGATTTGATGTGATTTCTACTGCCAATAATCATTCTTTTGACGGAAGATTTTCAGGTATAGATAACACTATAGATGAGATAGAAAAAAACGGTCTACAAAGAACGGGAACTTTCAAGGAAAATGAACCTCGAGATCCTTTGATTGTAGATGTGAATGGCATAAAAGTTGGCTTTTTCTCTGCTACTGAAATGTTGAATGGTTTTGAAGATGTTTTGCAAAATTCAGACAGAGATTACAGCGTAAATTTAATAAATATGGATAGGATAGAAAAGGAAATATCGTATCTAAAAGACAAAAAAGCAGATATAATAATGTGCTATATACATTGGGGCGAAGAATACAGCGACAATCCGAATGAATTTCAAAAAAATACATTCAAGAAGTTGTCGGATTTGGGAGTGGATTTGGTTATAGAATCTCACCCTCACACTATAGAAAGAGATGATGTGATAAAAAATCAAGACAAGAACTCTTACTGTGTGTATTCTCTTGGAAATTTGGTAAGTGATCAGAGAGAATCTTACGGTCAATACTACGGTGTAGAAATTGGAGTGTATTCTGAAATAAAAATCAAAAAGGAAAATGATAATACGAAAGTAGTTAGTTTCAAAAATAGACCGTATTATTTGGATAAATACGAGGACGATATCACTACGAGATACGTGGTAGTTCCAGTAGAACAAGTGTTAAATTCAGAGATAAAATATTCTAGAAAAGAAAAGATAATGCCTAAACTGGAGAGGGCAAAATCTCATTATGATGAAATTTTTGATAAGGAGTGATCAGTGAAATGGGAAATATTATTCTTACAGGAGATAGACCAACTGGGAAATTACATTTAGGTCATTATGTTGGTTCATTAAAAAATAGAGTAATGATGCAGAACAAAGGCGATTACGATAAAATGTACGTCATGATTGCAGATGCGCAAGCTTTGACGGATAATTTCAACAACCCAGACAAAGTCAGAGATAATATAATAGAAGTGGCATTGGATTATTTGAGTTGTGGAATTGATCCAAACAAATCTACGATATTCGTGCAATCTCATGTAGAACAACTTACAGAGTTGATGTTCTATTACATGAATTTGGTGACATTGGCTAGACTTGAGAGAAATCCTACAGTAAAAGCAGAAATCAAACAAAAAGAATTTGGACCTAGCATACCAGTTGGATTTTTGACATATCCTATAAGTCAAGCTGCAGATATAACTTTATTCAACGCAAATATCGTTCCAGTTGGAGAAGATCAACTTCCAATGCTTGAACAAGCTCGTGAAATAGTTAGAGCGTTCAATTATTACTATGGAGAAGTTTTGACAGAGCCAAAAGCGATAGTTCCAGACAACAAAATTTGCTCGAGACTTCCAGGATTAGATGGAAAGGCGAAGATGAGTAAATCTTTGGGAAACTGCATCTATTTGTCCGACGAAGAAGCAGAAGTCAAGAAAAAAATAATGAGCATGTACACTGATCCTAACCACATTCAAATCACAGATCCTGGAAATGTAGAAGGAAATGCCGTATTTACTTATCTCGATGCTTTCTGTAATGACGATGATTTTTCGGAATTTTTGCCTGATTACAAGAATTTGGACGAACTAAAAGACCACTACAGAAGAGGTGGACTAGGAGATGTCAAAATCAAAAAATTCTTGAACAACATTATTCAAAAAGAACTTTCACCAATTAGACAAAAAAGAAAAGAATACGAGAAGAATATTCCTGAAATTTTCGATATGTTGTTGAAAGGATCCGAACAAGCGATAGAAGTAGGAGCAGAAACGTTGGAAAAAGTAAAATCTGCTATGGGAATAAATTACTTCAAGGACATTGATTTAATTCAAAAACAACAAGAAAAATACAGATAATATCGAGCCAATCATTTGATTGGCTTTTTTTAATGCAAAATTCGACTAAAATAATCACGATTATAAATATTAAAAAAATATTGCAAATAATCGTGATTAATGTTAGAATGTATTTAACAAGATAAGAAGTCTTGATAAAGTCAGTGCACAGACTAGAATAATACAAAGGTGGTTAAATCATGAAATTTGAAATTGGTAATTTCAATGTGAAGGATGTTGTTTTTGGCAATGAGACAAAATTTGAAAACAACGTACTTACAATAAACAAACAAGAGGCAATCGAATTCATAAAAAAAGATCCTCATATTACAGAATGCGATATAGAAATAGCAAAACCAGGAGAAAATGTACGTATAGTTCCTATAAAAGAAGCAGTAGAACCTAGAATTAGACCTGACAAAAGATCAGTATTTCCAGCTATAACAGGAGATTTGACTCCAGCAGGAGAAGGTAGAGTTCACGCATTAAAAGGTGTAAGCGTTTTAGGAGTTGGAATGCATTGGGGTAGTTTTGGCGATGGATTATTAGATATGAGCGGAGAAGGAGCAAACTATTCTTATTATTCTCAATTGATAAACGTATGTCTAGTTATAGATACTGACGAAGAATTTGAAAGACACGAACAACAAAAGAAAAATCACGCAATCAGATGGGCTTGCCATTTATTCGCAGAATATTTGGGAGAAACAGTTATAGATAAAGAACCTGAATCAGTAGAAGAATACGATTTCGAGCCTGTTACAAAGAGAAGCGACGAAGTAAATAAATTGCCTTCAGTTGTTTTGGTTATGCAACCACAATCTCAAATGGAAGAATTGGGATATAACGATTTGATTTACGGATGGGATATGAACAAATACCTTCCTACATTCATGAATCCAACAGAAGTTTTAGATGGATGTATAATCGGAGGAAGTTTCATGCCTTGTTCATCTAAATGGTCGACATACGATTTGCAAAACTTCCCTACAATAAAAGAATTATTCAAGGAACACGGAAAGTCAATCAACTTCTTGGGAGTAATAATGTCCAACTTGAATGTATCTCTTGAACAAAAAGAAAGAGCTGCGATTTTTGTATCTCAAATGGCAAAATCATTGGGAGCAGATGGAGCAATCGTTACAGAAGAAGGTTACGGAAACCCTGATGCAGACTATGTAAGATGTATTTGTGCATTGGAAGATGTAGGAGTAAAAGTCGTAGGAATAAGCAACGAATGTACTGGTAGAGATGGTAAATCACAACCATTGGTAGTTATGAACGAAAAAACTGATGCGTTGGTATCTACAGGAAATGTATCTCAATTGATAGAACTTCCAGCTATGGAAAAAGTAATCGGAGAATTGGAATCTTTAGCTAGAGATGGATTATCTGGTGGATGGTCTGGAGACGAAATATTAGGACCTTCAGTAAGAGAAGACGGATCGATAATAATGGAAAACAACGCTATGTTCTGTGGAGATCAAATCGCAGGCTGGTCAAGAAAAACAATGAAAGAATATTAGGAGTGAAGCTATGAAAAAAGCGATTGTATATATAAATCAATTTTTTGCCGGTATCGGAGGAGAAGACAAAGCAGACCAAAAACCGGAAATTAAAAATGAATTAATCGGGCCTGCAATGGCATTTAACCAAATGTTGGATGCAGAAGTTACTCACACAGTTATATGTGGGGATAACTACATGGGATCTAACCCAGAACAAGCTACAGACGAAATATTGGAATTTTTAGAAGGATTGGACTTTGATTTATTCGTAGCAGGTCCAGCATTCCAAGCAGGTCGTTACGGAGTAGCTTGTGGTAGAATTTGCAAAGCAGTAAAAGAAAAATTTGGAGTAAAAGTAATCACATCAATGCATCCTGAAAACCCTGGAGCAGAAATGTATAGAAAAGATATGGTTATATTCAAAGGTGGGAAATCTGCTAGAGATATGGCAAAAGATGTAAAAGCCATAGCAAATTATGCCAATAAGTATTTAAACGGCGAAGAATTGGGAAGTGCAGAAGAAGAAGGATACTTCTCACAAGGAATAAGAAACCAATACTTCAATCCTGAAATGAAACCTGCTGCTCAAAGAGGCGTTGAGATGTTAATCAAAAAATTAAACGGAGAAGATTTCGAGACAGAACTTCCTATTCCTAAAAAAGACATCGTAGATCCAGCAGAACCTATAAAAGATCTAAAGACAGCTAAGATTGCAATGATGACAACAGGAGGAATAGTTCCAGTAGACAACCCTGATAGAATTCAATCAGCATCTGCAACTAGATGGGGTAAGTACGATGTGACTGGAATGGAAAGATTGAAATCAGGAGAATTCAAGACAATTCACGCAGGATTTGACCCAGCAGCTGCAAATGCAGATCCTAACGTAATCATGCCAATAGATGTAATGAGAGATATGGAAGGAAAAGTATTTGGAGAACTTCACAAATATTTCTATGCGACAGTAGGTACAGGTACTACACAAGCAGAAGCTGAGAGAATGGCATCTGAAATCTTGAAAGAATTGCAAGAAGCCAAAGTTGATGGAGTTATAATGACTAGTACCTGAGGTACATGTACTCGCTGCGGTGCAGCGATGGTAAACGTGATTGAAAAAGCTGGTATTCCAATCGTTCAAATGTGTAATTTGGTTCCAGTAGCTCAATCAGTTGGCGTAAACAAAATAGTTCCTACTATATCTATACCATATCCATTGGGAGATCCTGCGACAGGAAAAGACGTACAATGGGATTTGAGACATCATAGAGTAGAAGTGGCACTTAACGCATTGACAGAAAAAATAGAAGAACCAAAAGTTTATTCAGTATAATCAGGGGGAGCAATCCCCCTCCTATATAATAATGGAGAATTAAAATGAAAAGTAATAAAGAGAAAAATCCTGTTTATATCATATCTATAGTGATAAGTGTAGCGATAGCGTTGTGGGGGATTTTTGGTTCTAAAAGTTTTGAAAAATCGGCAAACGCTTTGATGAATGTCGTTACAGTTAACATGGGATGGTTGTACTTATTATCTATGCTTATATTTGTAATATTTGCGCTTATAGTTGCATTTTCCAAATACGGCAAGATAAAATTGGGCCCTGACGATTCAAAACCAGAATACTCTACGCTTTCGTGGTTTGGAATGTTGTTTGGAGCTGGAATGGGAATAGGATTGGTGTTCTACGGAATAGCAGAACCATTGGCACATTTCGTAGCGCCGATAGAATATGTAAAAGCGGGAACTCCAGAAGCAGCTAATTTTGCCATGAGAGCATCTTTCATGCACTGGGGAATCCATCCTTGGGCAAATTATTCGATAATCGGACTTGGATTGGCTTATTTCCAATATAGAAAGAACAAACCTGGATTGATATCGACTTTGTTCATCCCTCTTATAGGCGAAGAAAAAGTCAAAGGAAAAATCGGAATGGCAATAGATATATTTGCAGTTATAGCTACTATAGCTGGTGTTGCGACATCTTTGGGAATGGGCACATTGCAAATAAATTCAGGACTTACTCATCTATTCAACATTCCGAACAACAAAATAACTTGGCTTATCATAGTAGTTGCCATAGCTATAGTCTACATTTGGACAGCTGTTGCTGGAATTGACAAAGGAATCAATTTAATTTCTAATATCAATTTGATTTTAGCGGGAACTGTTTTGGTATTGTCTTTTATAGTTGGGCCAAAACTTTTGATGCTAAATTCATTTACAAGTGGAGTGGGAGCGTATTTGAATAATTTCTTCTCGGACTCATTAGCACTTAATCCTTTTGGCAAAAACGATTGGCTATTGGGATGGAGAATATTCTACTGGGCTTGGTGGCTTGCATGGGCTCCATTCGTAGGAACTTTCATAGCGAGAATATCAAAAGGTAGAACAGTAAGAGAATTTATACTTGGAGTATCTGTAGCTCCAGCTTTTGCATCTATAATTTGGTTTTCAGTATTCGGCCCTATGGGATTGAATCTAGCATCGAAAATGCGATTTGATAAAGTAAAAGAATTAGCTTCGGTATCTGAATTAGCTTTGTTCAAAGTATTCGCACAATATCCTTTGGGTACTGTATTGTCGATAATCACTGTTGTTTTGTTGTGTACATTCTTCATCACATCTGCAAATTCAGCGACTTTCGTGTTGAGTATGTTGACACAAAAAGGAGATTTGAATCCAAGCAGAGACAAAAAATTAGTGTGGGGAGTTTTGCAAGCGGCAATCGCATATGCGCTTTTATTGTCAGGTGGATTGAAAGCTTTGCAAACAGCATCAGTAGCAGCGGCATTTCCGTTCATATTTATAATGCTTTTGATTTGCGTATCCATAATCAAAGCATTTAAGAAAGAGAAAATCTGATAAATCGAGAAGACCTAAAGTTTCAAAACTTAGGTCTTTTTTTATTGAAAGGATATTGATTTATACATTCTGAAAAAAAGTGATATAATTCTAATCATATAAACAAATTGGAGGATACAATGGCTTATAATAATAAATCGAAAATGACTTCCCACAAGAAAAATATGATAGCAGGATTTATGAATTGCACGAAGAAAATCATTAGAGAAGAGGGAATAGATGCTGTGACTATAAGAAAAGTCGCAGATTGCAGCATGATGAACAGTGCTACTATCTACAATTATTTTGAAAATTTGGACCATTTGATTGTATTTTCAATAATGGATGAGTTGAAAGATTATATACAAGATTTGCCAAATTCAATACAATTTTGTAAAAATCCCCTCGAAGTGTTCTATGCAGTATGGGATTGTTTTATAAAATACTCGTACAACAACACAAAAGTGTATATGAGATTGTTCTTTTCGAACTTGGAAAATCAAATAAGCTATTATATTGAACAATACTACAAGATTTTTCCTTTGGAATTGGACGAGGACAAATATCCCGATTATATAGTGGACATGTTGAATTCGAGCGAGATTTTCACTAGAAACATCTATATACTCAACGATTGCGTCAAAGAAGGATTTATAAAAGAAGCAGATGTCTACGATATCAACAACATTTTGATTTTCACTTACGAGGGAATTCTCAGAAGAGTTAATTCCGGACTATTGGACAGTCAAAAGGGAATAGATATGTTCAACGAGTATTTGAGAAAAATCATGGATTCATTTATGAAATAATATTAGATGCAAAATGCTTGAAAAATCGGATAAAGGGTATATATATTTTATGAAAGGAAGATAATATGATAAGAGCGAAGATAGGATCTAGGTTATACAATGTAAATGAAGCTATCAGATTAGGCGAGATAGCTTTACAGACTTTGACACAAGTGAAGGCTGATTTGAATAGTGCCATGGGCTGGGGAGTGCTTGATATTATAAAAGGAAAGGTATTTACTACTATGATCAAAAGATCTAGCCTTAAAAAAGCACGCAAAAACGCCGAAAAAGCTGATTTGGCTATAAGGAAATTCAACGATGTAATGGTAGATTTGAATGAGGATTTATCTGTTGGATACAAGTACAAAAAGACTTTTGTATTAGCTGATTATATAGACAACAAATTTTTCGATACTATAGTAGAAGCTCAAATTATGTCCAATAGAAAAAGATGCGACGAAGCAATTAAAGAACTCAAAAAACAACTATACTATTTACAAAAAGAAAAAAGGAAACTTGTAAAGGAAGAATATTAGTAGGTGGATTATGCTAAAAGAATTTAAAAAATTTATCACTAGAGGAAGCGTGATAGATTTAGCTGTAGCCGTAATAATGGGTGCTGCAGTTAAAGAAATGGTAGATGGTTTGATCAATGGACTTATCACACCGTTGATAGGTGCAGCAACTGCAGGTATTGATTTGAAAGATTTGGCAGTAGAATTAGCAGGTGTCAAATTACAATACGGTTTGTTCATAGATGCTTTGATAAAATTTTTGATAATATCATTCGTAGTATTCTTGATAATCAAATCTATCAATAAATTCAAAGATAAAATGGCAAAAAAAGAAGAAGAAAAAGTTACTACAAAAGTATGTCCTTATTGCAAGAGCGAGATAGACATAGAAGCTACAAGATGTCCACATTGTACATCACAATTATAATCGAAAAGAGGATTTTGTCCTCTTTTTTTTGTGATAAAATGTTGGATGGAGGTAATTATGAAATACGATTTTGAAACTATATCTGATAGATATGAAATGGGTTCTAGAAAATGGATAGATAGATCGAAAACTTATCCATTTATAGATAAATCAGCAGTTCCATTTTCTGTAGCTGATATGGAATTTAAGAATGCTTGTGAAATAACAGAAGGATTGAAGAAAAAATTAGATGACATAATTTTGGGATATACAATACCTACCGATGATTTTTACGATGCAATTATAAATTGGGATAAAAGAAGACACGATAGCGAGATCAAAAAAGATTGGATAGTAGCAGTTCCTACAGTAGTAGATGGATTTTTTGCAGCTGTCAGAAGTTTTTCCGAAAAAAACGACGGAGTAATGATAATGCGTCCAGTTTATGGGCCTTTCAAATCGGCAATCGAATTAAACGAGAGAAAAATGGTCGATGTAAAATTGAAATTTGACGGACATAACTACTCCATTGACTTTGAAAAATACGAGAAAGAATGCCAAAATCCACACAATAAAATGCTTATATTTTGCAATCCACACAACCCAGCTGGGATTTTATGGGAAAAAGAAGATTTGATAAAAATCATAAAAATAGCAAATGAAAATGACGTTATCGTGGTGGTTGACGAAATATGGCAAGACATCATAATGCCTGGATACTCTCACACTTCAGTTCTATCACTAGACAGAAAACTTGTAGAAAAAGTCGTAGTATGCCAAGCGGCTACCAAAACATTTAATTTGGCAGGAACTTGCTGTGCGTACACGATAATTTCAGACGAAAAAATGATGGAAGATTACAAAAAATCGCTGGAAGTGATGAGAAGCAACACTGTAAATATTTTCGGAATAGAAGCCACAAAAATTGCACTGAACCAATGTGAAGATTGGCTAGAAGAAGTGATACAAGTCATAGATACCAACCAAAAAATGGTGAGCAGATTTTTTGCAGAAAAATACCCTAAGATAATTTGCAATGAATTGGAATCTACATATGTGATGTGGATAGATTTCAGATGTTTAGAAATGGACAACGACAAATTATCGCATGTTTTAGCCGAAAAATGTGGACTTGTCTTGACGGATGGCAGAAATTTTGGAGAATGCGATGGATTTATGAGATTGAACGTAGCCGCTCCTACGTCAGTTATACAACAAGCTCTAGAAAAGTTAGATGATTTATTGCAAGAAATATACAAATAAAAAGACAAACTGACTTTGCACGAGGTCAGTTTGTCTTATAATTATTTTACATTCATGAAATTTTGTAGGTATTCAAAAGGACCGTTATCTACTTTTACCTTTTGGTTTTTGATAGATGAATCTTCCTTAGAATCCAAACTTATATTCAAACTTTCTACATCTTTTGATTTAGGAGTAGAAGTCAATTTAATGCTGTATGATTTGTCTTTAAAATCGAATACTAAATTGTACGCATCGTCTTTTTTAGTGGACTTCAATTCTTGAACTTTCTTGTCGAATTCTTCTTTTGATTTATCAGAAGTCAAATCGGATTTTACAAGCTCTATTTTTTGCTTTTCTTCGTTTGTCAAATCAGAGCCTTTTGCAAGTTCTGCATATGAATCGAAGTTTTTGATTAGAGTTTTTCTAGAGTATTCCATGACTTTTGCTACTTGTTCTCCTGTCAAATTCACAGAGTATTTGTGATTTCCCTCATCTTTTACTACTAAAGTTTTGTTGTCGATTACAAAATCTTTGGCAATTCTCAATTGAAATTCTGTATTAGATGATAAAAGTGGCAAAAATACTGTGAAATCTCTCACTGTAGTAGATTGGAATGAACCTTGATTTAATTTTTGAAGAATATTCGTTATATCAAAGTACATATTTTCTCTCAACAAAGCTTTTTTCATATTACCTGGAAGGAAATTTGCAAAAGCATCGTAGTTTAAGTATGCTCTTCCATCTTGAATTGCAAAATGTAACTGTGCATTTTTACCGGCATTGTTTGTAAATTGAGCTATGTCGCTAGTCACTGTAGCTAGTGCAACGCCTGTGGATTTATCTTGAGTGGCATCTACCTTTATTTCCGATAACTTCGAAGATTCGTTGGCAAACTTGTACTCTTGATTGCCCCATTCTGTAGTTTTTCTAAAATCATTTAATAGGCTTACTTTTTCTTTTGTCTGTGAGCAAGCGCTTAAAGTTATTACCATCAATAATGATAATAAAACAAGTGTAAATTTCTTTTTCATAATATCCCCCTTGACTATATTATTATAACAGATTTGAGAGATTGATTTCATAAAAAACGCAATCGTAGACTTATTGTAACTTGAGACATGCTAATTTACCAAAAAAGCTGTCTACATTGTATGAATTCACACAATATAGACAGTTTTTGCAATCGCATTAATTTTTGCCGAGTATCAAATTATTATCTCGGATGTAATTTTTTATGGAATTGATATCATCTTTTTCATATAAATCTAAAAGATGAGCTCTATGAAGTTTCGATTCTTCTTCTCCATCTTTGTAGATTGGATAATTTTCATCTTTTTTCATGGATTCCATAGCTTTCTTCAAATCATCATCAGAACTCAATCCATACTTTTCGGAATACGAATTGTATGAATTCTCAGTGCTTTTTTCGTCGAATTTCTTGCACATTGTAAATGATAAAATCATAATAAGTGATAGAAATACGACTACTACTTTGAGGACATTCTTTTTCATAATTACACCTTATTAAATGATTAACATTACTGTTAATATCATTTTACTATAATCAAAAAAAAACGCAATATGATTTGGTAGATAAGTTATAAAATCAAAGTAGGTATATTAAAGTAATAATATTTATTCAATAGTATAAAATCAAACATAAAAATTGACAATCATAAAGTGGTAAATTATAATTAAATTGAGGCGATAAATATGAAAAAGAAATTTACACTTGTTATTATGATGTTGTTACTTTTATCTTCATGTCAAAAACGAGAAATTAGAAACGACCAACGTGTAGCGACTCCAAATGAAACGGTAAAAGTTGCTATTGATGAAAAAGAAAAAGCTGATATTAATGAGACTGTAAAAATGTTTTTTACGCAAAAATACTACAAGCTGGAAAAAGATACAAATAAAATTAGATTGAGTGAAAGTCTTAAAAAATTTTTAGCTAAAAAACCAGATTATAAGTATTATGAATTGTCCGAGTTGAAAATATTGGATAAGTATGAAAGTAAAGACAAAATTATGGTTTTAGTGAAGACATGGATTTCAACTAAAGATAAGAAATCTGGAGAAGGCGCAATTATAAGAATTTTATTGTACAAGGATAATAAAGGATATCTTGTAGAAAAAGAAGTTGCCGAAGATATGATAGAATCAGCAAATTATCAAACTAAACTATCCAAAAAAGATATAAAAAATTATATTAAAAAATCATTGGTAATGAATGGAGAAAATTTATCGGATTCAGAGATAGATAAGAATATAAAAGATATGTATTTGCTCGATTTTTACTCATATATTGGAATATTTGAAGTTCAAAAAAGTAAAGAAACTAATGAAGATTTAATCCATGTTTTAGAAAATCATGAATACAAATAATTTAAAAAGGAAAGTTCATCAAAAGAACTTTCCTTAATTTTTTGTTATTTTAATTTTTCTAATAATTTTAGAGTGTAATCGTACATTCTTTGAGTAGATTCAATTCCCAAATGTTCCAATGGAGTGTGAGCACCAATGATATCTGGGCCGAAACTTATCATGTCACAATCAGGAAGTACACCTTTCAATAATCCACATTCCAATCCTGCGTGAATTGCTGTAACGTTAGCTTTCTTGCCTGTCATTTCTTCATACAATGCAGGGGCAACTTTTGCCAATTCTCCATCAGTGTTGAATTCCCATGCTGGATATTCTTTTTCTATAACAGTAGTTCCATGTGTCAAATAAGCTAATGATTTAATCTTATCGAACATATTGTGAAGTTCGCTTTCTACAGAACTTCTTACACAACAAGTTACTGTTACTTTTTCTTCGTCTGCTTCTACAATACCTACGTTGGAGCTTGTTTGCACCAAACCTTCGATATCTTGTGATGTAGAGATGACATCGTTGATTAAAAGGTATAAGAATTTGACGATAGATTGAGATGTTTCTTTTGAATAAGAAAAATCAGTCTTTTCTGTTTCTTTTATTTCAAGAACGATATTAGGATCTGTTTTTCTACCTTCGTGTCTTACGTATTCGCTTATTTCATTTAATATGTCCATTGCCTTGTCAAATTCTTCTACAGTTATGACTGCATGTGCGTTTTTGGCGATGGCATTGTGTTTTGAACCACCTGAGATTTCTTGCAATCTAAAATCCATTTCCAAGGCGATTTTATTCAAAAGTCTTGCGATAACTTTGATTGCGTTTTTGTTTTGTTTTTGAATTTCAAGTCCTGAGTGACCACCATTAAGTCCTGAAATTGAAATGTCTATAGCGCGAGATAATCCTTCTGCTTTTTCGCTTTTGAAAGTAGTGATGGCATTTGCTCCACCAGAACAACTTACGATGAAATCTCCTTCTGTTTCAGTATCTATATTCAAAAGGCGAGTTCCAGTCAAATGTTCATTAGTTACTGCATTTGCTCCATCCATTCCACGTTCTTCATCTATAGTAATCAAAACTTCTAATCTAGGATGAGCTACATCGTCAGAATCTAAAATTGCTAAGCAAAAAGCAACTGCGATACCGTCATCTGCACCTAAAGTTGTTTTATCTGCATATACATATCCGTCTTTTACATACATTGAAATAGGATCTTTCAAGAAATCGTGATCGGAATCATCTGTCTTTTCGCATACCATATCCATGTGACCTTGCAAAATCACTGCATCTGAGTTTTCATATCCTTCAGTAGCATCTTTTTTTATGATAACATTATTTACTTCATCTTGATATACTTCCAAGCCTCTTTCCTTAGCGAAACTTACTAGAAAATCTGATGCGGCCTTTTCGTTTCCAGATCCACGAGGAATGTCGTTTAATTGTTTAAACCAATAAAACACTTTTTTTGGTTCTAAATCTTCATACTTTTGCATGAGTTACCTCCTAAATATTATTCTTATTTCATTATAACGCTTTTATCTAGTTTTGTAATCAAATTGGCAAAACTATTTCCACATAAATCATACGATTTTTGACAAAAAGAAAGCTATCTCTCCACAAAAATCACATTTGAGAGAGATAGCCAGTAAAAATATTATTTAGTTCTATCATTTTCGCTATTCATTAGCAATTTGTAGACTTCAATTTCTCCAATCAATTTCAATTCTTCAAATCCACGACGGCGAAGTTCATCTTCATCGTGTTCGTTTTGGTAATTACAACCAGTCTTGAAGTAATTTTCCAATATTTCAGACACTTTTTCTTTATTGCTTGCGTTTTTCAACACTTCTTCTCTTATATACATATAACAACCTCCACAACTTGTTATAATATATATACCTCTTTTTTATTCATTACAAACAACTATTTGATTATATTGATATTATCCTCGATTTCATACGACAAATCGCTGTTTGATAACAATCCGTCCAACCAAGATTTTCTGAAATCATCGTACACAGAAACATCACATCCGTAAATGTAATACGCTTTGTGCACATCCAATCTTTTTATCCAACGAAAATCATTAGAATCAGACTCTATAGGTAGATTTGCCATATCACAAGGCATACCATCTAGAAACTTATCCGACATGTATTGAAAAGCTTCAGTAGCATCTCCTGAAAAATTTTCGTTTTTACCAAAATCAAATGCGATTTTGTAGCCTTCATCTAATTTTCCTTCTGATTTCAATACACTCAAAACCTTAGCCAAATTATCTTCTACTAGAGAAACTCTCTGTTGTAACCACCCGTGGATATTATCTGTATCTATCAAATCAGATAACTCTCCTGTTTCTATTTCATTCAAATCGATATCTTCATCTACTAAATCCTTCATTGAATTTACGATCTTATTTAAATACTGAATCTTTTCGAACATTATATAATGAATTGGTCCTAAAAATCTTGACATAATAATCCCCCTTTAAATTTCAATCAAATTGTAACAAATCTACACTCATCATTTCAGTAACTATTGTTACATGATATAATAAAAAAAGATATATAATCATATAATAAGAGGTGATAAAATTGGATTTGAAAAATTTAATGGAACAACGCCATTCAGTAAGAAAATATTTGGATAGAAAAATAGATGAACCTATCGTAGAAATCATCGAAAAAAAAGTAGAAGAGATCAATTCAGAGTCAGGACTGAACATAAAAGCCGTTTTTGATGACAAAGAAGGTTTCGATTCCAAATTGGCAAAATACGGAAAATTTGAAAACGTCAGCAATTTTTTGATATTAAAAGGAAAAGGAAATAATTTGAGTGAGACTTGCGGTTATTTCGGAGAAAAATTGGTTTTCGAATTGATGCAGTTGGGACTTGGAACTTGCTGGGTAGCACTTACATATAACAAGAAAAATATCAAAAAATATATAGAACCTAAAGAAAATTTGATAATTGTCATTTCGTTTGGATATCCTGAAAATCAAGGATACACTAGAAAAAGCAAATCTAAAAGTCAGGTGTCAAACGTAGATGAAAATTCTCCACAATGGTTTGTAGATGGTGTAAATGCAGCACTTCTAGCACCTACAGCTGTCAATCAACAAAAATTTATGTTGAAATTGGTAGATGACAAAGTAGAAGCCAAAGCCAAATTCGCACCTTGTGCCAAGATAGATTTGGGAATAGTGAAATACCATTTTGAAATCGGAAGTGGAAAAGACAAATCCATTTGGATTTAAATTGCAACAAAATATCAAAGATTTATAAAAATGTTGAATATACACTCAAATGGGTGTATAATAATATTAAAGTCAAAGAAAGTCAAAAACAAATTCTTATCAGGGAGGAATTTAATGGAGTATAAAGATTATTATAAAGTACTCGGGGTAGATAAAAAAGCGAGTAAAGACGAGATAAAAAAAGCGTACAGAAAACTCGCCAAGAAATATCACCCTGATTTAAATAAGGGCGATGCAAAATCGCAAGAAAAATTCAAGGAAGTAAACGAAGCATACGAAGTTTTAGGCAACGAAGAAAAGCGAAAAAAATACGATATGTTTGGTTCTAATTATAATTTCCAAGGAGGACAAAATTTCGATCCAAACGCATACGATTTTGGAGGATTCGGTGGATTTGGAAATTTTGGGAAAAATTCCAATACTTACACTTATTCTTCTGATGGTTCAGGAGGATTCTCCGACTTTTTTAATGCGTTCTTTTCTGGAGGACAAAGTGGAGGAGGATTTTCCGATATGTTTTCTGGATTTGGGAAAAATCAATCCAGAAAATCAACCAATAGACAAAGATACGATACTGAAATTTCAGTGTCATTGTCGGAAATCTACAACGGAACTGAGAAAAGGCTCAACCTTATGATAGGAAATCAGAACGTAAATATGAATTTGAAAATACCAAAGGGAATACTTCCTGGCAAGAAGATAAAAGTAAAGGGAGAAAAATTTGGAGTAAGTGGAGATATTTACGTAAAGATCAACCTTGTAGATTTGTATAACAAATTAGAAGACCACAACATAATAAAAAAAGTAGAATTAAAACCATGGGAAGCTTATTTCGGAAAATCTATAAATGTAGAAACTGTACAAGGTGAGAGAATTAAAGTGAAAGTCCCTAAAAATATAAAATCCAACCAAAGAATTAGAGTAAAAGATAAAGGATTTGTAGATATGAAGGGAATCAAAGGGGATTTGTATTTGGAAATTTCAATTGTAAATCCAACTCATTTGACAGAAGAACAAGAAGAATTATACAAAAAATTATACGAATTAAGCGAATAATATTAAATGATAAGGGGAGGTATATATGGATTTAAACAAATTTACACAAAAATCTATTGAAAAAATTCAAGATGCACAAAATTCAGCTATTAAATTGGGAAATCCTGAAGTAACAGATGTTCATTTGGCTTTTGCACTTGTATCCGACTCGGACTCGATTATAGCTAAGACGATTCAAAAAATAGGAGCAGATTACAAATCAGTAGTCAATGCGTTGAATAAAAAAGTAGATTCATTGCCTAAAAACGATGGACAAGCCAATGTATATCCAAGCACTACTTTTCAAAGGATATTGTTAAAAGCAGAAGACGAAGCAAAATCAATGCAAGATAGTTTCGTATCTGTAGAGCATATTTTCCTAAGTATATTGGGAGAAAAAAATAGCGTAAGTGCCATCACATTGAAACAATACAACATCGATAAGCAAAATTTCAAGACAAATTTGAAACAATTGAGAGGCAATCAAAAGATAGATTCCAATAATCCAGAAGACACTACAGATGTTTTGACAAAATACGGAAGAAATTTAACTGATTTGGCAAAAGAAGGGAAATTAGATCCCGTTATAGGAAGAGATGACGAAATACGACACAGTATTAGAATTTTGAGTCGTAGAACGAAGAACAATCCAGTTTTGATAGGACAACCTGGAGTAGGAAAGACTGCAATTGTAGAAGGATTGGCACTTAGAATTGTCAACAACGACGTACCTGAAACTTTGAGGAATAAATCCATATTCGCATTGGACATGGGAAGTTTGATAGCAGGTGCTAAATTTAGAGGGGAATTCGAAGAAAGATTGAAAGCCGTTCTAAAAGAAGTATCTAATTCCGACGGCAAAATCATAATGTTTATAGATGAAATTCACACATTGGTTGGAGCTGGAAAAAGCGAAGGTGCAATGGATGCGGCAAATCTTTTGAAACCGATGCTTGCTAGAGGTGAAATCAGAACAATAGGAGCTACTACATTAGACGAATACCGTGAATACATCGAAAAAGACGGAGCATTGGAAAGAAGATTCCAAAAAGTTTTGGTAGAAGAACCATCAGTTGAAGACACTATTTCAATATTGCGTGGAATAAAAGATAAATACGAGATTTATCATGGAATTAAAATCACAGATAACGCAGTTATAGCAGCTGCCACATTGTCGGACAGATATATAACAGATAGATTTTTACCTGACAAAGCCATAGATTTGATGGACGAAGCAAGTGCTATGGTGAGAACTGAAATAGATTCTATGCCAGAAGCCATAGATGAAACGAAGAGAAAAATATTGCAACTTGAGATAGAACGTGCAGCTCTTAGCAAAGAAGACGACGAAATGAGCAAAGTTAGACTTGAAAATTTGCAAAAAGAATTGCAAGACACTAAGAACGAATTCGATGCCATGTATATGGAATGGAATCAACAAAAATCTCAAGTAGATGAAATCAAGAACACAAAATCTGAAATAGAAGAAGTAAAACACCAAATGGAAGAAGCTCAAAGAAAATACGACTTCGAAAAATTATCTGAATTGAAATACGGAAAACTAGTTGAATTGGAGAAAAAACTAGAAGAATTGAATCAAAAATTTGACGAACAAGATAACTCCGTAATCAAAGAAAGTGTAACAGAAGATGAAATAGCAGAAGTAGTATCGAAATGGACTTCTATTCCAGTCACAAAATTGGTAGAGACAGAACGTGAAAAAATCTTGAATATGGATAAAATGTTGCACAAGAGAATAGTAGGACAAGATGAAGCAGTGAGAGCTGTCACAGATGCCATAATAAGAGCTAGAAGTGGTTTGAAATCATTGAACAGACCAATAGGATCTTTCATATTCTTGGGACCAACAGGAGTTGGAAAAACAGAATTGGCAAAAGCATTGACAGAAGATATGTTTGATGATGAAAAGAATTTGATAAGAATAGACATGTCTGAATACATGGAAAAACACTCAGTCAGCAGATTAGTTGGAGCTCCTCCAGGATATGTAGGATACGACGAAGGTGGACAATTGACAGAAGCAGTAAGAAGAAAACCATACTCTGTAATATTGTTCGATGAAATAGAAAAAGCTCATCCAGATGTATTCAACATATTATTGCAAGTATTAGATGATGGAAGATTGACTGATAATAAAGGAAGAACAGTTGATTTCAAAAACACAATCATAATAATGACAAGCAATATAGGATCAATGGAATTAATCGAAGGAATAGATGAAGATGGAAAAATTTCAGATGAAGCTAGAAAATCGGTAATGAATGAAATGAAAGTTAGATTCAAACCTGAGTTTTTGAACAGAATTGACGACATAGTAATGTTCAAACCATTGACACAACAAGATATTTACGAAATCATCGACAAACAAATAGCTTTGTTGCAAAAACAATTAGACGACAGACAAATCAAATTATCTATAGACAAATCGGCAAAAGATTTAGTCATAGAAAAAGCATACGACGTATTGTATGGTGCTAGACCAATAAAACGATTCATAGAATCTACAGTTGAGACAAAATTGGGACGTGAATTGATAAAAGGAACAGTCACAGACAAAGACACAGTCGTAATCACAGACGAAAATGGCGAATTGTCGGTAAAAAAAGCCTAGATACAAGTAGGAGCTATCTATCCGGATAGCTCTTATTTTTTTGTATTAATAGAATAAAAAAAATCTTTATGCTAATATATTAATTAGAGAAATGTATAAGGAAGGAACAAAATGAAAGTAAAAAAAGCAGTTATCCCCGCAGCGGGATTTGGAACTAGGATGCTTCCTGCATCTAAATCAGTCCCAAAAGAAATGTTACCGATTTACGACAAACCAACTTTACATCATATCGTAAAAGAAGTCGTGGATTCTGGAATCACAGACATATTGATAATTATAAGTAAAGATAAGGGCTCGATCGAAGATTATTTCGATGTGAATTTTGAATTAGAATACGAATTGAATAAAAAATCATCTGAAATATCTAAAGAAATACACCGCCTATCTGAGCTTGCAAATATATATACTGTAAGACAAAAAAGGAAAAATGGATTGGGAGATGCGATTAGATATGCCGAAAGTTTCGTAGAAAATGATCCTTTTGCAATCCTTTTGGGAGACGATATCGTCTACAATAGTTCAGATGAAAAACCTTGCATAAAACAAATGATGGACATATACGAAAAAGAAGAATGTCCAATACTTGGAGTGCAAAAAGTAAATTGGGATGATGTCAGCAAATACGGAATTGTAAACGGCAAACAAATCCAAGACAGAATCACAGAAGTACAATCATTGGTAGAAAAACCAAGTAGACAAGAAGCCACTACAAATTTGGCGATACTAGGTCGTTATATAGTGACACCGGATATATTTCCGATACTTCACGACACAAAACCAGGCAAGAACAACGAAATACAATTGACAGATGCGCTCAATAAATTAGCGAGCAAGAGAAAAATGTTGGCGTACGATTTTATAGGAAAAAGATATGACGTTGGAAACAAACTTGGATTTGTAAAGGCAACGGTAGATTTTGCGTTAAATGATCCCAAAATACAAGATGAATTATTAAAATTTTTAAGAGAAAAATAATATGAGAACTGTTTGATTGGTATAAAATCAAACAGTTTTTGTTTTATAGACAAGTTGAATAGAGTATCTGAAATAAAAATAATATAAAATTTGAAAATTGGGATAAATTTTATAAATAAAATTGACTATATGATTTAAAAAAGATGTATAATATTTTTATAAAGGAGGAGAATAAGGATTGAAAAACAAAAAAATAATCTTAGCTTTGGCATTGGCGTTTTCTTTGATGTCTGGAGTTAGCTATGCAGATGGATACATAACAATACCTGGATGTAACAAGACAGAAACTAAAGATTCTGAAAAAGACAATGCAAAAGAAGAAAACGTCGAAAATCAAAACGACAAAAAGGAAGAAACAGAAGACAAAACAGAAGGTAAGACAGAAGAAGAAAAAGAAGAAGCACCAAAAGAACCTATCACAGAAAAAAATGTAGCAGATAGAATAGAAGGAAAAGATAGATTTGAATCTGCTAATAAGGTTCACGATGAATTTTTTAAAGACACAGAAGAAGTTGTATTGACATCATCAGAAGTATTTGCAGATGGAATAAGTGCTGGCAATATGACTGATGGCAAAATGCCAATTTTGTACACTAAAGGTTCCAAATTAAGCGATAAGACTAGCCAACAATTGAAAAACAGAAAAATCAAAAAAGTTTACATCATCGGTGGAACTAAAACTATAAGCGAAAAAATAGTAAAAGAATTGCAAGCTATGGGCATTGAAGTTGAGAGAATCAGTGGAAAAGACAGATACGAAGTCAATGCAAAATTAGCACAAAAAAAGAAAAAATCAGACACATTGGTATTTGCCAGTGGAGAAAATTACGCTGATAGTTTGAGTGCAATAGGACTTTCAAATAAGAACAAATCTCCGATATTGCTAGTCACTAAAAACAAAGTTCCAAAATCTATAAAAGATTACTTGATGAGTTTAGACAAATCAAACATAGCAAAAAGCTACATCGTTGGAGGAATAAAAAGCGTATCTCAATCAGTTCAAAACGAAATAGAAAAGATTTTAGGAATAAAATCTGATAGAATTAGTGGAAAAGATAGATATAAAACAAGTGTAGAAGTATCTAAAATAGCTTATCCAAAAGCTAAAAAAGCCATATTTACTACAGGAGAAGTATATGCCGATGCATTAGTAGCAGCTCCTGTAAGTCAAAAAATAGATGCACCTATAGTTTTAGTTCCACAAGAAAACATCCAACTTGAAAGCGAAGCCAAAACAGCTTTTGACAAGTTAATTACACACGAAAATTATCTAAAAGGATTGAACGTAGAAGAAAAATCATTCCTATTTGGTGGAACTCAATCAGTATCAGAAGATGCTTTTGCCAACATCAAAAATGCTTTATTGAAAAAAGAATTGGTTAAAATCTACAAAACAGATAGAAAAATTTTCAAATTAAAAGACTACGTAGTAAATAACAGACCATTGTCTTTGTTGACACAAATGAAAGACGGAGCTAAAAAAGTAGTAGACGTAGCTGTCAACAAAATTTTGAAGGTAATGAAAATAGAAGATAAATGGGTTAATTTATCATTCAATGGAATGCAAGGTTGGGTAAGACCTGAAGGATTCAAATACTACGATCCTAATGATTTATACAAAGTTCATATGACAGTTCCGAACATAATGAACCAAATGAATCCAAAATCTCAAAATGGAATTGCTCAAAGACCAGCACCTATAGGTTGTGAACCTACAGCTATGTATCACGCACTTCAAGCAAAAGGATATGCGTTGAATTTGACTTATAACCAATTCTTGGACAAATTGCCAATGAACACTCAAAACAACAACACTGGTTTTGCTAGAAATCCATATGTATGGGATGCTTATTATCACACAAGAATTATGGCGACATACATGAATCCAGAACCTATGACAAAATTTGCCAATAGATTTGCAAATGGAAAAGCAGAAAACATCTCCGGTTCTAGCATGAGAGATATAATCGCAGAATTGCAAAATGGAAATACTATCATGTACTACGGAACATTGAGATGGGAAGCACCAAGATGGAGCGTAAATATTTACGGAAAGAGATTTTTCGCAAATAACCACGGAATTTGTATAAATGGATACGATCCTAAGACAAAGAGATTCACAATAGCAGATCCTTGGTACTCAAATGAAATCACAAAATCATACACTGAAGTTGCCATCAATTATTTATCTAGAAAAATGGCAGTAGTAGTTAGATAAGACTAGATTTACAATGACCATATGAAGTTAGAATCCAATTCTAATTTTATGTGGTCATTTTTTATTTTGCAATTATTTTTTAGTTTACCAGAATTATGATATAATTGTTGAGGATAAAAAGGGGGTTTTTATGGGAGAATACAATGTGTTTGATATTTTAGGTCCTATAATGATTGGGCCTTCAAGCTCTCATACTGCAGGAGCTTGTAGAATAGCTCAAACTGCTCTAATGATAGCAGGCAATAAATTTAAAAAAGTGGAATTTGAGCTTCACGGATCTTTTGCCAAAACTTACAAGGGACATGGAACTGATAGAGCCTTATTGGCTGGCGTGCTTGGAATAGGCGCAGATGATGTAAGACTTAGAGATTCATTTGAAATTGCAAAACAAAGAGGACTTGACTACGAGTTTAGAGAAGCCGATTTAGGGGATGTACATCCTAATACTGCCAAAATAACTTTTACATATGAAGATGGAACTAGTATGTACGTAGTTGGCTCATCAATTGGTGGCGGCAATATCATGATAATCGATATAAATGGAATAGCAGTTCAATTTACAGGAAACTATCCTACACTTTTATTGAAATACGTCGATGTTAGGGGAATTATTTCATTCATTTCTACAAATTTAGCTCAAAACGGCTACAATATAGAAAGCATGAAAACATTGAAAAACGACGGAATAGTAACTTTGATAGTAGAATTGGACAAAAATATCGGCGATGATTTGAAAGACGGTCTATTAAAAGACGATAGATTCCTCTTTACAAAATACATCCAACGTAATTAAGGAGTTAACATGTTTGATACATCATTAGAAATTATTAACGCTTGTAAAAAAGAAAATAGAAATTTTTACGAATATGTTATCGAAATAGAAAACGAAAGAACTGGAAAGACAGAAGAATTTATAAGAGAAGAATTGGGACGTATGTTAGATGTAATGGAAAAATCAGCAACTGATTTTCTAGAAACACCTTCAGTGACAAACCAAAAAATGATAGATGGATTTGCATACAAGATGAACCAATACGCCAAAAAAGGAGAATCCATAGTTGGAGAATTCAACGCAACTGCAATGGCAATGGCATTTTCTACATTGGAAATAAGTGCTGCAATGGGAAGAATCGTAGCAAGTCCAACAGCTGGATCATCGGGAATACTTCCAGCTGCATTGATGAGTTTTAAATTGAGATATAACGTATCTAGAGAAGAATTGATCAATGCAATGTTGACTGCAATTGGAGTTGGTCAATTATTAGGAAAATACGCTACATTCTCTGGAGCTGATGGAGGTTGTCAAGCTGAAACAGGTTCAGCTGCAGCAATGGCAGCAGGTGCTATGATTTTCCTAAGAGGAGGTTCTATAGAACAAATCTTCCACGGAGCATCATTTGCAATTCTTCACGTTTTAGGACTTGTATGTGACCCTATAGCAGGACTTGTAGAATATCCTTGTACATTTAGAAATGCAAGCGGAGTTATGAATGCTATGATAAGTGCAGATATGGCGCTTGCTGGAGTTACAAGCATAGTACCATTTGAAGAAGTATGCCAAGCGATGAGAAAAGTAGGAAAGACTTTACCACCTTCATTGCGTGAAACAGGAATGGGCGGAGTTGCCGGAACAAAAACAGGACAAGAAATCAGAAGAAGATTCTTGGGTTCTTGCAATATGATGAGTCTTGACGATGAAATGTAACAAAACGGATTGCTAATGCAATCCGTTTTTTAATTACTTGATACAATTAATGTCTCTTGCTGTTCATAGCTTTTGCGATGACAATTGACAATACAAATGACAAAGCCATTTCAAAAGGCATATTAGTAGCCACAAGACCTCCGATGAATACAGAAGCTTTTATGTGAAGAAGCTTTTCGATTTGAGAAGCGTAGAAGACGTATGCCATTCCCAAAACTCCAACAGTGTTCATCAAACTTCCCAATATAGCTGGAATACCGTATTTGATAACAGGATTAGTTGATTTTAATCTCTTGTACACTTGATAAGTGACAACTGCAATCAAAACTCTAGGCACTACAGATACTAAAGGATTGTAGAACATAAAAGAAAGTATTGTCGGTGAAATTATGTTATTTATCAATGAAAATAATCCAAAAAGCAAACCGACAAATAAACTTATAACTGGACCTGCAGTCAAAGCTGCGATAATAGTCGGAATATGTAGCGTTGTAATTCTAACTGGACCTATAGGTATCATACCAAGAGGTGTAAGGCCCAAAACTATAGTTAACGCACCGAAAACTCCGATTTTAGTTAAATCTTTAGTTGATAATTTCATTTTTCTCCTCCTCGTTTGTTAAATACTCATTTAATTATACCACTAATTTATTAAAATAATCATAAAATAAAAAAATATACAAACTACATATAATTTATAAGAATAAAACTTTAACAAAAATCTAGACTTTAATTTTATTTCAAAGTGGTTTAGATTTCTAAAATGACAGTTTATAAATTTTCGATGCAAAAGCTAAATTATAATTTGTAATTGAAATAACACAAAAATTAAAAACACATGAGTATTCTTACGAAACTTTAGTTGAAATTATGAAAGGGGCTAAATTAGTAAACATTTGTTTGATATGTTATAATATTTTATTATAAGACTAAAAATTATTAAATCAATATAGAAAATTAATGGAGGATATTTTGGAAGTTATATCAGTAAAAAAAAGTTTGAATTTGAAAGGCGAGGTCAAGATTGACGGAGCAAAAAACTCTGCACTTCCTATTATAGCTGCTTCTATACTGGGAACGGAGCCTATTATATTAGAAGATGTTCCTAAACTAAAGGACGTTTCTATAATATTAAAAGTTTTAGAAGAATTGGGTTCTAAAGTTACTTATTTAGGAAAAAACAAAATAGAAATAGATAGCAAAAATGTCAACAATTCAGTGACTCCTCATGAGCTTATGAATAAAATGAGGGCTTCTTTTTTGGTAATGGGACCTCTTTTGGCTAGACTTGGCAAGACTAAAACTTTTTTGCCTGGTGGATGTGCCATAGGTTCTAGACCTGTAGATTTGCATTTGAAAGGATTCAAATCTTTGGGTGCTACAATTGTATCTAATAATGAAAAGATAGAAGCTACAGCTGAAGAAGGACTAGTAGGTGGAGAAGTGTATTTGGATTTCCCAAGCGTAGGAGCTACTCAAAACATAATGATGGCTGCAACTATGGCAAAGGGAGAGACTATAATAGAAAACGCAGCTAAAGAACCTGAAATAGTAGATTTGGCTAGTTTTTTGAACAAATTAGGAGCTAAAATTCGTGGCGCTGGAACTTCTACTATCAAGATTTATGGAGTAGAAAAATTAGGTGGTACAAAACACACTATAATTCCAGATAGAATAGAAGCTGCGACTTTCATGGTTGCCAGTGCTATAACTCAAGGAGATATAACTGTGAAAAATTGTATATCTTCACACATCATGCCTGTAATTGCAAAATTGAGAGAAGTAGGATGTGAAGTTATAGAAAACGAAGAAGAAGATTCTATCAGAGTAATCGCCCATGGAAGATTGAATGGAACGAAGATAAAAACTTTGCCTTATCCTGGATTTCCTACTGACGTTCAAGCACAATTCATGGCTTTGATGACTACTTGCAAAGGTCAAAGTAGCGTAGAAGAGACAGTGTTTGAAAACAGATTTATGCACGTAGAGCAACTTCAAAAAATGGGAGCAGCTATTGCAACTGAAGGAAATGAAGCTAGTATAGCTGGAGTTGAAAGTTTGCATGGAGCTACTGTAAGATCCACAGATTTGAGAGCTGGAGCAGCTTTGATTTTGGCAGGACTTGCAGCAGAAGGCACTACGATAGTTACAGATATTTATCATATAGACAGAGGATATGACGATATAGTTCAAAAATTCAAAAATTTGGGAGCTAATATCGAGAGATTGGAAATTGAAGAATAATACGAGAGGTTGTTAAATGCAACCTCTTTTTTGTAGGTGAGCATATGAAATTTAGCGCAACTGTAAAACACATAATATACGAGAATGAATCAAATGGATTTAGGATTTTTTCTATGGATAAAGATGGAAAAGAAATTATCGTCAAGGGAAATAGTTTCAAAATCATGCCTGGAGATTTTTTGGAGATAGAAGCCAACAAAGTATACCATCCTAAATACGGTGAGCAATACGATTTGATTCATGCAGAAAGATCTGACAAGCCTAGTTTGTACAATATCACCAACTACCTTCAAAGTGGCATAATAGATGGCATAGGAAAGACAATTGCAAAGAGAATAGTAGATGAATTTGGAGAAAACACGTTGGAGATTTTGAAAAATTCTCCGTCAAAACTTTTGCAAGTGTCTGGTATAGGAAAGAAAAATTATAAGAGAATAAAAAAATCCTTGGAGGAAAAGGAAGAATACGCAGAAAATTTCTTGTATTTGCAATCTTTGGGACTTAGCTTGCATCAAGCAAACATAATATCTGATTTTTACAAGGAAGATACGAAAAAAATCGTCCAACAAAATCCTTATGCACTGATAGATGACATTCGAGGAATTGGATTCAAAACGGCTGACATCATAGCTCAAAGAATAGATATTGCAGTGGATTCTCCATTTAGAATAAAAGCCGGATTCAAATACTACATGGAAATGGAAGCCAATTCCAATGGAAATTGTTATGTGAATGAAGAAGATTTGATATCTGGAGTTGAGAAACTATTGGATATCGAACTGAAAGACAAGGACGATTTGATCGAGTCTTTGATAGTGAACAATATAATTTCCATTGACGATTTCGAAGGAGAAAGAAGAGTGTATCTTCCGAAAATCGAAAAATCCGAGCTTAGATGTGCGATGAATATATCGAACATTTTGAAAGAAGAAATTGCAAATGAATTTGACGTGGAAAAAGAAATTGAAGATTTGAATTCTGAAAATTTAGATGAAATTCAATTGAAAGCCATCAAAAAATCCATGACTGAAAAAATGTTGATAATTACGGGTGGACCTGGAACGGGAAAAACCACAATAATCAACAACATAACTAAAATCTTCAAATCAAATGGAAAGCAGATACTTTTAGCAGCACCTACTGGAAGAGCAGCTAAGAGATTATCTGAAAGTTGTGGAGAAGAGGCGAGGACAATTCACAGAATATTGGGATATATTCCGGTAGAAGATGGAGCTGTTTTCGAGCACGATGAGGATAGTCCGATAGAGTGCGATTTAATCATAATAGATGAAGCGAGCATGATGGATATTTTCATAGCTGACAGTTTGATGAGAGCGATAAGCCCTGAAACTCGAGTTATATTCGTAGGAGATTGTGATCAATTGCCGAGTGTACAAGCAGGTAATGTATTGAACGATTTAATCGAATGTGGGCAAATAGAGACGATACGACTCACAAAAATATTTCGTCAAGCACAAAACTCAAACATCATAGTCAATGCACACAGAATCAACAACGGTCAATTTCCAATTCTCAACGAGAAAGGCAAGGATTTTTTCTTTATAGAAGAAAATGACCCACAAAAGGCAAAAGAAACAATATTGGATTTATGTGCCAATAGACTTCCCAAATTTTACAAAAAAGATGAAATCGAAGATATAATAGTCTTGACTCCAATGAAAAAATCGAGTTGTGGCACGAGAGAACTGAACGAATCATTGCAAGAAGTTCTCAATCCGAAGACACCTGCAACTGATGAAATAGAACAATCAGATAGGATTTTTAGATTGCACGACAAAGTAATGCAAATCAAAAACGACTATACGAAAGAGTACATCGACGATGTGGGAAGTGGAGTATTCAACGGCGATATAGGAAGAGTGACATACGTCGATCCAATAGACGAGACTATAGATGTCAAATTTGACGATAAAACTGCAAGCTACACAAAAAAAGAATGCGATGGATTGACATTGTCGTATGCAATCACAATTCACAAATCGCAAGGAAGTGAATTCCCAATAGTTGTAATACCTATCACACAAGCTCCGTTCATGCTTTTGACGAGAAATCTACTCTATACAGCGATAACCAGGGCAAAAGAAATAGTTGTATTGGTTGGAGATTTGAATATTTTGAAGAGAATGATCGCCAACAACAAGATAATGAAGAGAAATTCAGGACTAGATAGAAGAATAAAACAATATATGCAAGTAGATATAGACGATACAGAAGAAGAATTCATGAGAGAAATGTTTGAAGATGAAGAATTTTAGTCTTTTATTTGAAAAAAAGTGCATAAATTGCCACCAAAAAACTAGATACAAATATTTATTGTGCAAAGATTGCTACGAACAACTGGCTTTTGTGGATGGGTATAGAAATATCAGAGATTGCGATTGTTATTTTTCGCTGTTGCATCAAGGACTTACCAAAAAATTGATATACGATTACAAATTGAACAAAAGAGAAGTCATAAAATACACGCTTTCAGACATAGTTACAGATAAAATACTGGAGAAAAATCTCCAAGATTACATTTTATTGAAGGTTCCTTCCACTAAGAAAAGCATAAACACTCGTGGATTTGACCACGTAGATGAAATAGTAAAAGAAGTTCAGAAGAACACAAAAATGCAATACATTCCAGATGGAATAATCAAAGTGAAACCGACTCAAAAACAACACAACTTGTCACAATTTGAGAGAATGGAAAATTTGAGGGGAGCTTTTGAAGTAAAAGAAGATTTTTCGCAATCCAAAATCTTGGTAGTAGATGATATCGTCACTACTAAAAGCACGTTGATAGAAATCAAAAACATGTTAGACGGAAATTATCGTGATTTGAAATTCATCACGATTTCCAGCAAATCAAACGAAAAATCTAGATAATTGTATACAGTTAAAAAAGAGAACTCTATTTTTCTTCAGAGTTCTCTTTTTCTATATCTGATTTTGAATTTTCCATGAAGTGCTTTTCGTGTTCTTCGATATCTTTTAAAAGAGTCGTAAATATTTGATTAAAAGCTGTATTGTATTTTTGCAAAGTCGATTTCTTCAATACTTCACGAGCTTTGCTGAATTGCTTATCTTCTGCGTATGCTATTGCCAAATTGAAATAATACAAGCTTTTTGCATAATCTGTTTTAGGTTTGTTTTTGATTTTCTTGAAATTTTGAAATAATTTATCCAAATTTCCCGTCTTTTCGTAATCTGACATGTATTTTTTGATTTCATTGGCTATCATTCTATCTTCGACCATGTTTTTGATGACTCTTATCATCACATAGCTAAGCGCCAAAGCTATCATAGTCACGAATGTGAAAGCCAAAATAGTGAAAATTCTTTGTATACCGGTAAGATTTTGCGTGAAATACACCCCGATTGTCTCGACAATAAAAGTGAGGACGAAAAAAGGTATTAATTTATTAGTGTTTACTTTTATTTCTATATTCATAAAAACCTCCGTATGTAAAATATATATCATTTGCTCAAAATTTACAAGTATTACAGATTTAAAATAGTTACAAATGATATAAGTGTGGTGCGAAAATATTGTAAAAATCTCAGAAATTACTTTTTTATTGTTGAAAAATACAATAATATGGTATAATTAGTAGTTGTGATTTGAAAAAAATTAATAAGTTAAGTAAATCTAATAATTTGAAAGGATGTTATTATGAATAAATTAGCTATAATTGGCGCCCAATGGGGTGACGAAGGAAAGGGAAAAGTAGTAAATTATTTTTCTAGATTTAACGATATTATCGTGAGATCGTCAGGAGGTGCCAACGCAGGCCACACTATTTATTTTAAAGACAAAAAATACGTACATCACTTGATGCCATCTATAACTTTCGATACTGATTCTAAAGGATTTTTGGCAAAAGGTATGGTTTTGGAATTGGAACAAATGATTGAAGAGTTGGAAGTTTTAGAACAAGATTTCCCAGGAATATCTAAAAGATTTATGGTAGACGTAGAAGCGTTTATAGTTTTGCCATACCACAAAGAAGAAGATGCGCTTTTAGAATCTATGAGAAAAAATCCTATTGGAACTACAAAAAGAGGAATAGGACCAGCTTACCAAGACAAGGCAGCTAGACAAAATTTGAGAATTATTGATTTATTTGATGATGAATCGTTGAGAACAAAATTAGAAGAAATAGTTTATTTGAAAAACAACATCTACGAAGGCAAAATGCACATAGATGTAGCTGAAACTATGAAATACTTAATAGAAAAATTCGATAGATTGGTAGAATTAGGAGTTAAATTCACATCTTCAAGTGAAATCGAAGAAGAAATGAAAGACAGCAATGTTCTTTTCGAAGGTGCTCAAGGAATCATGCTTGATTTGGATTCTGGAACATATCCATACGTCACTTCAAGTCAAACTACTGCTTATAGCACATTTGCAGCAGATGTTACATTGACAGATGACGACACTATAATGGGAGTTGTAAAAGCGTACACTTCTAGAGTTGGAGAAGGAGAATTTCCTACAGAGTTGTTTGGAGATGAAGCTGACAAACTTAGAAAGTTGGGAAATGAATTTGGAGCTACAACTGGAAGAAATAGACGTGTTGGTTGGATAGACCTTCCACAATTACGCTATGCAATCAAAAAGAGCAAAATCAATTCCATCGTCATGACAAAAGCTGACGTTTTGAATGGATACGACAAAATAAAAGTATGCGTTGGATACGAAATAGATGGAGTAGAACAAAAAATGCCATTTATATCAAATGATTTCAAAAAGGCAAAACCAATCTACAAAGAATTTGACGGATGGAATGACATTTTTGAAGTGAATTTCTTGAAATACATGACATTTGTAGAAAAAGAATTAGACACTGAAATTTCATATATTTCTTACGGACCAAAGACTGAAGAAATTATGGAAAAAAGAGATTTCATAATGAATATAAAATAGATTTGCAATCCACAAGATGTGATAACTTCTTGTGGATTTTTTTGTGATAAAATGGATGTATGGAAATTATAGAATTATACAGAAATTATATAGATGAATTTGCAGACGATATCGAAAAAATCAAATCGAACGTTTGCGATATAGTGAATACTTACAATAATACATCATCAAAATACAAGACGGGCGATTTTAAAATTTTGATAGAAAAGATAGATTCAGATATGGTTCAATTATCGCTTGATTGTATGGAAAAAGGATACAAAAATGAAAGCTACATAGATAAGATCCAAGACGATGAGAAAAGAGCTATCGTGATAATTAGTATGCTCGATTTTTTGAAAAAATTATACGACAGAGAAAAAATCTCTGATGAAGTGTTTTACGATACGATCTCCGATGTGATGTTTCGAATAGAAGACTACGAGAAAAGATTTGGAAAATACGGTTTGGAAGATTATGAAGGAAAATGGCTTTTGAGAATATTTTATCTAAAGATTTTCAAATTGGGTTGTCTGCAATTTGAGATAAGTAAGATTGATTTGAGAGAACTTATAAAAAAAGGAAATGTTCCACAAAAATACGAAGATGTTTTTTCTAATGATTTGATAGAAGTTCACATAATGGAAAACGAAGACATCTCGCCTTATTCTTGTCGGAAATCATTTGAACTTGCAGATGAATTTTTCGATGCAAACCTTCATTATTACGCTTGCTATTCTTGGATTTTGGCGAAAAATTTAGACAAAATATTGAAAGAAAACTCCAACATCTTGAGTTTTAGGAAAAATTTTGAATTTATAATTTACGAAGATGATTGCAAAATGGCAAAAGAACGAGCATTCAAAAAATTCGATCCAAATCGCATGACTTCTCTACAGAAAGGACTACTGGAAAATCCAGAATGTATGGGAATGGGTTTGGGAATTATGAAAAGAAATTGATTTATAGAATATTTCAATGAGTAAAAGTTGGTAAACTTTTGTACGATATAATATAATTAATATAGTCTAATTGAGGACTTATGTGGAGGAATTATGGCAGGTTTAAAATTAAACAATATTACGAAAGTTTACGATAATAGTTACAAGGCTATAGATGATTTTAATTTGGAAATCAAAGATAAGGAGTTTGTCGTTTTGGTAGGCCCTTCGGGTTGTGGTAAATCTACGATTTTGAGGATAATAGCAGGACTGGAAGATATCACAGAAGGCAAACTTTTTATAGATGATAAGTGCGTAAACGATTTGGATCCCAAAGATAGAGATATCGCAATGGTTTTTCAAAATTATGCACTATATCCTCACAAAAATGTGTACGATAATTTGGCTTTTGGATTGAAAATAAGAAAAGTCGATAAAAAAATCATAGACGAAAAAGTTCACGAAGTATCCAAAACTTTGAATTTGGAAGATTTATTAGATAGAAAACCAGCACAATTATCCGGAGGGCAAAAGCAAAGAGTAGCACTTGGAAGGGCGATAATAAGAGAACCGAAAGTGTTTTTGATGGATGAACCGTTGTCGAATTTGGATGCAAAATTGAGAGTGCAAATGCGTTCAGAAATAATAAAACTTCAAAAAAGATTAAAAACTACTATGATATATGTAACTCACGATCAAACGGAAGCAATGACTATGGGAGATCGAATCGTAATAATGAAAGATGGAGTTATTCAACAGATAGGCACTCCAAATGAAATTTACAGAAATCCTAAAAATGTTTTTGTAGCTGGATTTATAGGAACTCCATCGATAAATATTTTGAGTGCACAAGAATTCAAATCTTTGTTGAAATTAGAGGTGGAAGAAAATCTTCTAGTGGGAATTAGACCTGAAAATCTCGAAATAATAGATGGAGATGACATCGTGATTTCCGTAATTGAAAATTTGGGAAGTGAAAGGATAATCCATTTAGAAAAGGATTCTACTGTGATAACTGTGAAATGCTCTGAAGATAGGGAGTTTTTCGTGGGAGAAAAAGTATCATTGAGAGTAAAAAACGAAGATATGTTGAATTATTTTGATAAAAACACTGAAAAATCAGTGTTGATATAATTATTTTGAGGAGGAATTATGAAAAAATTAACTAAATTGCTAGTAGCCGTATTGGCAGTGGCAATGATTTTATCTGGATGTTCACAAAAATCATCCAACGAAACTAAAAACGAATCTACAGGAAAACAAGATTCTAAAGAAAGCAAAGAAATTTCTTTTATGATACCAGAATGGGGAGTTCCTACAGATGAAATGTTGAAAGAATTTGAACAAGAATCTGGAATAAAAGTAAATGTTATGCCTACAAGTTGGGACGATATTAGAAACAAAATTTCTACAGCAGCAGCAGGAAAAAATGCTGCAGCGGATGTATACGAAGTTGATTGGTCATGGGTTGGAGAATTCCAAAAAGCAGGTTGGTTAGCTCCTGTAGAATTAGATCAAAAAGATATGGACGACATGAAGACTACTTCTACATTTATGATAGACAATAAATTGTACGCAGTTCCATATTCAAACGACTACAGAATTGCTTATTACAATAAGGCAATGTACGACAAGGCAGGATTGACTAAAGAACCTCAAACATGGGACGATGTAATCAACGATGCAAAAGTTTTGAAAGAAAAGAAAATAGTAGAATACCCTATAACAAATCCTATGTCAGCTGACGAAAAGACAACTACTACATTTTTGTGGATGGCATATACTAGAAGTGGTAAAGTATTCAACGATGACAATACATTAAATGAAGAAGCTACATTAGATGCGTTGACAGTATTAGATGAAATCAATAGACAAGGATTATCTGATCCTGCAAACAGAACAGTATCAGAAGCATTCCCTAAATTGAAAAACGGTGAAGCAGCATTCATGGTAGGCCCATCTTCTAACGTAATGAGCGTAAACGATAAGGAAAAATCAAAAGTTGTAGATCAAGTAGTACCTATTATATTGCCAGGAAAAGACAAAAAAGCTACAGCTACAGTTCCTTTTGCAGAAGCTATAGGAATTTCACCATATTCTAAGAACAAGGAAGCTGCAGAAAAATTCGTAAAATGGTATACTTCAGCTGATATGCAATACAAATTGTACGAAAAATTATCTAACCTTCCAACTAGAACATCAGTAATAGAAAAATTATTAAAAGAAGAAAAAATCAAAAATCCTGGAGCTATGTTAGAACTTGCAAAAGTTATCGAATCACCATTCCCTAACGGAGTTCCAATTTACTATACAAAAATGAGCACTGAAATTTTTAATACAATCAATCAAATGGCAAACGAAAAGCTAACAGCTCAAGAAGCTACAAAGCAATTAGTTGAAAAAGTCAACAAGATAGTTGAAGAAAACAAATAATAATCAAAAGCTCAAATTTTTCAAAAGAATTTGAGCTTTTTTACATATAATTATTAAAGGAGTTTTCATGAAAAAAAGTAAAACAGGATATTTGCTACTGTTACCGTGTTTGTTCATAATAATCACAACAGTTGTGTATCCAGTAATAAGGACTTTTGTATTCAGTTTGCAAAATTACAATTTGACAGAACCGTACAACACCAAGTTTATAGGATTCAAAAACTACGCAAAAGTCTTGAAATCACCGGAATTTTATACGGCATTGAAAAACAGTTTGGTAATACTAATACTCACAGTGATAATAGCTTTTGTATGTAGCATAATAGTGGGTTTGATTTTGAATAAAAAGATGAAGATAAGTCCGATATTGACAGCTATAGCTATAATTCCATGGGCACTTCCACCATTAGTAAATGGAATAATCTGGAAATTTATATTTTATCCTGGATATGGACTTATGAATAAAATCTTGATCAATTTGCACATAGTAGACAAGCCCGTTCAATGGACTATAGATTTGAAGACTACGCTTTTTGTAGTATCAGTAGTAGTTGCGTGGAGAGTTATACCGTTTTGTGCGATTTTGATTTTGTCCAGTTTGAAAAATATACCAAAAGAATTGTACGAAGCAGCCGTAGTAGATGGGAGTACGAGATGGCAACAATTCAAAGAAATAACATTTCCAATGCTAATTCCTTCTATGGCCATAGTTTTGATTCAAATAACTATGGCAGCTATCAATGTATTTGACGAAATAGTTACGATAACGGGATACAAATTAGAAGCATCGACATTGTTGATTTACAATTACATGAACACATTTAGCTATTTGGACTTTGGATTTGGTTCTTCGATAACGTATATAATAATGATATTGTCGGGAATAATCGGATATTTTTATATACGAAATATCGATTAGGAGGAAAAATGAAAGAAAATTTAACTGAAAAAATCATCAAATGGATAGGAATAATCCTGTTTGTGATATTCACGTTGGGACCTATAATTTGGTGTTTTGTGATAACTATAACTCCTGAATACGAAATGCTCAAAAACACTCCGAATTTCTTGCCAAAAGATGTATTTTGGGGAAATTACAAGGAAATATTCGATGTGAATTCCAAATCACATGAGGTTTTATTTGGAGGACTTATGAATTCAGTGAAAATGGCAGCACTTTCGATAATAATAGGAATACCGACTGCGCTTTTGGCTGGATATGCGTTTTTCAGATATAAGTTTTGGGGTAAGAATTTCATAATCAAATTTTTGATGATAACCATAGTTATACCTGTTTTCACTACGATAATTCCAATATATTCTACGTTTGCGAGATTTGGATTTTTGGATAAAATATTTTACGTTTCGATAATTTACGTATCTTCATTTATACCGATAACCACTTGGATAATGATGAATTATTTCAAATCAATTCCAAAAGAATTACTGGAAGCTGCAGAAGTAGAAGGGCTAAACGAAAGGCAGATATTTTTCAAAGTGATACTTCCAATTTCGTATCCGATAATACTGACTTGCGTTTTGATGGTATTCATAATGAGTTGGAACCAATTCCAAATCCCACTTATATTACTATCTTCTCCCAATAAAAAAGTGGTGACATTGATACTTTCTGAGTTTATGACGAGAGATGACATAAGCTACGGAATGATAGCAGTAAGTGGTTTGATTTCACTTATACTTCCAGCAATAGTAGCTGTAATTTTTAGAAACAAATTAATATCGGGGCTTACACAAGGCTCTGTAAAAGGATAAGCGATTTTTATATCGCTTTTTTCTTTGCAAAAATTTTCAAAAAAAATGTTGAACACTGTTCAAGAAAGTGGTACAATATAGTTCGGCAAAGATGAACAATGTTCAATTAAGTGAAAGGAGGGTAATATGACTACTGTACAAGATAAAAAAAAGGATAAAGAGGAGAAAATAATTCAATCTGCATTAGCTCTTTTCGAAGAAAAAGGCTACGAAAAGACTACGATAAGAGATATCATGAAAAAAGCGGATTTTGGATTGGGAACTTTTTATTTATATTTTAAGGATAAGCAGGACTTGAAAGAACAAATTGTTTTATCGAAGGCTATGGATTTGGTGGTTTCTGCAGAAAAAAGGTGTTCGCAAGAAGATCATACTGAAAGATATATTTGTTTTGTGGATTATATTATTGATTATTTTTTAGCTCATCCATTTGAGTTTGAACTTATGTCTAAAAATATGACTTTTGCATTGTATGCCAAGATAGAAAATGACGAAAGATTTGCAGAAGCTGATACAACATTGAAGTATATACTGAATAAATACGAAGAATTATTTTCGCAGAAATATTCTGCACCGCAAAAACTTTACATTCTTTCATTGACAGTGGAGATAATGATATCTACATGCAAAAGCGCTTTGATGGAAGAATCCGTTTTATCTATAGATGAGATGAAATCCGTTTTGTTTGGTGTAATTAAAAAAATTATAAATAAGTAATGGAGATTTAAATGAAGAAAATTGCAGATTTTATTGCGCATCATCCTAAATTCATGATAATTGTCATGACTCTATTGTTGATACCGTCAGTAATAGGGTATAAGGCAACTGGCGTAAATTACGATATTCTTTCGTACTTGCCAAAAGATTTAAAATCTACACAAGGTCAAGATATTCTCGATAAGAATTTCAAGAATGCAGCTACTGGAATGTTGATTTTGAATGGTAGTGATAATGATGCTGAAAAATTAAAAAAAGAAATTAAGAAAATAGATGGAGTAGAAGATGTAATTTCCAAAACATCTTTAGTAGGACAAACTGTACCTAATAGTTTTTTGCCAGATAATATAAGAAATATTTTCTACGCAGAAGACAGCACTATGATGATGGTAAAATTCAGTGAGTCGTCATCTTCTTTTAAGACGATGAATGCCATCGAGCAAATTAGAAATATAAAATCAAATAAAAAATATTTGAGTGGTATGAGTGCCCTTGTAAAAGACACAAAAGATTTGATAGATAAAGAAACAGTAATCTATGCATTATTGGCTGTTGCATTGGGACTTATAATATTGAGTATGACTAATGAATCTACTGTTATACCATTTGTATTCATGCTCAACATCGGATATGCAGTCGTATACAACTTCGGTACGAATATATTCTTAGGTGAGATATCTTATCTTACAAAAGCGATAGCAGCTGTATTGCAACTTGCCGTTACGATGGACTATTCGATATTTTTGTACCACAGGTATGTAGAAGAGAAAAACAAAAGAGAAGACAAGAACGATGCTATGAGCAGAGCTATACAAAATACTTTCAAATCACTTTTCTCATCTTCGTTGACTACATTTGCAGGATTTTTGGTTTTAGTTTTGATGAGATTGACTCTTGGAAAAGACATTGGACTTGTAATGAGCAAGGGCGTTTTCATAGGATTGTTGAGTACATTGATGGTTCTTCCTCCAATGTTACTTTTGACAGAAAAAGCAGTAGACAAATACAACCACAGAGTATTGTTGCCATCATTTGATAAATTATCAGATGGAGTAATAGATCATAAGAGAATATTGGCAGTAGTTTTCGTAGTTTTGTTCATACCTGCAATAATAGGTTCTACTCATACAAAACTTTACTACAACTTGGATAGATCATTGCCACAAAACTTGGATTCAATAGTTTCTTTGAACAAGATGAAAAAAGACTACAACATGGCTACTACTCATTTCATAATAATAAAAGACGATTTATCAAATACAAGCATGACTGAAATGATAGATCAAATCGAAAAGACAGACGGAATAAATAGCGTATTGAGCACTAACTCATTGACAGGAGTTACTCTTCCAGCTACATTCTTACCTGATAAATTGAGAGATAGTTTCGTAAAAGACGGATACCAAATGATAATGGTAAACTCAAAATACCAAACAGCATCTCCTGAAGCACATACTCAAGTTGCAAAATTAAGAGATATAATCTCTCATCACGACAAAGAAGGATATTTGACAGGAGAAGCAGTGTTGACTGATGATTTGACTAAAATATCAGACCAAGACTTCAAAATGGTAAATATAGCATCGTTGATAGCTGTATTTATAATAATAGCAGTAGCATTCAAATCTATAGGAATTCCAGTAGTTTTGATTGCAGCTATAGAATTGGCAATCCAAATCAATATGGCAGTTCCTTATTATTTTGGACAAACAATTCCGTTTATCACATCGATAGTAATAGGAGTAATCCAACTCGGATCTACTATAGATTATTCGATATTGTTGACAGATAGATTCTTGCACGAATACAGAAAGAGTAAAGACATCAATAAATCGTTGAAAATATCTGTAAAAGAAACATCTAAATCAATAGTTACAAGTGCGTTATCATTCATGGCTGCAACTATTGGAGTTGGAATTTATTCAAAAATGGAAATAGTATCTACAATATGCACATTCTTGGCAAGGGGAGCAATAATAAGCATGTTGGTAATTATATTGTTGTTGCCAGCTGTATTGAGCATTGCATTCCCATTTATCAAGAAAACTACTAAAGGCTTAGCGTAAAGGAGTATGATTATGAAAAAAAATATTCAAAAAGTGTTAGCATTGACTTTGGTATCGTCGATGACATTCGCAAATCTTTCATTTGCTGAACAACAAGATTTAATCAAAAAAAGCGAGACAGTATATGTAACACTTGATGGAAACGAAATAAAAGACAAATCAGTATCAGTATGGTTGAACTCTGATACAAATATAAATACAAAAGACAAATCAGATTTGAAAAATGTAAAAGATTTGGAAACAGATAAAGACATATCATCTGAAAACGGATATTTGAATCTGAATTCAAACAAAAAAGATTTATATTACAAAGGCGATAGCGACAAAGAATTGCCTGTAAAATTGTCAGTAAAATATTATTTAGATGGACAAGAAGTTAAAAACTCTGAATTGAAGGGCAAAACAGGAAGACTTAAAATAGTATTCACAGCTAAAAACGACAGATACGAAACTAAGACAATAGACGGAAAAGAAAAGAACGTCTACTCTCCATATGTTGTCTTGGCAGCTGTAACATTTGACGATGAAAAAGTCAGCAATATAGATTCAGACGATGTAAAAGTAGTAAAAGACGGTAAAAACGAAATAGTGACTTCAATATTGACACCAGGCTTGAAACAAAATCTAGATGGAATATTGGATGAAAAAGACATGGATAAATTCAAAGACGAATTCACTATGGAAATGGACATCAAAGATTACGAACCTGTAGAAATATACTCAGTAATAACAAACGAATTATTCCAAGAAAAGAAAAACATCGACTCATTAGATAAATTGGAAGATGGAGTACACCAATTACAAGACAATGCACAAAAACTAGTAGATGCATCAGTTAAATTATCAGAAGGACAAGATAAATTAAATTCAGGAATAGCTCAAATGCAAACAGGAGTGACTAAATTGCACTCAGGTTCTCAAAAATTAGCATCTTCTACAAATCAAATGAAGGGCAAATTTGCTGGATTAGCTGGAAAAATCGGACCTATCCAAGGATACATCTCTCAAATGAATGACGGATCCATAAAATTGTACAACGGAATTTCCGACTATACAAAAGCAGTAGCTAAAATCAAAGAAAGCACAGCTAAAATCAAAGAAGGATCAGTTAAATTGGCAAAAGGTTCAGAAGATTTGGACAATGGAGTAGGACAATTAAAAGATGCCACATCAAAATTAAAAGCTGGAACTGAAAACATCAAAGACATCACATCACAAAAAGATGAATTGTTAGAAAAATCATCTAGATTATCAGAAGGATTGAACGGATTAGCTGGAAGTTATGGAAAATTAGCCAATACAATTGGAGAAATCTCAGCTCAATCATCTAAGTTGAAAGATTCTAGCGTAGAATTCAACGAGCAATTAAAAAACGTAGCTAAAATGGTAGAACGCTCATCTCAAGGTTCTGGAATTGAACAAGTAGTAGAAGGATTGAAAAATTCTGCAGAAGGAATTGACAATACAATTGCACAATTACAAGCTAATAACGAAGATGGAAAATTAGACGGTGCGATAGCTCAATTAGAAGGACAAAAACAAAAATTGTACGCCCAAGCAGAAGCTATAGCAAATGCAAAACCAGCTGAAGGACAAGCTCAATTAAAGGCCGCATTAGAAAAATTATCTATGGCATCAGATCAATTGACAGACGGTAACACAAAAATAGCCGATGCATTATCTAAAACATCTGCTGCAATGAACGATTCTAAAACAAAAATCGAAAGCTCATCTTCTCAATTAAGCCAAGGTTTAGGACAAATGAAAGAAGGAATGGGTGCAGTAGATGGACTTGGAACATTGAAAACATCTCTAGATCAATTAGATCAAGCTACAGGCAAAATCAAAGGTGGATCTGAAACTTTGAAAAACGGTGCACAACAAAATGAAAAAGCCATGAGCATGTTATTAGATGGAATGGTTCAATTAGATAAAAATTCTCCTGCATTGACAAGTGGAGCAGGCAAATTATCTAACGGGTTGCAAGAATTCAAAAAACAATCTGCTATGCTTTCTTCATTATCTCAAATCAATGACAAAGCGATCATTCCATTGTCAAACGCAATAGATATGTTGAACAACGGATTGGGACAATTAGATTCAGGAACTGGTCAATTGAAATCAGGTAGCGATCAATTAGTATCAGGACAAAAAGAATTCAGTTCTAAATTAAAAGAGTACAAAGAAAAGGGAATTGATGAATTGACTAACAAAGTAAAAGATGTCAACAAATTCAAAGAAATAATCGATGCAATGAGTGATTTGGCACAAAAAGATTCATCATTTACAGGAACAGACGACAACTTCGATACAAAATTCAGAATCGTTGAGAAATTAAAATAACATTCTTTACAAAATAATTTTATTTTGATAAAATGTAAAGTATCAGCGATGAGAATAGTAGTTTTGTGTGATTTTTCAGAGAGAAAGTGGTAGGTGCGAACTTTTAAACTCAGCAAAATGAACCTAACTCGGAGAGTATGCTAAAAGCATAGGGTTGTCACCTTATAACTTATAAAATAGAAGTGGTATAGCGATCCTTCGTCTTCGTGACGAAGGATTCTTTTATTATAGAAAGGAATGAATATCATGAGAATGAATAAATTTTATATGCCAACTTTAAGAGAAGATCCTCAAGATGCTGAAATAGCAAGTCATAAATTATTGTTGAGAGCGGGAATGATAAGAAAAACAGCCGCAGGACTTTACAGCTATCTTCCATTGGGATACAGAGTTGTCAGAAAAATTGAAAACATCGTTCGTGAAGAAATGGATAATTACGGTTCACAAGAAATACATATGCCTGTTGTTCAACCAAAAGAAATATGGGAAGAATCTGGCAGATGGAAAACATTCGGCCCTGAAATGTTCAAAGTAAAAGACAGAAACAGTCGTGAATTTTGTTTGGGACCTACAGCAGAAGAATATTTCACAGATTTGGTAAAAGGAGAAATCAAAAGCTACAAGCAATTACCTTTGAATATCTACCAAATTCAAACAAAATACAGAGATGAAAAAAGACCTAGATTTGGTATCAACCGTTCTAGAGAATTTTTGATGAAAGATGCATACACTTTTGACGTAGATCCACAAGCTATGCAAGAAGCGTACATGAATATGTGGAGAGCATATGAAGTTGTATTCAACAGAATTGGATTGGAATACAAAATAGTAGCAGGAGATAGCGGTGCAATGGGAGGAAATAGCTCTCATGAATTTATCGCATTGAGTGATGTCGGAGAAGGTGTGATTTGCTACAGCGAAGAAGGAGATTTTGCTGCAACAGATGAAAAAGCATATGTATATTATCCTGTAAACGAAACAGAAATCGAGAAAAAACCAAAAGAAAAAGTTTTGACTCCAAATTGCAAGACAATTGAAGAAGTTAGCGACTTTTTGAAAGTGGAAAATTCTCACTGTCTAAAAGCAGTAGATTTGATGGTAGAAGGAAAACCAGTCATAGTATTTATCCCTGGCGATCGTGAATTGAACATGTCAAAATTGATAGCATATTTGCAATGCCCAGAACACGAAATCCAAATGATGGAAGAAAAAGACATACTTGAATTGGGAAGTTTCCCTGGATTTACAGGTCCTATAGGATTGGACTGCAGAGTGATAATCGACTCTCGTGTACAACACATGAAAAACTTGGTAGTAGGGGCAAATGAAGAAAACTATCACATCATCAACGCAAACTACGGTGATGATTTCGAAGGAGAAATAGCAGAAGATTTGCTAATGGTACAAGACGGAGACATCGATCCAGTAACTAAATCAAAATTGAAATTCAAGAGGGGAATTGAAGTAGGTAATATTTTCCAATTGGGAACAAAATATTCTGAAAGCATGAATGCCACTTTCTTAGATGAAAATGGAAAAGAACAACTCTTCTGGATGGGTTCTTATGGAATAGGAATCACTAGAAGTGTAAGTGCCGTAGTAGAACAAAACTACGATGATAGAGGAATAATTTGGCCATTGGTAGTTGCTCCATATCATGTAATCATCACTATAGTGAACACAAAAGACGAAACTCAATTTAATTTAGCTGAAAAACTTTACGAAAAATTGGTATTAAATGGAGTAGAAGTTTTATTGGACGACAGAAAAGAAAGAGCAGGAGTCAAATTCAACGATCGTGATTTGATAGGAATACCTCTAAGAATTACTGTCGGCAAAAAAGCAGGAGAAGATATAGTAGAATTTTCAGAAAGAAAAACTCTAGAAAATGAAGAAATGTCATCTGTAGAAGCTTATGAAAAAGTAATGGAAATCATCAATTCCAAATTAAAATCCGTAGGAGGATTGTACAGATAATTGTGATAATCATCTCTCGATACAATCGAGAGGTGATTTTTTAGTGCAATTAATTTTCGTAAATGGCTAAAATTTGCAATTTAGAGTATAATTATCATACAATAAGTATATGAGAGAGGACAATTATGAAAATTAGATTATATACTACAAATGATTACGATGAATGCTATAAATTATTGGAAAATTCCAATATGAAATACAGTTTTTCCGAAAAAAGCGATAGAGAATTGTTCAGCGATTTGCTAAAATCGGACAGATTTTTAAATGAACTTACATTTGTCTATGAAAAGGATGAAAAAATCGTAGGGATTTTGATGTACACGAAATGTTTTGTCAGAAAACAAGAAGGAGTTTTGATGTCTTTGATTTTTTCTGATGAGAAATTTCTAGACGTAGAATCTGAACTTTTGGAATACGGAAATGAAAAATCATTTGAAAAAGGATATTCTTATATATGTGTCATGGGAGAACCTGATGATTTTCACAAATACGGATTTGAAAGAGCGAGGGATTTCGGGATTTTGTGTCCGTTTTATGTAGAAGATGATTATTTCATGGCAAAAACAGTCGAAGGATTTCACGTTCGTGGTGAATTGAATTATGCAAAGGAGTTTTTTGAATAATGAAAATTAGTTTATGTGCAGTAGAGCAAAAATTAAATGACAAAAATTTCAATATGAGTCAAATTGAGAAATACGCGATAGAAGAAGCTAAAAAAGGCTCTGATATGTGCGTGTTTGGAGAGAGCTTTTTGCAAGGTTTTGAATCGCTTAGTTTCAAATACAAAGACGATGTAGGAATTCCAGTGACTCAAAATTCTGAAGAGATTTCTAAAATAAGAAAAATCGCAAAAGATAATGACATAGCAATTTCTTTTGGATATATCGAAAACGACCATGGAGCTTTTTATTCTTCACAAATGACAATCACTAAAAACGGAGATATAATCAACAACTATCGTAGAATGAGCAGTGGATGGAAAGAACATGACGCTTGCAGCGATTACAGAGAAGGAAACAAGTTGTACTTGTATAAAATGAATGGAGTTAGCTTTTCAACTCTCACTTGTGGAGATTTTTGGGATGAAAAATTGTACACTTACATCTCGATGGTAGATTCTGATATCTTGTTGTGGCCTTGTTTTGTGGATTTCTCCGTAAAAGAGTGGAATGACAACGAAAAATTAGAATACGCAAAGCAATCTCAATTAGTTCCTATGCCTGTTTTGTTCGTAAATTCGTATGTAGAGGAAAAAGGCAGAGCCAAAGGTGGAGCATATGTATTTTATCAAGGAAAGATTTTAGCTGAATTAAAACCAGGAGAAGCAGGGGTTTTGCAATACGAAACAAAATAGAATTTGTCGCAGGATAACGGAAGGTTGTAGCAAGAATTACTGTAAAAATTAGAAAAACTTGATGCTCAAGTGCAGCGATTCACAAATGTAAGATTTAACCAAACAATCCAAAAATCTGAGTTGCAAACTCGCATACGCTCAAACATGCAACTCAAGACGGATTTTTGTCTCGTTTGTAAATCATTGACATTTGCTCATATGCACTTTCACATTCAATGTTTTTCTATAAAACGAGTCGCAGGATAACGGCAAAATTTGTCGCAAGAATTACACCAACAAAAAGAAAAACTTGATGCTCAAGTGCAGCGATTCACAAATGTATGATTTAATGATGGACATTAGCTTATATGCACTTCCATGCTCAATGTTTTTCTATGAAATTAATTTTATCTTAAAATCTATTTGTTATCTTGAAAAATTTCAGCATTTAAACTAACTAGAGTAGTTAAGTTTCTCAGATGAGACAAAATTCGGAGAAAATCGCCTTGATTTCATTCGAAGAACTTCGGCTCGGAAATTGCACTGGCGTAAGCGTCAGCGTGCTTGCAATTTCGAGAAGTTCGAGATACTGAAATCACCGATTTTCGTAGACGCTTTTGTCGATTGAGAAACTTTTCTACGAGTCTTGAATTTATTTTACGAATACTTTGAAAAACAAAAGCTGGAGAGTGATCTCCAGCTTTTACGATTTTATTTTGTTGGTATTGCATTCAACATTTCTTCTAGGGTTTCTATTTTGATTTGTGGATTCCATTCAGCTCCACTGTCTTGTAATCTTTCTATATATGCTTGTTTGTCTTCTTTATATTCTTCTACTGTGTATTTTAATGTTCTCAATGATAGTAGGAAATTTTCAGAGTCTTTTACTTTAGCTACTTGTTTTAGTAAGTATTCTTTTGATTCTTCTTTTTTATCTTCGAAGAAACCACTTCTGTTGACTATTTCTGTAAATAGTCTATCCATTTTCAATGATGCACCAGCAGTTCCGTTTTCGTATTTTTCCAATCTTTCTACGAATTCTTCGATTGTGGCTTTTTCATCATCTGTCAAAGCATTTTCTGATTTTGAGTCTTCTTTTTCAGGCTTTTTCTCTTCAGGCTTTTTTTCTTCTTTTTCTGGTTTTTTCTCTTCTGGTTTTGTTTCTTCTTTTGAAGGTTCTGTAGTTGTGTTATTTTCAGCAGAAGCTGTTTCATTTTTGCCATTTAATGACTGTTCTGAGTTACAGCCTGTTAGTGATATTGAAAATACCAACGCAAATAATATTATGAATTTTTTTAAGTTTCTCATAAAATCCTCCTTTTATGTATATTTATATTATACCACTATAGAACTTTTTTTAATCAGTAAAAATGTTGAGAAATATATACAATTGTTACACAATGGTAAAATAAATGGCAAAAATCACAGATAAGATTGCGTGAGCGTTCTTGTCGAGGTACATGCAAGCAGATAATTCTACTAAATACGTGTTGATTTTGGTTTTGAAATCGGATTTTGAGTATGTGACTTTCCAATTTGTTTTTTCTTTTTTGCAAATCAAAGCCGTTCTATATGCGTGAAAATCATTTGTGACTACGCACACTTTTTTGCTAGAGTAATTGGGATCTATTTCTTCTAAGATTTTTTTGGTGTAGTAGATGTTTTCTACTGTTGTCGTGGCGATTGCTTCTGTTATTATGTCGGATTCTAGTATGTCGTGTTTCATGGCGAAAATCTTCATGGCTTCAGATTCTTCTATGAGACTGTTGGATATTCCACCGGAAAATATCATGGTTGCTTGATTGGGAATATAGTATTCAAATGATTTTTCCATTCTGTCTTTTAGCAAATCCGACAATTCGTATCCTCTCAATGCTGCTCCCAATACTAATATATAATCGAATTTTTCTTCTGTTGTAGGAGAATGCAATGTGATGTTTGAGATTAGATTGGATATTACTGATATGCTCAAGTAGAAATTGAATCCTACTAAAAATTTTGACGGCAACATTGTGTCGTATATGTTGGCTAATATTAGGATGAATTCGAAGACAATTAGAGATAACTGTACGCTAAATTGTCTTTTGTATTTGATTTTTAGGGAAAATGTGTAGATTATGATGGATAGCAATGCTGTATTTACTACGATGTTGATTATTTCGAAAAAATTCATGATTTGTCGTGTATCTATTTTGAATGTGATTTCGATTATAGATATTGACAATATTATGATTCCTGTCCATTTGAATGTGCTTATGAAATTGTCCTTGTATGCCCAAAGTAAAATTGCAATGGACGATAATAAAAATAAATACATATGATATCCTTTCAAAAAAATTATATCATTGTGAGTTATAAATTTAAATTGTAAGATGGTATAATTAGGTAAAAGGCGTGGAGGATTTTATGAAAAGGGCTTTGGTTTTGGAAGGTGGAGGAGCAAAAGGTTCTTATCAAATAGGAGCTTATAAAGCGTTGAGAGAGTTGAATATCGATTTTGATTATGTGGTTGGCACTTCAATAGGAGCTATAAATGCGGCTATGATATGTCAAGGAGATTGGAATCTCGCAGAAAAAATCTGGAAAGATATAAAATACAGCGATATATTGGACTGCGATGACGATAAGATAAGTTCTTTTTTGAATGACAAGATAAGCGTAGAAAACGCAAGAGAAAAAATCGAGTTTTTGAAAAAAGTGATTGAAAATAAGGGAATTGAAGTCAAACCTTTGAAAAGATTGTTGGACGATTATATAGATGAAGATAGAATAAGAAATTCAAAAGTTAGATTTGGACTCAACACAGTTGACGTGAAAAACAGAAGGATGCTCAACCTTTTTATCGAAGATATTCCAAAAGGAAAGTTGAAAGATTATATAAGGGCAAGTTCCAATTTGTTTTTGTTCAAGCAAGATATCATGGAAGGAGAAAACCTTATCGACGGTGGTTATATAGAAAATAATCCGTACAAAATGGTAGATGAATTATCGGATGAGATTGTGATTGTATCGTTGAAACCTTGGAATTTAGAAGATGATTTGATATACGGGGATAAATACACGATAATAAAAAGCGATGATGAGAATTTTCCGAGATCACTTGAATTTGAGAAGGACAAGATGCGATATGCTATAAATCTAGGCTACTACGATACGATGAGAGTGTATTGTGATTTGTTCGGCTGCGATTATTATTTTCGTAGAATTTCAAAGAAGGATTCGTTGAATGTGATTTTGTCGGCGTTTTACGATGGTGGAAATCTCAATAATTTTATCGCCAAGAAACTTCCGATTGTGTTTGACGATATGGATATAAGTCCGAGTATGGATTACGACAGGATTGTAGAGAGATTTTTGGATAATCTCGCCAAAAAATCCAACGTAGACAGATTCAAAATTTACGAGATTTCTGAATTATCAAATTTAATTTTAAATTCAAATCAAAATTTGACGATAAATGATAAAAAACTATTAAATTCTCTTAAAAATGTTTAATTTTGTAGAATTTAAGTGTATAATATAAATGATAGAGAAATTTTTAAACGAAGGAGGATAAATATGGGAGTAAAAATTAATAACGAAGTAGTTGAAATGATGCTATACTTCTGGCAATCAGCTTCAGAAGGTCAAAAGGTTGCAGAATCTTTTATCATTGATGTAGCTAATAGAGACGAAATGAAATTAATATATAACGAAAATTTTGATGAGGAAGCTGTTAGAAGAGTTTTGTCATCAATTACAAACAAAGAGCTTTTGAATGGTGGAAGTGCAGAAGAAAAGAGATTCTGGAACAACAACATGTGGATGATGGAAGATATGGGGTTGGTAGATCAAATGGTACAACCTATCAAACACTTGAATCTTGATGATGTTGAATGCGACAAAAAAGAATTGATTTTCATACCAGGTCATGTAGATGAATATTATGATTTGGGCGACAAATTAGTTGTCAATTTCTTCAAAATTTCAGTAGATATTTTCGGTGGAACAGGTGCTGTAACTATGGATGGAGAAGATTTCAGAGAACACATCATTAAATTGTTGCAAAAATAAGATTATTTTGTAGAGCTCTTTATGAGCTCTATTTTTTTGTTTAGGGGGAGATTTTATGTTGGATAAGTACAAATGGTTTATAAAATATTACAAGAAGAGTTATACCATTTCGATAATAGCATTGGCAATAGATTACCTATTGAAATTGATACTACCTTACATAATAGGAAGTGTGTCGGATGACATTTTTCAGAAAAGCGTTACTATGCAAAATTTAAAATTCAATTTGGGATTGTGCATAGTAGTTAGCGTCATGTGCTATTTGATGGCTGTAATATGGAATATTACAGTGTTTCGTGGTGACGATACTATAAGGTATTTAGTGACGACTAGATTGTTCGATAAATACGTGAAGCAAAATCCCGAATTTTTCGAAAAAAATTCTACTGGTTCATTGATGGGAAAAGCTACAAATGATCCTTATGCCCTTGGAGATTTGGCGGGATATGGACTTATGAGTTTATTTAATTCGACTTTTTTTCCGATTTTCATAATCACAATCATGATAATCACTACGGATTGGAAATTGACATTGATTAGTATATTGCCATTTCCTATATTGGTTTTGGCGTCGAATAGAATTGGAGACAAACTCAACAAAGCATTCGAGCAATCGCAAAAATCTTTCGACAATATGAACGATCAGACTTTGGAAACTGTAAAGGGGATACGAGTTGTAAGGGCAAATAATTTAAAAGAATTTCAAAGACAAAAATTCGTGGATAAAGCAGATGATTTGTACGAAAAAAATATGGTAACTGCGAGATTGATGGCGTGGTATGGCCCGATACAAAAACCAATAGAAGCAATGACGTATATATTGGCTATTGGATACGGTACATATCTCATCAAAATTGGCTCGATAACAGTAGGAAAATTAATGAGTTTTATGTTTTATCTAAATTTGTTGATTTGGCCAATGATAGGAATGGGAGATTTCATCAGCATTAAAAAACAAGCCGATGCCAGTATGGATAGAATACAGGAAATATGGGATTACAAAGAAGATATAGTGAATAAAGAAAATGCTATAGAATTGTCGGATAATCCTACAATAGAATTCAAGAACTTGTGTTTTAAATATCCTTCTAGTGAAAAAAATGTTTTAGAAAATATAAATTTCACGATAGAACCGGGAAAAACACTTGGTGTATTGGGGAAAACCGGTAGTGGCAAAACGACTTTGCTAAAACAATTTTTGAGATTTTACGAAGTAAGTTCTGGAGAAATAATTTTAAATGGGAAAAATTTGACGGATTATACTGTCGAATCGGTTAGAGATAAAATAGGATACGTTCCACAAAACCACATGATATTTTCCAAAACCATAGCCGAAAATATTAGAATAACTAAGCCAAATGCTACGGATGAAGAATTGGTCAAAGCTATCGAAAATAGCGATTTTGAAAAAGATTTGAAAAAACTCGTGCATGGAATGGATACTATGTGTGGAGAAAAGGGAGTTAGTTTGTCAGGCGGGCAAAAACAGAGAATAGCTATTGCGAGGGCTTTGATAAGTGATCCCGAGATTTTGATAATGGACGATTGCATGAGTGCCGTAGATGGAACTACTGAGAGAAATATATTAGATAATTTCAAGAAAATTCGCCATGGAAAGACGAATATCATAGCAGCTCACAGGATTAGCCAAGTAAAAGATGCTGATGAAATTATCGTTCTCGATAATGGCAAAATCATCGAGAGAGGTACTCACGATACTCTAATGAAAAACGATGGATGGTACAAAGAGCAATATTTAAGACAGACAGTGGAGAGCATAGATGAAAAAGAGCGTTATAAATAGAATAATAGAATATTCTCTAAAAGAAAAGAAGAACTTGTCGATAGGAGCTGTATTTACGATTTTGATGACGGTTTTTGAAATAACGGGGCCTATAATTTTAGCCTACGTCATCAACAATTTATTGTCTGGTGAAATGCTAGTCGACAATATAAGAAAATTGGTAGCAATTTTAATAATGTATGCGGCGATTTTCTTCGTCAATTCCGTATGGAAATACTACAGCAGAGTGTATTTAGAAAAGGCTGCAAATAATATAGCGAGGAAAATGCAACTTGACGTGTACGATCATATTCAAAAAATGCCGATTTCATTTTACGACAATTTACCAGCTGGGAAAGTAGTCAGCAGAATAACCAATGATACGAAAACGGTCAAATCTTTTTATCAAATGGTATTGGCGCAGTTGATGGTAAGTGCGACAGTTAGCTTATTCATGTTGATAATGATTTTGATATTGGATTTTAAAATAGCTATAATTGTGTATTTGCTTTTGCCAATAATGCTGTATATATTTTATAAATTTCTGAAAAAAGCACACAACATATTCAGAGAGATGAGAAAATACATCAGCGAAGAAAATGCCAAGATTAACGAAGCGATAACCAATATAGAACTTATAAAAGCATACAATTTGGAAGAAAATTTCTCGAAAGATTACGATGAAAGTGCAACCAACGTATATAATTACGGATATAGTTTTACAAAAACATACGCAACTATGAGTTACAATGTCACAGATCTTATGAAAAATTTGACTACGATGATAATTTTGGGTTATTACGCATATAATGTTTTGATTGGAAATACCGATGTGAAATTGGGAAGTATGTACTTAATGATTGAATACACTACGAGGACGTTTTTGTATATAAGTAATAGCGTAGAAAGAATGACTCCGTTGGAGCAATCTTTCAGTGCAGCAGAGCATATATTTGAACTATTGGACGAAAAGATAGAAGAATCTGCATCTGATGATATCGGCAATATAAAAGGCGATGTGGAATTTGACAACGTGAGTTTTTCTTATGTCGAAAATGAACCCGTACTTAAAAATTTGTCGTTGGATATAAGAAACGGAGAAAGCGTAGCATTCGTAGGGACAACTGGAAGTGGTAAGACGACCATAATGAATTTGCTTTTGAGGTTTTATTCTCCACAAGAAGGCACTATAAGAATTGACGGCAAAGATATACAAAAATACGATGAAAATTCCATCAGAAAACACATCTCTCTAGTTCCACAAGATCCGGTTTTATTCATGGGAAATGTCAAAGAAAACATAAAATTAAACAAGGATTTTTCGGACGAAGAGATAGAACGAGCATTGAGAGATATAGGAGCAGATAGAATTGTGGATTTTAGAAATGGAATAAATGAAGAAATTCGAGATAACGGGGCAAATTTTTCAGCTGGAGAAAGACAGCTCATCGCATTTGCCAGAAGCTATATAACTAATCCACAGATTTTGATATTGGATGAAGCTACTGCCAATATAGATACTCAGACCGAATCCGTGATACAATATGCAGTAGATAAGATAAAAGAAAATAGAACTACGTTGATAATCGCACACAGATTGTCGACTATCAAAAATGTCGATTGCATATACGTTTTGGATAAAGGAGTTATCGTAGAAAAAGGAACCCATGAACAACTTTTGGCTAACGGTAAAATCTACACCAAAATGTACCACGAACAAAACAAGAAAGGATAACAATGTCTGATAAGAGAAAATCTGGAATATTGCTTCCAGTATTTAGTTTGGATTCTGATTATGGAATTGGAAGTTTTGGCAAAAAAGCATATGAATTTGTGGATTTCCTCAGAAAATCTGACCAAAGTTTTTGGCAAATCTTGCCTTTGGGTCCGATTTCTCAAAACGGTAACAGCCCATATCTATCTCCATCTTCATTTGCGGGAAATTTTCTGTACATCGATATCGACAAATTAATCGAGAAAAATTTGCTGAAAAAAGAAGACGTAGAAGGATATGAATTCGATAGTACATTCGTAGACTATGATCATGTAGCTGAAATAAAAGATTCACTTCTTAGAAAAGCATACGCAAACAACGAAAGTGCCAAAATAGTCGACATAGATTGTTTTTTGAAAGAAATAGGAGTTAGCGTCTACGAGTATTGCTTTTTCAAATCTCTGAAAACACATTTTGAAGAAAAAAGTTGGCTTGATTTTCCAACTGATGTCAAAACAAGAAAAAAAGAGACGCTTATTCACTACGAAAATTTATTAAAAGACGAGATAAGATACAATTTATTCGTGCAGGCTTTGTTTTTCGAACAGTATTTTGAATTGAAAAAATACGCCAACGATAATGGAATACAAATAATCGGCGATTTGCCAATCTACATATCAGAAGACAGCAGTGATATGTGGCAAAATCCAGATTTGTTTCTCATAGATGACGATTTGAGTGCGAAGTTAGTAGCAGGAGTTCCTCCGGATTATTTTTCAGAAGATGGGCAATACTGGGCAAATCCCGTCTACGATTGGGATTATAACGAAAGAGAAGAATTTCAATGGTGGACATCGAGAATATCTCACCATTTAAAAATGTACGATTATTTGAGATTGGATCATTTTCGTGGATTTGAAGCATTTTGGGCGATAGAAAAAGGGCAAAGTGCAAAAACTGGAAAATGGATAAAAGCAAAGGGCGATGAATTATTCTCCAAATTGAAAGAAAAACACGATTTGGACAGAATCATAGCTGAGGATTTGGGAATCATCACAGAAGAAGTGGAAAATCTGAGAAAAAAATACGGATTCAAAGGAATGAAAGTGATGCAGTTTGCATTTGATTTGAACGATGAATCTGCATATCTTCCACATAACGTGACAGAAGATAGCGTGTATTATACTGGAACTCACGACAACCAAACGCTCAGAGGTTTTTTGGATACGAGAACTGAACAAGAGCTAAATTATATAAAAGATTACGTCAATTCAGATGATGATTTGGATTACAGTTTCATCAAAACTCTTTTCAAAACGAATAGCAATCTGTGCATATGTCAAATGCAAGATTATCTTCTACTAGGAGATGATGCGAGAATCAACGTTCCCAATACGCTTGGAAATTGGACTTGGAGATTGCCAAAAGATAGCTTGACAGATGAACTTTCAGAAAAAATCTCTCATATAACTAAATTATATAATAGAAATTAGTTGAAATAATACAGATATAGTTATATAATACATTTTATGTTGTAGTAGGAGGATGTATGAAAAAAGTTTTGACGATAGCTGGTTCCGATTGCTCGGCAGGAGCTGGAATTCAAGCCGACATTAAGACGATATCTGCACACAAATTATACGCTATGAGCGTGATAGTATCGGTCGTAGCAGAAAACACATTTGAAGTTAAAAAAATAGAAGATTTATCAGATGAGATAATAAAAGCTCAGATAGATTGCATATACGAAGACATGAAAACAGATGCAGTGAAAATCGGCATGTTATCCAACAAAAGAATAATAAATTGCGTAATTGAAAAAATGCGACAATATAAGCCCGACAACATCGTACTAGATCCTGTAATGTATGCCACAAGAGGAGCTTGTCTTCTACAAGAAGATGCTATCGAAATTTTGATAAAAGATTTTGTACCTATGTGCACTTGCATTACTCCGAACATACCCGAAGCGGAAAGAATAAGTGGAATGAAAATATCCACTGTAGACGATATGAAAAAAGCAGCAGCGAAAATCCAATCCATGGGGACGAAATCAGTTCTAGTAAAAGGCGGTCACTACGACGGAGATGCGATTGATGTACTCTACGATGGAGAAAATTACTACGAATACACCACTGAAAAAATCCCAACCAAAAACACACATGGAACGGGTTGCACATTATCGAGTGCCATAGCTAGTAATTTGGCTTTAGGAAAAAACTTAAACCAATCTGTAAAAGATGCCAAAGAATACATTACAAATGCTATAAAATACAATTTGAACATCGGAAAAGGCAATGGGCCTACGAATCATTTTTATAAATTTTTTGAAGGTGAAAACTAAATGAATAGAGAATTTAATCTTGGATTGAATATCGTTACAAGTAAAAAAGCACTAAAAGGTCGTGATTTATCGGAGACCATAGAAATTGCACTTAAAAACGGAGCAGACTCAGTAAGACTCAAAGAAAAAAACATGGATACTAGAGAGATAATGAGAGAAGCTTTTAAAATCAAAAAGATAACCGATAAACTCGGCAAAATATTCATAATAAACGACAGAGTGGATATAGCCAAAGCCTGCGATTGCGATGGAGTTCATTTGGGACAAAAAGATATGCCGATAAAATACGCTAGAGAAATTTTGGGACCGGATAAAATTATAGGAATAAGCTGTCACACATTGGAACAAGCGCTCGAAGCACAAGAAAATGGAGCAGACTATGTAGGAGTGGGTGCGATTTTTCCATCATTTACTGAAGATAATTTCATTATGGTGTCTGTGGATACATTGAAATCCATAGCACAACAAATTGAAATCCCAATTACTGCAATAGGTGGAATCAACAAAAACAACATAAGAAAAATATTTGATAGCAATGTAGATTCGGTATCTCTCACATCGGCAATATTTTCTACGGGTGATGTAGCATTATCGACTAGAGAATTAAAAGAAAATTTTAATAAAAGGATAAAAAATGTATAGAAGATTTATGAATTTTTTGAGCAAAGAATCCAAATACAACAAATATATAGTTTGGATTAGTCTGGTATTTGCGATTTTGATGTATACGCCGTATTTGACAGTATTTTTTGAAAATAGTCTTACGATGAATTTAATAAGAGATTGGAGAATAGTGTACGAATTTCTAAATCCGTTGGGGATTTTACCTATAATCGTAGGATTTTTGTCGCTATTAGTTCAAGGAAGAGATAAGGGATTTTTGAAAGCCATAATTTTTGGATTGTACACTTACGCTTTTCTAATATCATTCACAAAAATTTCGATGATGAATTCAGTAAAAGAATTGTGGATATACGCTCCACACATAATAATATTCATATTGCATTTTTCTTTTTGGAGAACAAAAGGATTATATAGATTTGAATAAAGCCTATAAACTTGATTTTATGGGCTTTTTTTCGTGTCCAAAAAATAAAATGAAAAAAATTATCATTACCCCTTGCATTTATCTCTAATTAGTGATATTATTACATTGTGAGATGAGTACTAAAAGATCAATGGCAGTGTATATATTGATGAACAGATTGATAAATACACTATCAAAAGAAAATTACAAACTAATATCCAAATACAATTTGACGTTAGGACAATTTGGAGTCATGGAAGCACTTTATTCATCGGGAGAACTTACGACAGGAGAAGTGATGAATAAAATCCTGACTACAAGTGGAAATATTCCTGTTATCGTAAAAAATTTGGAGAAAGAAGGTTTTATAACTAGAACGCAAAGTTCGACAGATAGAAGAAAATATATGTTGAAACTTACGCAAAAAGGTTACGATTTAATGAGCAAATTAGTCCCAGCAAATATTGCATATATGGATGAATTGTTATCCTTATGGGATGAAGAAGATAAGAAACAGTTGATAAAATTAATGGAAAAATTTAGGGGGCAATATGAACAGAGAAGTTAAAGACACAACTCAAGGATTTAGAACAAAAGATGGAGCAGGGGTTAGCTTAGTAAGAGTTTTAGGAAGAAATACAGTAAAAGAATACGATCCTATATTGATGCTAGATTCATTTGACAGCACAAATCCTGAAGATTATATCAAGGGATTTCCAATGCATCCACATAGAGGAATAGAAACTGTGACTTATTTGAGAAGAGGTTCTATGACTCATAGAGATTCTATGGGAAATTCAGGAACTATTGTCGATAATCAAGTTCAATGGATGACAGCTGGTGGCGGAATAATGCACGAAGAAATGCCTGCACCTATGGATAGAATGATAGGCGTTCAAATTTGGCTTAACCTTTTGGCAAAAGATAAAATGGTACCACCTGCATATAAGTCATTATCAGAAGAGGATTTTAAATATATAGAAGATGAAGATTCTAGAATTAAGATTATATCTGGAGAGTATAAAGGACAAAAAGCATATCAACCAAAATACCTTCCACTTGATTTTTACGAATTAGAAATCAAAAAAGACAAGGAAATTGAATTAGACACTATCGAAGGAAGACAAGTTATACTATTCACTTTGCTTGGAGATATAGAAGTAGAAGGAAAAGAAGTAAAAGAAAAGACAGCCATCACTACTACAGATGGAGATAAATTGAAAATCAAAGCTAAAAGCGATGAGACTGTAGTATTGTTCTTGCAATCTATACCTACAAAAGAAAAAATTGCTTGGGCAGGTCCTATAGTTATGAATACAAACGAAGATTTGAGAAGAGCTAGCTTGGATTTAAGAAATGGAACTTTTGTAAAACAACCACAAGAATAAAATAGATATAGAAATTTACAGGGGAATGTTGTATATTTTTATTAGGGGGTAAATTATGGAAAGAAAACCAAAAATGAAAGTAGAAGGATATAGAACACAAGATGGCGCAGGCGTAAGCCTTGTCAGAGTTTTAGGAAACGACACTATACAAGAATTCGATCCTATATTGATGTTGGATTCATTTGACAGCACAAATCCAGATGATTACACTGCAGGATTTCCAATGCACCCACATAGAGGAATAGAAACTGTAAGCTATTTGTCTAGAGGAAAGATGGTTCACAGAGATACTTTGGGAAACGAAGATGGAATATCAGATGGAGAAGTACAATGGATGAATTCAGGTTCTGGAATAGAACACGAAGAACAAGTTCCTGCAGCTGATAGATTATTGGGCGTTCAATTATGGTTGAACCTTCCACAAAAAGAAAAAATGAGCAAACCAATGTATCGTAGTTTGCACAAAGATGAAATCGAAGAGATAGATTTCGACGGTGGAAAGATCAGACTTTTAGCAGGAGAATACAAAGGACACGTTGGTTTCAAAGGAGAACATCTTCCATTAAATTATTACGATATTCACATGGACGAAAACGCAGAAATCACAATCGATACTCCAGAAGATGCATCAGTAATGATATTCACACTTATAGGTGATGTGTATATAGACGGAGAGAGAATAAAAGAAAAGACAGCCGTAAAATTGACTGATGGAGATAAATTAACTATTAAAAATGCAGATAATTTCTCTCAAGTATTGTTCATGGAATCTAAAGCGCTTAATGAACCTGTAGCATGGGCAGGTCCTATAGTTATGAACTCAAAAGAAGAAATTTTACAAGCATACGATGACCTTAGAAATGGAACTTTTATAAAAGAAGAAATAGATTATTAGAAAAGATATGAATAGCAGTAGGATGGAAGCTTTTAGTGATGGTATACTTGCAATAGTCATCACGATAATGGTATTAAAATTGAATATGCCAAAAGATACGAGCATCGAAGCATTGAGAGAAGTGTTTCCGATTTTTCTAGCATACGTGTTGAGTTATGTGTATGTGGGGATATATTGGGTCAATCATCATCATCTGATAACTGCAGTGAACAAAGTATCGGGAAGATTGTTGTGGAAAAATCTTTTTTGGATTTTCTGGATGTCTTTGATACCAATGGCAACGGAATGGATGGGACTTCATCCATTCCAAAAGTTGCCTTCACTACTTTATGGAAGCATACTTTTTATGTGCTCGATATCGTATATAATGTTGCAATCAGAAGTCATAAAAATCAATGGCGAAGATTCCAAAATATCTGAAAGCATAGGCAAAGATAGAAAAGGCAAAGCATCGATATTGATGTACGCTTTGTCGGTTGGATTTGCATTGATTTTTCCTTCCATCTCGTACATCATGTATATTCTAGTAGCTGTGATGTGGGTAGTACCAGATACTAGATTAGAAGAAATAATAAAAGATTAGTAGGGGGACACAAATGGTAAAAGTAGTTTTTGAACCGGAAAAATTTAGAGCAGCAGCTTATGATGGAAATAAAATCGTAGGAGAATGCACTTATTCTAATTCTGAAAAAATATGGATAATAGATCATACACAAGTAGCAGATGGTTATTCAGGACAAGGAATAGCAGCTAGATTGGTAAAAGAAATAGTAGACAACGCACGTGAACAAGGCATCAAAATAGTTCCTTTATGTACTTTCGCTAAGAAGGAATTCGAAACTAAAGAAGAATACGCGGATGTCTGGGAAAAGTAATAAATTAACCATAAAAATATTACTGTTTTTATTGGGAGTATTCATAAATTCTTTTGGAATAGTTCTGATAACTAAAGCGAATTTGGGAACATCGCAGATATCCAGCGTTTCATATGTAATGAGCTTAAAATATCCTGCATTTAATTTTGGAATAGCCACATTCTTTTTAAACGTCATATTCTTGATAATTCAGATAATCATATTGAAATCCAAAACAGATAAAAAAATATTGATGCAATTGCCGGTTAGTTTTTTGCTTGGCTTTTTCATCAATATCAACATGACAATACTCTACGCAGTAGATCCGAAAACTTTTTGGGCAAAAGTAGTGTGTTTAATCCTCGGATGTATTATACTAGGATTAGGGATAAGTATCGAAGTAGCACCAGACATTGTGAAAATCCCTGGAGAGGGAATTGTATACACGATATCCAAAGAAAAAAATCTAGACTTTGGAAAAGTCAAAGTAATATTTGACATCGTATTGGTAGCTATAGCATTGGTAATATCCTTGATTAGTTTTGGCTCGATTAAAGGAATAGGAATAGGAACAGTGGTATCTGCACTTTTTGTAGGTAGAATAGTAAATGTATTTAACAAAAATTTAAAAAATACTTATGACAAACTTTTGAATTAAACTTAGGAGGAAACATGAAAGTAAAAAATTACGTTGAATTGCAAAAAGCATTGAAATCAGAAGACAAAATAATTGAATTGGAAAATTCCATCAACGCCGTAAACACAATAAAATTAAAAGAAGGTCAAAAATTGACATCAGAAAAAGACGATATACTTTTGAGCTTCATAAATGGCGATGGAATTGCATTGACAGGAGACAACGAAATATCTAATATTTCAATACAAACTACACCTGATAAAAGGGCAATCTATATAGATTCCGAATTAGAAGATTTAAAAGATATCGAATTGAAAAATTTGACAGTTACTGGTATGGTACAATTGTTGACTAGAGGTAACAACACAAAATTGACAGTCAAAATAGACGGTCTAGATGTCGTATCAGCAGATGCTAGAAATTATTCAGAAAGACCTATGAAATACGGAGTTAACGTATATCAAGGCGCATTGACAATCTACAACTACAATCCAAAAGAAGATAGCGAAATCATAGTATACGCAGAAAACATATCATTAGGTAGAAAACACGCTCCAGTAATAGGAAGTGGGGTATTCATATCTGGATTTAACGATGAATCAGGCAAAGTCACAATAGAAAAATTGACTACAAATGACATCTACTCAAACGGAATGATACCTACAGGACAACCAAACTTGATAACAGGAGCGATATTCATCGTATACGGAGCATTAGCCAAAGAAGTAGTATCCAACGGAAAAGTTGTAACATACGGAACAAACGACATGGTATTGGACGTATGGGGAACTGTAGAAAATTGGACAACTAAAGAAAAAATCACAAGCTATGGATCAAGCGGAATAGGATTTGTAAACTTTGGAACAGTTAAGAATTTCAAAGCCGAAGACGACATCGAAACATACGGATTGGGAGCTAGAGGATTCAACCAATACGATGGAACAATCGAAAAAGCAGAATTCAACAGCATAAAAACAGTTGGTGACGGTTCAATAGGAATGCAATTCTCAAAACCTGTAGGAAAAATCACTATAAAAGACGTAATCACAGAAGGTTCTACTGGAGATACACTTGTAAAAGGAGTTATCAAAACACTTCAAGCAGATGCAATAAGCGTATTGGAAGGTGGAAGCATTGAAGAATTGAATATCTTAGGTAATTTGGAAACAAAAGGCGAAGAAGTAGTAGGATACCATGTAAATGGCGGAAAAGTAGAATCAATGCACATCAATGGTGAAATCAAAACAAATAGCGAAAAATCACATGAAGTTGTCATAGAAAATGGTGGCGAAAGTGATTTATCAAATATAGAAAAATATATTAAATAATACTAGGAGGAATAAATGAAAATAGGATTAATAGTAGGATCTTTGAGAAAAGACTCTTGGAATAAGAAAGTAGCAGAAGTAGTAAAAGAATTATTACCTGTAGAATCAGATATTATAGATATAGTAAATGTACCATTATATAACACAGATTTAGATGGAGAAAATGTAAACGAAGAATACAAGAGACTAAGAGAAGAACTTAAAAAATACGACGCTTATATATTCTTCACACCAGAATACAACAGATCATACGCACCAGCAATCAAAAACGTAATCGACATAGGATCTAGAGATCCTGAAGGAAACCTATGGGCTAAAAAACCAGCAGCAGTATTCAGCGCATCAATGGGTGGATACGGAGCAATGGCAGGTAACCATGCACTTAGACAATCATTCGTATACGTTGATTTGATTCCTATGCAACAACCAGAAATCTACCTATCAAAAGTACAAGAATTATTTGATGAAAACGGACAAATGGTTGAAAGAACTAAAAAATTCTTGAACAAAGCAACAGATGCATTTGTAGAACACGTTAAAAAACACGCTTAATCAATAAAACACAAAACTCGCTTTGCAAATTAGCTTAGCGAGTTTTTTATTTGCAAAAATCACATCGACAATAGAAAAACTTGATGCTCAAGTGCAGGACAAAAAAGTTTTCGCAAGACTCGTAGAAAAGTCTGTCGCTAGAATTACTGTCAAAATTAGAAAAACTTGATGCTCAAGTGCAGCGATTCACAAATGTATGATTTAATCAAATAATCCAAAAATCTGAGTTGCAAACTCGCATACGCTCAGACATGCAACTCAAGACGGATTTTTGTCTTATTTGTAAATCATGGACATTTGCTCATATGCACTTTCACATTCAATGTTTTTCTATAAGATGAGTTGTAGGACAACGGGAAGTTTGTCGCTAGAATTACACCAACAAAAAGAAAAACTTGATACTCAAGTGTTCGCAAGATTCGTAGAAAAGTTTCTCAATCGACAAAAGAGTCTACAAAAATCGGTGATTTCAGTATCTCGAACTTCTCGAAATTGCAAGCACGCTGACGCTTACGCCAGTGCAATTTCCGAGCCGAAGTTCTTCGAATGAAATCAAGGCGGTTTTCTTGGCAATTTCTCTCATCTGAGAAACTTAACTACTTTAGTGAATTTCTAGGATTTGGAAGTCGCAAGGCAACACGAAAATTGTCGCTGGAATTACCACCACAAAAGGACCGTAAGGTTATTTTGAATAAACCCGTGTAATTATTATTGTTTTGTACTATAATATGAGTGTATTTTATAAGGAGGATTTTATGGAATTTGAACAACTTATCAAAGAACGCTATTCTTGTAAGAATTATAGCGATAGAAAGGTTGAGGAGGAAAAATTAAATGCCATATTACAAGCGGCAAGGTTGGCTCCTACGGCTAAGAATTTGCAAGAATACCATATTTATGTAATACAAACGAAGAAAAATCTGAAGAAAATCGATGAGATAACGCCTTGTAGATACAATGCTAGCACTGTTTTATTGGTTACTTTTGATAAGACGAATGTGTACACTTATCCGGGTGGAAGAAGAGATTCTGGTATAGAGGATGCATCTATAGTTGCTACGCATTTGATGTTAGCTGCGAAGAATCAAGGAGTGGAAAGTTGTTGGATCAATTTTATAGATCCAGATTTGATTCACAATGCTTTTGGTCTTTCTGGAAATGAGGAGGTTCTTATGTTGTTGGATCTTGGATATCCTGAAAATCCACAAGCTATCAACCCACTTCACGATGTGAGAAAGGATTTATCAGAGACGGTATCGTTCATTTAATTTTAGACAGCCTTAGTTGGCTGTTTTTTTGTGTGCGATAATTGTTACGAATCGTCAAAATTGTTGAAATGTTATTGTTATCGCAGGGTATTTACTATAAAATAAATTTAAGAATATTGGTTTTTTGACGATAGGAGTAAGATATGGCATACATTGAAATGAAACACAGCTATAAAAGCTATAAATCAGGAGATGGAGAAATAATTGCAAATAATGATATAAGTTTTGAAATCGAAAAGGGAGAATTGGCGATAATATTGGGGACTTCGGGTGCTGGTAAATCAACTGTGCTCAATATTTTAGGTGGAATGGATACCAACGACAAGGGCAAAGTTTTGATTGATGGCAAGGATATCAGCAAATACAACAAAAAGCAATTGACTTTGTACAGGAGAAATGACGTTGGATTTGTGTTCCAATTTTATAATTTGGTTCCTAATTTGACTGCAAAGGAAAATGTGGAGCTTGCATCTGAGATAGTAGACGATGCGTTGGATGCAGAGGAAACTCTAAAATCGGTGGGATTGGGACATAGAATCGACAATTTTCCTGCACAATTATCTGGTGGAGAGCAACAACGTGTGGCTATAGCACGAGCTGTGGCAAAAAATCCAAAGCTTTTGTTGTGCGACGAGCCTACGGGTGCTTTGGATTATACTACTGGTAAACAAGTGTTGAAGATTTTACAGGATATGTCTAGAAATGAAAATGTAACTGTCGTTATAGTCACTCATAATCAGGCGTTGGCTCCGATTGCAGATAGGGTTATATATATGCACGATGCGAAAATCAAAAAGGTAGTGACGAATGATAATACGAAGAACATAGACGAATTGGAATATTGATATGAACAAGAAAACTCTCAACAAGACGATTTTTAAATCGTTCAAAGAAACTAAGGGCAGATTTTTATCTATAATGCTTTTGATGATGCTGGGATCTATGACTTTGATTGCATTGAAGGTAACTGGAAAGGATATAGATAAAACTGCCAATAGATATTATGAAAACCACAATTTGTTTGATTTATCGGTTATATCGGATTATGGAATAACTGACAAAGATAAGAAGGAATTGTCGACGTTATCGGATAAGGCAGATATGGAGTTTGCATATTTTGCCGATGTGAAATCAAACGATAAATCTTTTAGGATATTTTCAAATCCCGATACGATAAATAAGTTTGAATTGGTAGAAGGAAATCTTCCGCAAAAGGATGATGAAATTTCTCTATCGAATAATTACAACGGAAAATACAAATTACAAGACACGATAGAATTTGAAGAAAATGATGCAGACAATAAGATTCTCAAAAATACGAAATACAAAATAGTCGGATTTGTCAATTCAACTCAAATCATATCGAATATTGCAATGGGAAGTTCTACATCTGGATCTGGGAATTTGGAAGGATATGCAGTCGTGAACAAATCGAATTTCGATTCAGAAGTATATACTGTGTTTTATGCTAGGTATCACGACCTTAGAAAATTCAACTATGCACAAGACGAATACACAAAAATTTTGGCAAAACATCGTGAAGAATTGGAAGAAATGCTATCGGATAATCCACAAGCGAGAGTAGATGAGATTAAATCCAAAGCATCCGATAAAATCAAATCGGCAAACGAAAAGATAAAAGAAGCTGAAAAGAAGATATCGGATTCAGAAAAGAAACTATCAGATGCACAGAAAAAAATCGATACTGAAAAATCGAATCTTACAGAAAAGCAGAGAGAGCTGGATTCCAACAAGAAGAAATTATCGCAGACTTCAAATCAATTATCCCAAAAAGAATCCGAACTAAAAGCTGCGAAGAAAAGGCTAGATGATGCCGATAGAAAATTGTCAGATGCTGAAAAGAAAATAAATGCACAAAAACCTGTTATAGAAGAAAATCGCAAGAAACTTTTATCTACCAAAAGCGTACTTGAAAATACAGAAGAAAAATTGAATCAGACTAAATCTCAGATAGATTTGCAAAAATCGAAATTGCAAAAAGCAAAATCCAATCTAGAATTGAAAAGGGAAGAACTGATACAAGCTGGACAAAACCCAGATACATCACAAGAGATAATCGATTTGCAAGGACAAATACAATCACTTAATCAAATGATATCTCAAATGCAAGCAGAGTATTCAAAAGGTTTTGGTCAGTATAAGGAATCCTTGGCGAAATACAATGCAGGATACGAGAAGATACGACAATATGACGATGCGAGAAAATCATTACAACAAAAAAGAGCTGATTATCAAACATCATATAGCCAATATAAAACGGGATTGGCTAAATTAAATGACGGAAAATCCCAATACCAAAACGCCTTGGGGAAAATCAAATCAGCACAATCTCAAATCACAGACGGATTTTCAAAATTGGAATCATCACAGAAAAAATTAGACGAGCAAGTATCGAAATTCAACTCGGAAAAATCAAAAGCACAAGATAAGATAGACGATTCGAAATCGAAAATTCACGATGCACAATTAGAATTAGAAGGGATAACTACTCCGAAATATTCCGTATACACTAGAAGAACAATGCCTGGTGGAGACGGCATCAAAAACGTTCAGAGCATATCGGAAGGAATATCGAAAGTCAGCAATCTATTTCCAGTGGTTTTGTATTTGGTAGCGGCATTGGTGACTATAACTACCATGACGAGATTTGTAAGTGAAGAACGAAACAACGCTGGGATATTGAAGGCGCTTGGATACGAAGATACAGACGTTATCAAAAAATTTGCGATATATGGATTTGCATCTGCAGCGTCTGGAACGCTTCTTGGAATTGTACTCGGAAATTACTTCTTGCCATATATTTTGTGTACATCGCTATTGAAGAAAATGCAGCTACCGAAAATACAATATTTGCTATATCCAAAGACAATAGTTTTGGCGTTATTAAGTTCTGCAATTTGTAGCGTATTGCCAGCAGTGTATATATCAGTCAAAGAATTGAAAGAACAAGCATCGCAATTGTTGCTCGACAAAGCACCTGTAAAAGGCTCGAAGATTTTCATGGAAAGAATCAAACCGTTGTGGAGCAGAATGACATTCACACAAAAAGTCACAGCGAGGAACATTTTCCGTTACAAAAAGAGAATGGCAATGACGATTTTTGGAGTGGCAGGATCAGTAGCACTATTATTTGCAGGACTTGGAATAGTATCGTCCTTAGATGCAGTACAAAAAGAACAATACGGTCAAATCATAAAATACGATGCGATGCTATTGAAAAAAGATTACATCACAGAAAAAGACCAGAAAAAAATGAATGACTTGTTGCAATCAGAAGAAATCTCGGGAAAACTTCCAGTCAGAATTGACAACGTAGAGAAGAATATACCTGGACTCAATGACGAACAGAGAATCACCATGCTAACCACAAAATCAGATACATTTTCTCCGTATATCAATTTGACACAAAATGATGCAAAAATAAAATTATCAGATGAATCAGCAGTCATATCGAAAAAATTAGCCAACTTGTTGCAAGTAAAACCGAACGACACATTTGAGATAAAACTCTCCAACTCGAAATCAGCCACGATAAAAGTAGGAGCAGTGACGAAAATGTACGCAGGTCATTTCATATTCATGAACGATAAATACTACGAGAAGATTTTAAATGAGAATTACAATAGCAATAGTTACTTATTGACGCTAAAAGACAACTCTACTGACAACACGAAAAAAGTTTTATCGCAATTTATGAAACTCAACGCAACCAAAGCAGTCAAACAAAATGCAGACGTCATCAACCAAGTCAAAGTCATCACCAATTCATTGGCAAAAGTCATGACAGTATTGACGGTAATGTCATTCTTGTTGGCAATAGTAATACTTTACAATTTAACCAATATCAACGTCCTAGAGAGAATCAGAGAATTGTCCACGATAAAAGTCCTAGGATTTACAGACAAAGAAGTCACGATGTATATTTACAGAGAAACTATCTGCTTATCCATAGTGGGAATAATACTCGGAATACTTTCGGGAAAAGTTCTACACAAACTTATACTCGAGATAACGGCACCATCGGAGATTATATTCACCACAAAAGTAGAATTGTGGGTATATATAGTTCCGATACTTTCGATAATTATAATATTGTATATATTGGAAAAAATAGTAAACCACTTCTTGAAACAAATCGACATGCTAGAAGCCTTGAAATCAGTCGACTAGTATAGGTGATTTGATTTAGGAATTCGCAAGATAAGGGAAAGTTGTCGCAAGAGTCGTAGAAAAGTTTCTCAATCGACAAAAGAGTCTACAAAAATCGGTGATTTCAGTATCTCGAACTTCTCGAAATTGCAAGCACGCTAACGCTTACGCCAGTGCAATTTCCGAGCCGAAGTTCTTCGAATGAAATCAAAGCGATTTTTTTCGAATTTTGTCTCATCTGAGAAACTTAACTACTCTAAGCAGTTTAAATGCACAGAATTCGCTAGATAACGGAAAAGTTGTTGCTAGAATTACACCAACAAAAAGAAAAACTTGATGCTCAAGTGCAGCGATTCACAAATGTATGATTTAACCAAACAATCCAAAAATCTGAGTTGCAAACTCGCATACGCTCAGACATGCAACTCAAGACGGATTTTTGTCTTATTTGTAAATCATGGACATTTATTCATATGCACTTTCACATTCAATGTTTTTCTATAAAATAAAATGCAGGATAACGTGAAGGTTGTTGCAGAAAATAAAATAAGTAGAAAAGTTTCTCATTTGGCAAATGCTTTGTCACATATGAGAAACTTTTTTATTTTTTGAGAATAATTAAGACTCAATACACCGCAAAACGATAAAACTTATAGCTCATGTGATAAAATTAAGGTATAGAAATCACACAAGGAGTATGAAATGAAGTTGATTTTAGCGAGCGATATTTTTTCAAATGATAGGACGAGGTTGATGAAGGACAACGGATTTTTAGATAAAATAAAATCGGAGTTGGACTCTTCTATAAACTGTGTCTTTGTGCCATCAAATCCGTTTCAAATCCTCAAGACAAATGCCAATAGCATGCGCTATCAAAAAGCTTTTGAAAGGTCTGGATTCAATATCAGAAGATGGGATATATTGCCTTCACTTCAAATCAACCGTAGACGTGATCTGATTTCAAAATCCAATTTGATTATACTGTCAGGAGGTCATGTTCCTACAGAAAATAGATATTTTCATGCTATAAATTTAGCAAAAAGTCTTAGAAATTATTCTGGACTCATTATAGGAATAAGTGCAGGGAGCATGAATTCAGCAGAAAATGTATATGCGCAGCCAGAAAAATCCGGCGAAGCTACTTCAAAAAGATACAAAAAATTTTTGAAAGGATTGGGGCTAACTGATATATCTGTCATTCCACATTACGATAAAATAATCGGAGAAAAAATTGACGGACTACGAATCATACAAGACATAACGCTACCTGATAGTATAGATAGGAAATTTTATGCAATTGACGACACTTCATTCATAGTAGCAGATGAGAGAAAATCGTACGGAAATTGTTATTTGATAGAAAATGGCAGGATAATTAAGGTTTGTACTACAAATCAAATATCAGAGTTACCTTAAAGGAGATATATGGATAAAAAAATAGACATATCTAATATTGTACTATACACAGAAAGGCTTGCATTACGAGCTTTCAGGCAAGATGATTTGGATGATTTTTACGAATACGCAAGAGTAGATGGGGTAGGTGAAATGGCAGGTTGGAAACATCACACATCAAAATCAGATTCACAGATAGTATTGAATAAATTTATAGAAAATAGAAAGACTTTTGCGATTACTCTTAATGGCAAAGTAATAGGAAGTATAGGAATAGAAAAGACTCCAATAGTTATAAAAAATCAAGAACATTTAATAGGAAAACAACTGGGCTTTGTATTGGGCAAAAAATATTGGGGACAAGGATTTATGCCAGAAGCGTGTAAAGCAGTAATTAAATACTTGTTTCAAATAGAAAATCTTGACTACATAACTTGTGGATATTTTGAATACAATTTACAATCCAAAAGAGTTCAAGAAAAATGTGGATTTAAGTACTTATTAGATATGATTATAGAAAATAGCGAATCAGTTCCGACTAGAACAAAAGAAAATATACTCCTAAAAAGTCAATGGCAAAAATTATCAGATGACAGAACTTAACGATAAATTACCAAGTTTCATACTAATATCCATGACATAGTTGCAATGATGTAAGCCAATATTATACACAATTTTATTTTCGACATATAAATTATTATTGCTCCACCAGTTTTATTTCTATAATTTGCATCACAAATCAAAATTATTAGTATAGTCCTCTACGAAAATTCTAGCTAAGCGAGCTTTTCTTATCTTTTCATCTACATTTCTTTTGGATTCGAGTATTTTTATAGTCGTATTGTTTTTAAGTAAAATTTCATTGGGTTTTGTCTCTTTGATAGAATTTATATTGAACAGTCCATAACTTCCGTCGTTCTTGGAAATTGTTTTTCGTACTTTTATCATGCAATAAGTACCTGTTTTCAGACATACTGGAGGATTTTTTGTAATATTGAGTGATTTTTTTATTATCTTTTTCATTTCAATCAAATCTATCAATTCGTTTTTTGCGATTTTTTTGATGCAACAATCCAATGAATAATATTGAATTATCTTTCTATCTTCAAGGTAAATTTCTACGGCGTTTCCTATGTTTTCCACGTAAATTGGAATTATTGCGTATATTTCGTTCATTGTCTCTCCTTTAGTGTTGTTAAAACAATTATATCAGAACAAATGTTTTTATTCAAGAAGAATTTACAATTTTTATAGAGAATTGCGCGAAAATTTTGTGAATTGAAAATCCTATCCGATCTTATTTTGTATTATTCTGCGATTACTATCTGGATGTAATTGAAATTTGGCTCAAATCCCAATTAATAAATTATCCTCAATCCTCGTATAATTCTAGAAAAGGGGATGAAAATATGAAATACACAGAAATAGATTACATTGTGGATAATAAAATATTGGACGATAAGAGGATTTACGATGCATTTGAACCGCTTATAATATCGAACATCAAAAATTATTACGATAAGGCTGATATTTTCAGGCAATTGGTCGATGAAGGCAAGACAGAGATAATGTATGCCATTTTGGATTACGATAAATCCAAAAAAGTTCCATTCAATTCGTACCTCAAGACTAGATTAAAATACTTCTATCTCAATAAAAATCGCTTCAAAAAAGATTACTCTCTCAACGCTCAAATGGAAGATGGGGAAGAATTTATCGAAACATTATCCTCCAACGAAGACATCGCAGGAGAATTTGAAGAAAAATTGGAAATCAAAAAACTTTACCAAAACGTCAAAAAATTGCCCGAAAAACAACGCCAGATTATATACGAAAATTTTTTAAGAGAAAAATCAGCCAAGCAAATTTGCAGTGAATACAATATAAAACAATCTACATTCTATAATACTAGAAGAAAAGCGTTGGAAAATCTACGAAATATGTACTAAAATTTAGAATAAATTAAAACGTCTATATATGTTGACAAATACGTATTTGATTGCTATAATTTTTGTACAAATTGACAAAATTTTCAGGGAGATTTTAGATAAATTCGGATTCAATAATATAACGGCGAATTATCGATATGCAATTATAATTTATATAGAAAAAGACTGACAATGCAGAAAATATATTATCTGTTTTCTGGCCTTTTTTTCTTGCGAAAGTATTTAACCGAATTACAAATCCCAACTAGAATGATAAAGTATAGAAGATGATATTAATAAAAGATAAATAGGGGGAAAAATGCGAAAATATATCCATAATCTAACAGCGCTAGTAATGGCTGTGTTTGTATTGCTGGAATTTACTTTACCGGCTTTTACTTCGATAGCGCAAGAGGAAGATACCGTAAAATTATACACAATAGAAAATCTTGATAAATATAAATTAGATGATAAATCTGAGTTTTCTTTGCACTTAGCCACTCAGGTTGACAATAAAAATCTCGAATCTGATTCTAATATAAAATTTGCATTGAAAACAAGTCGTGATTCACAGAATATCAAGTTGATTGTGAGAAATGATTTATATTTGTACGACGAAAATCCATCAACTCTCAAAAAAACAGAAAAAGAATTGCAGAGATTGACAGATGAATTTGCAAGCCAAGGTCTAAATTTAGACGTATCATTAACGGAAGAGAACGGACGATACGCAATTCATAACAATTCAATACAAGATTACGGAAAAGGCTACACGGCATACAATATTGACATTATAAAAGATTTTGATTTTGACAAACTAGAACAAAATAAAATTGCAAAAGAAAACGGCAGCGAAAGATTGTACGTCTTTGATTTTAAAATCAAAAATGCTTCTGATGAGAGCATGATATCATTGAACAAAGAAGAGAATGAACCTGTATCCATCTATCATGAAGGGGATTTATTAGCAGCTTTAATAGATGAAGGAAATTACACTTTGTATCAAACATCTCAGTTGTATAACGATGTGGATTTATCAATTAAAACAAAAGAGAAAAAATCCGAGACAAAGATTGATGATTTAAAATTACAAGAAAATAAAGACGATGTAATTAATTCCAATCCCAAACCAGCTAAAAAGCAATCTAAGACAGAAATAATAACAAACTCAAATAAAGAAGATAAAATATCTGAACCAGATAAAAAAGAAGTAAATACTACAGAGAATGTTTCAAATATAAAAGAAAACAAATCGGAGAAATCTATATCTGAAGTATTCGAACATAAATCACAATCTTTACTAGAAAAATCAGTTGCCTTGAATTTGTTTGCACCAAGTCTATTGAATGAGAGAGATGATAAAAAGATTGGTGATGTAGAATATGACATATTAAAACCTGAAAGTATTTCTTCTGCATTTAGTGAAAGACAATATGAAGAAAATAATTTTCACATTGGATTACAGACGAATCCTGAACAAATTAATAGAAACTGGAAGCCAAACAGGTTGAAATACAATGTATATAGAGTTTTGGAAAATTACGATCTAGTGTGGTCAATTAATTGGGGAGCAAAAGAACCAACAAATCCTCCATTTTGGAATGATCCAAGTTACAAAATATCGAAAAGACAGATAAAAGAGGCTAGAGATTTACGACCGATAATACCATCTCATAATTTTGGAACATTAGATAGTGCATATCCAGTAGAACAAATCTATGAGAAATTAAAACAAGGGTTTTACTATGCAAATGAAGTTGTTCCATATAATTACGATAATATAACAGTATATAATGGAATGCTTGCTGCATATATTGGAGAATTGACATCAAACAAGACTATATTCGAAAGAGAATACAAAAATCGTGTCGGAGTTGATAAAAATTCAAATGATTTGATTAATCAAAAATTTCGAGAATTAAAAAGTAAAATATCAGATGAAATACAAAAAGGAAATTGGACTAAAGAAATTTCAAATTCAGTAGAGATAATATCCTATGTAAATAACAAATCAAGTGCAAATGGAAACGTAGGAAACAATAATTCACTCTATCAAAATATGATTACAGGGAAAGTTCATAAACCTGTAGAAATTAAAATTATAGATGAAAATGGAAATTTTCTACAAGGAGCAAAACTAAAAATCACTGGGGAAAATGGATATGAATACATTTGGACTACTAGTAATGCTACAGAAAAATTATATCTACCTATCGGAAATTACAGAATACTTGAAATAGAATCACCTGACGGAAGAAATCAAATAGAAACATTTGAGTTTACAGTGGGAAATGTCAAAAATGAAGCCGATTCTATAGAAAAATCCAATATTCCATTGAAAAAGACAAATGACGATATTGGGATTTTACCATACAATTTACCGATTCCACAAAAAGATATCAAAAAAGTATTATATGAAAATAACAATAATAATTTAAGAAATAGTTCTTATTTTGTATTTGCGAATTACATCTCAGAAGAGAGAAGTATAATGCGAGCATCAGATAATGAAAAAGTGGAAATATCAAATGATAGATTGCAAATATCGATAAAAAATCCTAAAAATACAAAACCAAATGTAAAATATGGAAATGTCACATTTAAAAAGACGGACTCAAAAGGCATGCCTCTGTCAAATGTGGAATTTACTCTTGTAGGTGGAGGAAATGAAATCACTAAAAAGACGTTCGTGGACGGATTGGTGACATTCAATAATTTAGCACAAGGAACTTATTACGTTACTGAAACTAAAACTCCTCAAGGGTATGAACCGTTGAACTACATTTATCAAGTAACAGTAAATGAATACGGAGTAATAAATATCTATGAAATTTTGAAACCAAAATCAAATCCGGTTTCGAGAGCTTTTAATGCGATGATTACACCTCTAAGAAGTGTACTTTCGAATGGAAACGGAATAACAGTGACCAATTATGAATTAATAGAAGGTGATAAATACAACAATACCGAAAATCAAATATCGGGACAGCCGACAACAAATGTCGTGATGGCTAACATAAACGAACCGATTATAATGAAATTATCAATGAATGTAGATGATAGCGTAAAAAGTGGAGATACATTTACACTAGGAATTGATAAAAAAATAAGGCCAAGAGGTATCACGCCAACAGGAGCAAATTTTCCGAATAATTTTAATCCTGAGCCTATAACTGATTCAAATGGTGAAGTTATAGCGGTAGCTAAATACAATAAGACCACAAATGAAGTGACCTATACATTCACTGATTATGTAGACAAAAACAATCAAGTGAAGATAAATATTTCATATAATGGTATGGGGCCAAATAGAGAGCTTATACAAAGATCGGGAATGTATGAATTTTCTAATTCTGTAAATGGAGAAAAATTAGACAATAAAAGTTTATTTATTAATTATACTGGCATATATGGAGAACATGAAAAATATCCTGAAGATTATAATGCAAAAAACTTCATACCTGATTGGAATAGAGATATAAATAGAGCGACATTTGTAGCATATTTGAATCCGAATACAGAAAAAAATTCTAGAGGACCTCAAGAAAATACTAAAGTGCATATTAAGGAATTTGGTGATTCGCATAATATAGATTTTGCAAATATGAATCCTAATACTGATATCTCTATTTATAGAGTTCCGTATCAATTAAAAGATGAAGTCATGGTAGACTCAATGAAACCTATATTACAGAAATCTGGAGTTATCAAAGTAAATAAACCAATCACCAGAAATCAGGATGGGACATTTACTATAGATTTTTCTAGTACTGATTTTACACCCGAAAAAAATAATCCAAATTATAAAGGAGATGGATACATTTTAATAGTTGACACGCCATTAAAATCAAATATAGGAGGAGCACATATTGGTTTTAGATGGTCTCACCGTGAGAACTATTGGTATGAATATTGGTCAAAAGTAGTTACATTCGATAACTCATCTGGTGGAGATGGAATAAAAATTGACAAAATAGTAAAAAACCATAAAGATATTACTGGAAAATTTGAAATCAATAAAATAGATCAAAATGGATTACATTTGCAAGGAGCAACATTTACATTGACAAAAGACGATCACACCTTTGAAGAACAAAAGATATCTGATGTAGATGGACACATTTCATTTAACGGGTTAAAAGAAGGCGAATACACACTTATTGAAACAAAAGCTCCAGAAAATTATGAAAAAAGCAAAAAAACATGGTCAGTAATAGTCGATCACAATGGAGCAACGACAATAAGAGAAAAAACGACAAGAACACACATGCTTAGAATGGCTTCAGGTAAAAGTTCTGCAGGAGCACTTGAATACGAAAAAGAAGGAATATATGGAGATCTGACAGTTACAACAAAAGCTAAATCTCTAGATAATGATAATTACGCAGTATCTATAGATATGATTTCATCTGCAACAGAAAAAGTTGATACAAAAGAAGATATCACCTTTTTTGTGCCTAGATTTGATGCCATGGGTCAAAATAACTTAAATAATTATAAAAACGCAATAGTAAGAACCTTAGAACAACTGAAAAAAGATGCACCTAATCAAGATGGAAATATAAGAATAAATCTTATTGGATACGCTGGAGAAAATGATATAACACAGTTTGGTATTAATCACAATGTATCTGAATTCATGAAGATAGATGATGCGATAAATTATATTAACAATAACAAAAGTCGAATATTTACAGTTGATAACCAAAAATCTGACAAGGGATTGATTAGAGCTGTTCATTACATGGTCAACAATATTCTGTTGCCTAATGCTAGGGGAGCAAGATCTGATGCAAAAAAGACTTTCGTAATGGGTTCTTCGGATTTTTATTGGAATAAAGGAGATTCTGACGGAGGATATAAAGACTATAATTTCAATTCAATCAATTATGGTGATGGGAAAGTCATATACAATGGCATATCAAGTCTTAGTAAATTTGGTACACCTAGAATAAGAAATATTTTATTAGGCGGAAGTAAAGAAAGTTGGGAAAATTTCATAACTAATAAATATCAGAATCCTACTGATAGAAGGGCATCTGATACTATTTTGCTGGATGTAGAAAATGGAACCAACAAAATGAGAAATATTAGCGTAGATGAATTGACTTCTGCAATGAAATTTTATGGCAAAAATATAGAAAATGCTAAATTTGAAATAGAGTTCAACGATAAATTTAGATTATTGGAAAATACTATCAACTCAAGTAAAGATGACACACATAACCAGTATGGGTGGCATATATACGATGGAAATAAAATCACAACGGTATCAGACGAATTGTCATTAAAATCAGGGAAAAGTGCACACATAGATTTCGTAGTACATCTTAGTGATAGACAAAATATACCTAAAGGGCAGCCAATACCGCTTTTACAAAATATAACTATACAAGATAATAATATCCCTTCTCCGGCAGTTGAGATAGACAAAATACACGAATACAAAGTGAAAATAGATTGGCTCGACATAGAACCCATAAAAGACAGTATAGAATTGGCTTTTTCCAATGGCGTGAGAAAGAATATAACAAAAGATAATCAGGGAATATACCAAGCAAGTTTCCCAGAAACAGAAATTCCTTTAGATGAAAAAATAGTCAACGTAGATCTTCCATCAAATTATTCATACAATGTAATGGGAGAAGATGCCAACTACACTATCCGAATCTACAAGAACAATGATGCACCACCAGTCCTTACCGTAGAAAATACAAAAAAAGACGATAAAGGTAAATTCATAATAACGAAAACTAATGAAAAAAGAGAGCCTTTGTCAGATGCAGAATTCACATTAAAAAAGGGAGATCAAATAATAACAACGAAAAAATCGAATGATTCAGGTAGAATTGAATTTAATAATCTTGAGAAAGGAACATATACTCTTGTAGAAACAAAAGCTCCAGATGAATATATCAAAACGGATAAAACTTGGACTGTAATAGTAGATCCTAATGGAATAACTACAGTCACAGAAAATCCTAAAATAGAAGCTTCTAACTTAATGATGAATTATAGAATTGCTAGGTTTAATGTTCTCAATGAAAATAACAGATTATTCAATTTGAATGTAAATGATGCTGACTATAAAATAACAGACACGATAAATGATGCTTTAATAGAAAATTCTCGTATTTCTACAAAAGTAGATTACGATAAACGAAATGATGAATTTAAATATAGCCTTGATATAACAGCTGGCAAGGATGAAATAGTTCAAAGACCTGATACAGACGTTGTAATCTTGATACAAGAACCAATGCTTACACCAAATGTCAAAAATGCTTTGAAAGATAAAATTTCCAAATATGGCGATAACGTAAAAGTTGCTGTTCATATCTATGGTGATAAAACAGGATATAACGGCAATCTAAGATTAGGAAGTAAAGCTGATGCTATAGATAAGATAATAAAGAGTAAAATCAGTACTAGCTATCCTAATACTGATACAACAGTTCAAAATGCATTGAAAACAGTTAATAATGTATTTAAAAATGGAACGGATACTAATCAAAAAGAACTAATAAGTATAGTTGGTAATAGTGTTGATACTAATAACAGTGGAATTAATAATCAAGTTAAGGATTTAAAAACTAATAAAGTAAATATTTCGAGTATTTTTGTAGGCGGAAATTATAGTGCAGGTACGTACATGCAAAGATGGACTACTGTTTTAGGAGTACCAACAGTTAATGCAATAAATAGTAATTCAGCTGTATTAAACACAACTCTTAAAGTTTACGGAACAGCAGTTCAACCTGATGTAGATAATGCAACTCTTGATATAGGTTTTAACGGCAACTTCAACCTTGTAACAGATTCTATAAATAGTAGCAAGAATAATCCTAAAAGTGGACAATGGCATAATGGATACAGTAATGAGAAAATAGTATTGAATACCGGAGAGCTATCTTTAAGCGATAATCAAACTGCGCATATAGAATTTAAATTAAAAGCTAAAAATAATATATCTAAAGATACTCCGATTAAACTTATAAATGACATTGTTTTTACTTCAAAAAATGGGCCAAATAGAGTGAATATAGAATCTCCATCAGTTATATTGTACGAAAAGAAACCAATCACAATTAATGATATACACAATGGAGATTATCCACCTAACACTGAAATAAGAGCAGATCTTGTAAGAAGCGTAGATGGAGGAAATGATGAAAAAGTGGGGACAATTAACCTGGGATTGGGGAATACAGTAACTACAGAAAAGTTGAGAACAAAAGATGATAACCACTTTAGTTATGGTTACAAACTCAAAAATATAACAACCACCAATAATGTAAAAATAATAAATGCACCTAATAATGAAATTCCAATAGTAGATAATTCTGCTACCATTCGCACCAATTTTAATAACAATATAATGACACTTCTAATCCAAAGTACTCATGACGGACAAAGAACTGGTAAAATCTCAGGGATTTTGAGAAGAAAAATCGGAGAAAACGAGCAGCCGTTTGGATATCCAGTAAAATTTGATATAAATGGAAATCAGAAAATAGCAGGATTGGAAAAGAGGGATAAATCAGATAGACCATACACTTATTATGTTAGTGATTTAAAATCTGATGCAACAATTGTATTAGAAGGACAAGAATACAGAGAAGACGAATCAAGTCTTGAAATCATCAGCAGAGATCCGAGAGGATTTGACGCGTATGTGAATTGGAATGGGTTAAAAGAAGTTGGAGAAATAAAACTGACTTTGAGTAACGGCAATGAAGTCGTACTAAATCAACAAAACAGCTATTCATATTCATTACAAGGATTGGAAAATGAGAGCATAAGAGTGATAAAAGTAGAAGGTTCAGATTGCAAAAATTACGATTATACATTCACTAACACAAATCCGGCTGTAATCACTGTTTCTAAGAAAAATCCTGAAAATATCGTTCCTAATATAGAAATAGTAAACAAAAAAGCACTTGGAGAATTTACTGTAAAAAAGGTAGATAAAAAAGGAGAACTTCTAAATGATGCGCTATTCAAGTTAACAACATCAGAAGGTGTAGTTGCAGAAGAAAAATCGTCTGGAGAAGATGGAGATGGATTGCTTAAATTCAAGGATTTAAAACCTGGAGATTATATCCTAACGGAAGAACAATCGCCTCAAGGCTATGATAAAACAAAGTATAAATGGAAAATTAAAGTAGATAAAGAAGGTAAAGTTAACGTCAAAATATCTTCAGAAAATTCTACAACCATAGAATTCGAAGAAACTATAATTAATACACAACAACCTAAATTGTTTGAAATAGGTAGTGGAGATTATGCAGGAAATCCATCGATGACATTATTACCTAAAATTGAGAAAATAGAAAATTCGAAATATAATATTTCGTTTGTGTACAGCAAATTCACTCAAATTAATAATCCAGCAAAACTAAAAATTGATTTTGACTTGGATAATTTCGTAGTAAAAAGAAATGGACAAATTATTCAAAAAGTTGAAGAACCTTTCAACAGTATGATAATTGATGGTAATAGAACTGGAAGCATCGATTTTACTATAGAATCTAAAAAAGTGGATTTTCAAGGTGGAAAAAGAACCATCAGTCCGATAAAATCATTTGAATATGATGGACAAGAAATGGAATAAAAATACTTTGCACAGATATCCCAAGTAAAGGTTAAATCAGAAGATACGACCGTAGAAAAGGACGTAACTTTGACTAATAACCAATTAGAAATAATAAATGAAAAAACGAAAAAACCAGCAGAATTACAAATCATCAAAAAAGATTTTACAACCAAAGAAGCACTTCAAGGGGCGGTGTTTAGCTTGTACAAATTAAAAGATGGTTTTACTGATACTGATACAGGGAAATTCGTAGAGGGTAATTTTGAAGAAGTGAAGAATAACCTCACGACAGATGTAAAGGGCAGAATCAAAATAGACGAAGTTCAAGACGGCACTTACTATCTCAAAGAAGTGAAAGCTCCAGAAAGTTATACAAATATTAAAATGATATTTGGACCAATATCTATACAAAACGGAGAAATCACTTCAAAAAGCAATTCTGAAATGTATGAAATTTCAGTAGATAAGACGAATGACGATAAAATCACCAACACAGTGACAATTTACAACAAAAAAGCAGTATTTCCTTCAATGGGAGGAAGGGGGATAATATTCATCGTGTTGAGTGGACTTATCATGATGGCTCTGTCTGTCATAATGTATAGCAAAAAACGCCGCAACGAAATAGCGTAAAATTCAAAGCACATTGCAAAAAAGACAGTGTGCTTTTTTGCGTAAATCACAATAAAATTGCAAAAAAACAATATAAAATTAACATATAAATGAACAATGGGATCCAATATTAACCGTTTAATTATCAAAAAAATATCATATACCATATAAATGCAAATTAAAATAAAAAAATCTTGCAAAAGATAAAAATACTAGAATAAAACAAGCTTTAATCCTACATAAAAATCTAAAAATAAACCTAATAATTTATAGTGAGAACAAATAAGGTAAATCAATTTTTGAGGAAAACATGAAAATGAACATAAAAACACATAAATATTTAATAGAAAATAACACTTAAAAATGAACAATGATAAATAATGCAAAAGTATTGACAATTATTCAAACGACTGATATAATCTAACTATAAAGAAAGATAAAGGTGCTGACAAAGGATATAACCAAAAATAATTTATAAACCATATCATTTGTTTGAATTATTGACAAGACTAACGCTGATTACAAAAGACATGCAGATTAAAGACATCAAGATTTGATTTTTGTGTCTTTTTTTATTATTGTTTTGCGTTTAGAAGTATAGAAATTACATAGATTTCTACATATCTAGTTGCATATTATTTGCAACTACAATCGAAATTGAAGGGAACAACTATATATTGCCAATAAGATACAAATATTTCAGCAAATCCTTGTAAAATAATTGGATACAAGGTGCGCTGAAATTTTACTTTATTAACTTTGAAATTAACAAAAATATGACAAATTTGTAGGAGGCAAAAATGCGAAAATATATTCATAATCTGACAGCTTTAGTTATGGCATTATTTATGTTGCTTGAATTTTCAATTCCAGCTTTCGCTTCTCAAGAGCAAATACAACAGCCCAATCCATATAGCATAGATAACCTAGATAAATACGTATGGGATATCAACTCTGAAATTTCTTTAAATCTAGCTACAGTGGTTGACGACAAGAACCTAAGCAATGATTCTAATGTAAAATTTGCGTTGAAGACAACTCGTGATGCTCAGAACATAAAACTAATAGTTAGAAAAGATTTCAGTCTATATGACGAAAATTATTACGAAAAGATAGAAGACGCACAAAAAGAATTGAAGAGAGTTACAGATGAACTTTCCAAACAAGGACTAAAATCCGACTTTGTGATAAAAGAATTAGAAGGAAAATACTTCATCCAAAACCCTGCACAAGAAGTTGTCGTACAAAACTATGGTGCAGATTATAAAATATATAATCTAAGCACAATAGAAAACTTTGACTTTGACAAAAACGGATTGCAAAAATCACTACCTAAAGAACAAGCCGTAGAGAGATTATATGTGTTTGATTTTGCGGTAGCCAAAACTTTTGATGTGAACAAAAAAATGATCACATTAAATAAGGATGAAAATAATCCTATAGCAATAGATCACGAAGGAGATTTGGTCGGTGCGATAATCAACGACAAAGATTACGTACTATATCCTACTTCTTATATAGCTAACGATGTGACATCATCTATTGAATACAAAAACCAAAAGAAATTAGAAAAAGAACAAAAACAACCCGACGTACAAAATCAACCTGCAGATGTCATAAAATCTGAAGACAAGAAAAAAGAAGAACCAAAAGATATTACATTACCAAAAGAAGACAAAAAACAAGACACACAAAACAAACCAGAAGATAAAAAAGTTCCTGAAGACAAAAAAGTATCTGATGATAAAACAAAAGACGATAAGGAAAATCCGACAGATAAACTTAAAATAGGTGAAGAGAAAAAATCACCTGCAGTAAAAGCAGGTCCTTCGATAGTTGAAGGCAAGAATTTTGAACTAAAGACTACACTTAACGTCAAAGCATCTCTTGCAAATCCAATTCCAAAAGGTTGGACAGTAGAAGTGGATTTAGGACCTTATTTAAAGAAAAATGTAGACTATATAATAAAAGATTTGATAGATCAATATGGACGTACAGTAGCTACAGGTTACTATAATCCCGCTGATCACAAACTAACATACACATTCAACCAAAAAATCACTGAAAATATTACTGTGATTATTGACCAAATCTTAGCATTTGATGTAGATAATATAACAAAAGATTATGGTGATAATCCGTTATCACTAGATATAAATATATTAGTTACACCTAAAAATATGACTCCTCAAATCATGCCTACTATAAAAGTTATAAATGGAGATACTAGAAAGACAATAACTTCAGAATTTGTAGTAAACGGAGATATCACTACAGGACCATCTGTACCATATCCATATAAATTGGGAGTATCGTCAACTCAAAAGGCGAAAGATAAAGACGGAAATGACGTTACATCTTTGCCAACCGTAGCAAAAGACGGATACCAAGTTTGGTGGGATTTTGAAGTAGACACAGCACCGTTAAAAGCAGACGGTGTAGATTTCGATAGTCTAAAAATAAACCTATTTGGTTCAAACAAACAAGGTCTAAAAAATTTCACATACAAAATGTCTAGTACAAAATCCGATCTAGATAATGCTACAGGATATAAACCAAGTGGAACGACAGGTGCTGAACTCATGACAGCAAATGATTCAATGCCAAAAGGAAATTTAGGAGATAAACTTTACATCAGAGTAAAAGCACCTATAGGAACAGACTATGCAGGTGTACCTGAATTTCACGACACATATTCTATCGGACTTAGAATCAATCCAAGTAGTAACTACGTTGAAAATATCATAAATAAGGTATTAGACCAATATAACAAGATCCCTACTGTTATTAAATGGATAAAAGGATTAGAAGAAGCTAGAGAATTTGCCAGAACTCCATTCAACCTAGTAGACAATATGTTCACTGCAGAAGTAGGATTACAAAGCCAAAAATACAATGAAAATTTCTACTATGATAATACGAGAACTATAGTTGCCAAAAGACTCAGTGAAGCTGTCAATGAGTGGTACGCACTTGATTTACTTAGAATGGGAGAGACAGAAGATAATGGACTATATAATGCCAAAACAACTCCATCTGCTCAAAAAGAAATCATATATTTCGTACCAAAAGTAGATGGTGGATACACTAGAACTGCAGCCAAGAATTTAGCACTTTTACCAAATGGAGAATTAAAACCAGGAGTTATAGTATCTTATAAATTCTACAGTCAAAGAGGACATAAAGAAACTAGATACAAACTTAATGCTAACCTAAAGTTTAAAAAGACAGATTTCTTATATCAAATTGAAGGAACACAAGACGCATCTACAGAAGGTGGAACTGTAAACTTATATTCAGAAATATATTCGAAAAATGCAAATGGATGCTTAGCGTATATAGAAAATCCATACACTATAATGCGTATAGGTAAGACTTTTGAAATGGTAGAATGTTTCAACTTCCATAGAAGTGACCCAACTGTTAAGAAAAAACCAAACGGAATTTACCTGGATAGACATGAAAATCCTACAGGAGATTATCTTCTAACTAGACTTAGCGAAGATAGTCAATTACCTGGCAAACTAGAACCAGGATATTCACTTAACCCAGATAGAAAATCTAAGGGTGCTGCCATGGAAGATTTGATGAAGAGAATCTACTTCTATTTGGACAAAGAAAAAGAAAACTACTCCAAAACTCATGGCGGCAAAGTAATGCACAGACTCATCGAATTTGGAATGAGACAAAAAGTAGTTCACTACTTCACAGACCAAAAAAATGTCCAAGACGATTACTTGGCAAGTTTGGATGGACGTGCAGTAAACGACGAAACTTGGAGAAAGAACTTTACACTTGTAGGTGGATACAAACCGGGTACTACACAATACGACAAATATTTCTCAGGAGATAAAAAAGTAAATGCATATCCAAATGGTATCAGAAAACTATCTCCAAACGAAGATCCATTGGGCGCATTGCCTTTCGTAAAAGAAGAACAAGTAAAATACGCCAATGAAGTTTTGAACAAAGTACTAGCTTCATACAATAATGGTGATTGGAATGAAGATAAGGCAAAATCAGTAAGCCTTGTATTCTATAGCCATGGTCAAGATTTACAAGAGCTTATCACAGCCCATATCGTAAAACCATTAAAACTAAACAAAATTAATATAGACGGAGAAAAAGTAACTGGAGCAGAATTCACATTAATAAACCAAGCAACAGGTGAAACTACAATGTGGACTGATGCAAAACATGATATATATCTAAAAGAAGGCACATATCAAGTTATAGAAACAAAAAAACCAGATGGATACGATAAAATAGCTCCATTTAAAATCAAAGTTTCAACTGAAGAAGTAAATCCAGATGATGGAGAATTCCCACTATATCCAATACTTGGTAGAATCCGTGTAAATGACGGAGAAAAGACTAATTTGGAACTTGTAGGAGAAGCTCCAAAAGGACCGGATGGAGAAGTTTACGTAAAAGTAGATGGAAACAAACTATCCATTCAAGTCACAGATCCATCATCAAATCTTGGTGAAATTGAATTCACTAAGAAAAACGAAAAGCAAATCTTAAACGGTGCAGAATTTACACTAACTAAGATAAAATCTGAAACAGATAGAACTACTGATACCAAAACTGATGGCACACCTGTCTACCAAAAAGTATCAAAAGGCAATAATGATGGACTATTCGAATTCAAACAAATGCCAGTAGGCGTATATCTACTACAAGAATCAAAAGTACCAGCAGGATATGAAAAAGCAGAAGATCAAATCATAATAGTAACAAAGCCTACAGATGGTAAAGAAAAATTAGTAGCTACATTTAAAGATGCTGGTATACAAGAATCAAAAGTAATTGTCAATAAGCCACTAGGAACTACATTAGAATTCAAAAAAGTAGATGAAGCAGCAAAAGACAAGGACAACAACCTACTTGCATTGCAAGGAGCAAAATTTAGACTTCACTCTATAAGTATAGTTGACGGAGATCCTTACGATGCTACAGTATTTTCAGACGATAAAGGAATTGTAAAATTTGACAACCTAAAGCTTGGAGAATACGTACTGGAAGAGACAGTAGCTCCAGTTGGATACCAAAGACCACAAGACCTAAAAGAACCTGATAAATTCTATGGCTGGAAATTAGTTGTATCACATAAGGAAGGATCAGATACACTTACACAAAAACTTTACAAAATAAAGACACAGGATGAGGCACAAGGACCAGTAGATAGTTTGACAGAAGTACCTATTGAAAGTGTATTAAAACCTGATGGTACAAAAACATTAAAAGAAATCACCGACAAACAAAGAACAATAGACGTAGAATTTTATAAATACAAAGAAAATCCTAACTTCGATAAAAATAGACCTGAAAGTGAGACAAACAAAAAATTCATCAGAATTGAAGATGCAAAAGCAAAAGAAGTAGAATTTGATTTATATAATTCCGACTATTACGGTGCAAAAGTAGGAAATAAAATTAATACAGAACCTATAAAAGCTGATGCTAATGGAGTATTCCATCTAAAGGAACTTAAATTCAATGGTTACTATATCTTGGAAGAGACAGTAGCACCTGCAGGATATCAAAAGGCGAACCCAATCGTACTAAGAGTAGTAGCAGAAGCCTTGGCAAACGAAGGACAAATGAAAGTCATAGTTCGTGACCTTAACGTCAACGCACTTTTGACAAATGGCAACACATTCAAAGGTGTAATCAACTTCGAAGAAAATAAAAAATCTGGGAAATTTACAATCAAAAAAATCGGGGATGAAATGAAACCTTATACTGGAGAAGTAGGGCTAAGACGTGCATACTTTAGATTGTATCATGCAGATGGAAGCTTTGTAATAACAGATAAAAATAATTTCATCCAAAAAATATCAGAAGGTATTCCATTAACTCATGATAAAAAAAATCCAGATACAGGAGAAGTTATAAGAGATGAAAATGGAAGACCTGTTCAAGAAGTAACAGATCCTAGCACATTGCCTGCTAACCAAGGTATTGTAGTCTTTGACCAATTGAAACCTGGTAACTACGTCCTTGAAGAATACAGAGGACCAGCAGGTTACGAAAAAGACCCAACACCATGGTACGTTCAAGTAAGAAGCGATGGTACAGTCGTAAAAAGTAGAGAAAAAACTGACCCTAATTTTGAAGGATATACTGATAATAATAGAAATGCACCAAATGCATTACCATCGAGAATATTGGTCAATATGATAGCCAAACCTGTAGTAAGCCCACTGCTATCTAGAGAAACATTTAGAGGATTGCTAGCAGGTAGAGCAAAAGTACAGGTAGACGGAAAAATAGCATCAATAGATGTGACAGGTGGACCTATTAATGAAACAAACGGTACAAGAGATGTTACTGTCAAAATATATCCTAAGACTGAAGAAAAAACAGCGACAAAAAGAGTTCATATGATCTTTATGTTTGATAGATCAAAGAGTGATGGTGATATAAAAGGGCAAAAAGTAGATAATGTAAAGATGAAAAATTCGGTAGATGACAACTTCAATAAATTTTTAAATGACCTTAATCAAAAAGCTACTGAAACAAAAACTAAATATGATATTTCATTTATTGAATATGCAGCAGGACATAGCAAATATCTTGGAACATATAGTTTTGATGATTTGAATAAAAATAGTAACACTTACGACTACTATGAAGCATGGTATACAAATTGGGAGACAGGTCAATCTCAAAATCCTGAGAAAATTAAAGACTATATAGGATGTGTAAAAAGGAAAAATGCGGCAGGAAATGCCGATGGATCTGATTTCCTAAAGAAAGCTTTACCAGGATATTTAAGTGAAATTAAAACAGACACAAAGGATAAAACTTATGATGCAAAATATGCTGTAAATCTTGCTAAGTTTAAGATTGACACTTTGAAGAAGACTGGAACATCCTATGACATTATTACAAATATGGAAACACTTCAAGATAAAGGATATGACACATGGACATACCATCTTGACTTAAGAGAATTTGCAGGTGCGTATTGGCAAAAAATAGTTAATAACTATAGATCTGCTATAAGTCAATTTGTAAAAGATTCAAATGGAAAGGCATTCTTTGAATTTAGACAAGCCGATGCTAATTATCAATTCTGGGGATCAGTATATGCTCCATATGTTCAAAAAGCGATGATGGGGGATATTAAGAATACAGTTAAGTATTTCCCATCAGGAACGGAAGAAGTATCACTACTAAAAGATGCGACATTTAATATCGCTTTAAAAGCCCCTGTTGTCACAGATAATTGGGAAATTACAAAGTATGGCAAAAATGGCGCAAGTCAACTAGATTCAAATACAATTAAAACTACAAAGAATACAAATGGATTAAATGGATTAACGATAAATACACTTTCCTTAGAAAAAGCTGAACGTCTTGAAATAAAATATAAGGCAAAACTTCCAGGAACAGATGCAATAACATCACAAAAAATCCATGATGGAAATATATCATTAACTCAAGGTCAAGATAGTGTTAATGTTGCTAGTGACTTAACTATTAATAGAAAAGGAGCAGACACAGCAATAGTCAAACCAGACGGTAAAGCTACAGTAAATGTAAACTTCAAATACAACAACTATCCAGATAAAGCTAAACCAGAGGGAAATGCAGGAACAGTTAAACTACAAGCATTAGATAATAATGTGTGGCACGATTTAAAACCGCAAGATCAGTCTGGACAACTTGGAGAATTAGTAGCTGCAGATGCACCGTTTGAAGGAAGTGTAGAATTTTCTAACGTAAAAAAAGATGCCTTTCCATACAGAATTGTTTACATTAGAAACACTCCTCATTACAAAAACTGGGGCGAACCTGAAATTTCTTACTATCCTTTAAAATTTGAGGGAGAAACTGCCACTGTCAATATAACTAATGGTAATTTGCTAAGTATTTACAACAAGGACGAAGATGGATTTAGAATTCCTCTAAGAATTGCAAAAAAAACAGATGATAATTCAGTCCTTACAGGTTCTCAATTTAGAGCTAGAAAACTAATCAATGGCGATGCAGTGAATGGCAAAGAACCGATATATGGTAACGAACCATTCGATGCAGTTACAGAAGCTACAGGACTTTCTGGAGATAACTACTTCAGAGAACTATCACCTGGTATCTATGAAATGTGGGAAGAAAAAGCACCAGATGGATATACAAAACTAGATAGCAAATGGTACTTCAAAGTAGAGGTAAATCCAAAACAAGATTCAGAAAATCCAGAAAATGATCCAAATCCTAGAGGATCAAACTATATGAAGATTAACTTTAACTTTAGTCATGAATTTAAGGCTGGGGATAACTGGAACAAAGATATTAGTGAAGCCGATAAAAATAACTTAATCGGCAAAACTATCTACGGTCTAGGAAGTAATGCAGAAGAAGTATCAGAAGCAAAAGAATTTATCAAAAATGTCAAGATAGGTGTAGACCATCATCAGTCACATCCTGCAAGACCTGATGCACCTTATCAAGGTATAGACGTAGTAGATGTTACTAACCACAAATCACAGGGAGAATTTAGATTCAACAAGACTAATATGGCTGGTAAAAACATCGTAGGAGCAGTATTTTCTCTTACAAAGATAAAAACTAATGAAGATGGTAGCACATTTATAAAAGATGGCGAACCTGAAGTCGAAGTTATTGATGACAATGTACTTGTAAGATATGCTAAGTCAACATCAACAGGAGTTGATTTTGAACAAGCTCCACCTGGAACATATATGTTACAAGAAAAAGAACCAGCTCCTGGATTTAAAAAATTAGATGGATATCTAATCGTGAAGCTTACAAAAAATTCAGATGGAAAACTCGTTCAAGAACTTGACTACGACAATTCTGCTGAACAATTCAAGAAATTTGCGATTACGACAGAAGATAAGAAAAATCTTCTATCTGTAAAGAACGAAACCAACTTGATTGATTTCGAATTCAATAAAGTTGACGTAGATAATCATCCAATCAATACATCTACATTTGAATTAGTAGAAGTAGATACAGAAGGAAATCCAGTAAAAGGTGGATATAGCGTTACTAAAGAAAATTTCAACAGCAACAAATTTGAATTTACAGGATTAAAAGAAGGTAGATATAGACTTACAGAAACAAACCCTACAGTCTATGCACAGCCAAATCCATGGTATTTCAACGTAGTAGCCAACAAAGATACTGGAGCATTGGAAATAGTATTTGAAGGAAAAGCTGGGAAAACTGAAAACAAACCAACAGATGATGGCACACCTTACAATGGCACAGAAGAAAATGCACCTGGAAATGAAGAAGGTACTACTGCTGAAAATGGAAACACTTCTGCAGAAGCTGGAAACACCACTCCTTCTGAAAATGAAAAAGTCACACCTACTGAAGATCCATCCGTAAAGAAAAATCAAGATGGAGGCTTTGATATAATTAACTATCCAAAGACAAACTTTGAATTTGTAAAATGGGCAGTAGGTTCTAATTACATTGATGAAACAGTACCAAGAGTTCCATTTACTTTGAAAAAAGTCAGAACAGAAGCAGGTAAAAACGGAAAGCAAATTTATGCTGAGGGTAAAGTTGCACAAGGATTAGAAAAGTACAAATACGAATCTGCTTTAGAAACAGATGAAAATGGACACATCAAATTCACAGACCTTTCAGAAGGTATCTATGAATTAGAAGAAGGAAATGTACCAAGTTATATCAACCCTAACACTCAAAGAAAATGGATATTCAAAGTAGTAAAAGTCACAGAAGAAGTAGGAGAAGATGGCACTACAAAACCTGTCAACAAACTAAAAGTAGTATATGACAAAGAATATGAAGTAGAGTACTTTAAAGAATACGACAAAGAATACTATAAAAAATATACAGAAAATGGCTTTGATAAAATCAAATCCTACAACATATTGGATGTAGAGAACAATGAAGATAGAACAGTGAATACTATTTTCCAATACGATAAGGGTCAATTTGATATTGCAAATCTATTCTCGACAATAGACTTCAGATGGGAAAAAATCAACAAAAATAGTACTGTCATTCAGGATGATGCAGAATTTGAAATAACAAAACTTACAAATGATCCTGTTGTAACTAAAGATGAAATTCAAAATGCTGTTAATAAATCAGTAGAGAATAATAATAGTACTGTTCCTCTTGACTCAGATACACTTATCGATTCATTCAAAGGACAATATCAAGCTCAAAACCTAAGAGTTGGTTTGTATAGAATTCACGAAACCAAAGCTCCATTTGGTTACAAACTAGCTGACAGAGATATACTAGTTCAAGTCGGAGAAAAAGGCAAAATGTATCCTGAGGATAAAGATCTACACAATAAGGATTTAGCACTTGAACTTTACGAACTAGATACAACAACTAATACAGTTATCGAAGACCCTTCACAATTTAACTATATCGAAGTAAATGAAGAAGGTAATATAGTAAAAGCAGGATTGTTCTACGGATTCAAAAACGAATCTAACGATACACCTAGAGGAAAATTTACTATCAACAAAACTGACGCTAATAGTGGTAAAACTCTAGCAGATGCAGTATTCGTCCTAGAAGATGAAAATGGAAAAGTAGTAAAAGACGTAGTATCAGAAAGTGATGGAAAAGTAGTCTTCATAGACATAAAATCTGGCACATATACACTAAAAGAAGCACAAGCGCCAGATGGATACGAAAGAACTACAAAAGTTTGGAAAGTATTTGTAAACTCCAAAGGACAAACCTTCATAAACGAAATAGGACAAGAAGCTCCGGATGTAGGAACTATAGAAGGTAAAAATGTCAGTGATATCATCACAGTAGATACAGCAAATAGTTCTGTAACATTTACGGATAATGGAGGCGTAATTAACAAAATAAACTACTCAAATAATGGCAAACTTGATATGGATACATCTGAAAATGCCATAAATGTAGCTTTGAAGATGAACGTAAAAGAAAATGAAAAAGTAAATCCTGGTGATTACTTTATAGTTCATGAATCCGATACACTTCATTACAACATGTTACAACCTGACAAACCAAATTATCCTAATATAGTAGATCCAGTTACAAATAAAGTTTTGGCAACATGGTCATACGGACCTAAATTTGACATCAATAAAGGAACCGGAAAAGATATCTACTATACTTTCACAGACGCAGTAAAAGATAAGTCGAATATCCAAATGAGCATAAAATTAGGACATTCAGTTAATCTAAATACTTGTCCAAACAGTGGAAAATATGAATTTTCAGCATCTATCGGCACACAAAAAGTATTCAAAGAGATAGAAATAGCCTATAAGGGACATGAGGTAGCAGGTAACCTAAGTATAAATACGAACTACTTGTATACAAATGACCAAGCTGGAGTATATAGCCAATTAGCCAATATCAATCCGTTAAGACAAAATATTACAGGAAAATCCAAAATTACTGTATATCCTGCAGTTCAAGATGGCACATTTAACATGGCTAGTATAGATGCTACAAAGACAAAAGTTTCTTTGTATAAAATTAAAGGCAATGTTCCTGAGACAGTAATATTTGATCAAGAAAATCTAGAACTTGTTAATCCTGATAGCTACACTGTTTCATACCAAGGAAAGATTGAAAATAAGGTTAATGTAAATTCAGCTGTTATAGAACTTAAGAGTGATATTGGAGCTAATGCTTACCTTGTAAAAGTAGATAGTGAAATGGTATATCCTGAAGGGAAACCTACTACAATCCTTGGACAGTGGGTTGAGCTTGAGAACGCAAATTCTAAACCTAATGTAAGAAGGGGCAATGCTATACTAACTAATGTCAGTGGTGCTGCAGGACATGGAGATAATAATTACCAAGATCCTGAACTAACTGTTACTAATGACTTCAATCCATTAGGTAAATTCTATCTAACGAAGACTGATGAAAATGGTGCAATATTACCGGGAGCAAAATTCACATTAACTCCAATTGCACCAACCACAGGAGATCCTATCGACAAAACTTCACATGAAAATGGAGAAATAGCATTTGATAACCTAAAAGAAGGAAAATATAAACTTGTAGAAACAAAAGCACCAGATGGATATAATGGAACAACAGATACTTGGACAGTCACAGTCGATGCAAATGGAGTGACAAAAGTAGTAAAGGACACTAGAACAACTAGAATAGCAAATGCAGTCACAGGAGCGCTAAGCAAACTAAACATTGGAGGATTATTAGGTAACTTCCGATTAAGAGCACCAAATGGCACTTCAGAATTCGATGACAAATTCACATCGACAATTGGTGGTACTCTAAGTCCAACAAAACCTAACTTTGGAAAGACAAAAGTCAAGACAAATGCCGAAAGCTTAGGTAATGGAAAGTATAAAGTTGATTTGGATATTACGGCAGGAGAAGGAGTTACTACTACAACACCAACAGATGTAGTTGTAATAATGCCTATTCAAGCTGGGTCTGCTGAAAATACAAGATACTTTAAGCAAGGAATTGTAGATTGGTTAAAAGAACTTAATAAATCTTCAAGTAATCAAAATGCTTATAATATTGGATTTGTAACCTATGGTAATGGAGCAGTTTCAGGAACTCAAACTCTTGAACAATTATCGACAGATATAATAAGTAAAATTAATACTATAACTGTAGATCAGACTTTATATCAACCGACAGGTATTGGAGCAGCTTTTAGTAAAGCAAAAGAGTTTTTAGATAGTGGAAGTGGTACAAAGAAGATAATATTAAATCAATCATTGGCAAATTCTACTTTAATAAACAAAGATAAAGCTACTTTAAACAGTGCTTTGGATGATACTATAGATATATATAACTTCTTCTATACTGATAGCAGAGATGTTAATAAGCTTACAGATTTCTATAACACATTATTTAGCGACAATAAAGTGAATGTAGGTTGTAATAAAAGTACAAGAGGATTAGATTTTGGTAATTCACAAGCTTATCAAAAATTACTTCCTGCGCCAATTCAATCAATTCAACCAGATGTAAACAATGCAAGTTTGAATATATCATTCAATAACGACTTTAGTTATGTTAACGAAAACTTTAGTTCTAATATTAATGGTATAACTCATAATGCAAGTGGAATTTCTGCAAGTGGAATTACACTTGATGCAAATGGACATGCGACAGTAAGTTTTGTAGTTCAAGCAAGAAATGATATAACAGCTAGTGAACAAGCTTATAATTTAGTTAATTCAATAAGCTTTACTCCGAATGCACCTAATATCCAATCACCAACAGTGACACTAAAAGAAAACATCGAAAAGATGGATATTACTGTAGGAAATAATCACACAGGTGCAGAACTTGGTGGAAGCACGATAACATTCACATTAAAACGTAGGGTAAACGGACAAGTTGATGAAAACTTTAGTGAGACTCGAACTATTGAAAAACTAAAAGGAATTGCAGAAATTAAATCCGTAGACAAGACAAATGCTGACAAGCAAGAGTACGAATATTTTATCACAGATATAAAAGCATCTAACGATAAGATTTCAGTTCCTAGTGGAGAAATAGTCGTAAAAGGCGGCAGCGCTTATATAGATACTAAACCAAGACTAAAATTTGAGATTAATCTTGATTGGGGTAACTTAGTTCCAAATAAAAATTTGACATTTAATATAACATTGTCTGATGGCACAAAAGTATCACTTAAAAATGGTGAAAATTACTCAAATGAGCAAATTGATCCGGATAAAGTATTTATCAAAGACGTTACTATTGCAGAAAATGATTCAGGATATGTAGTAGATTGGGATAAAAATGGAAAATCACCATATACTATATATATTGACAAAGACGCCGATGCTGAAGTCTATGTAAAGAACACTAAAAAACCTACAGGTGAGTTCACAATCAAAAAGACTGATGATAATAAGGATAAGAATAATGCAAAAGTTCTAGAAGGTGCAGTATTTGCTCTATACGACAAGGATTACAAAGAATTAAAACGTGTGATATCAGGATCTGATGGACTTGCAAAATTCACAGACCTCGAAGCAGGTGAATACAGAGTCGAAGAAGTTTCAGCACCAGATGGATACGAAAAGACGTCAGATAGATGGAAAGTTTTAGTTGAAGAAAATAGTGATAAAACATCTGTAACAGTAAAAGTATCGAAAATAAACGTAGATAATATTACAATTACAACTGATATTATCCCTCCAGCTAATAAAAGTCCACAGTATTTCGGATATACTAAAAATAATGCCGGACCATATCCTGCAGCAGAATTAAGTCAAGAGGTAACGAAGACTGAAAATCCTGATGAATTCAAAGTATCATTGAAATACAACAGGCTTGCTAAAGAAGATTATACAGAAAATATAACTTTATGGTTAGACATTGAAAACTTTGATGTATACTATGATGGACAAAAATTAAGTGAACCATATAAGCTATTAGAATTTAAAGCAAAGAAAACTAAAGAAAATGATACTGGAAGTTTTGATTTCACATTCAAATCAAAAGAATTTGCCGGTAAGACAAGGACTGTTAGACCAATTAGGCAAGTGTATTATGCAGGGGTATTCATGAATGATGACCAATTTGCAAGCATCACTCAAACAAAGAATGCTACTAATGATTACATTGGCATAACATTGGATAATGGAACATTCACAGTAGTAAACCACAAAATATCCGCTAAACTAGAAATCATCAAGAAAGATGCTGATGGAAATGCGTTATTAGGTGGAGCGAGGTTTAGCCTATACAGATTAAAAGATGGATTGACTGATAACATTGAATTCACTAAAGAGAATGAATCAAAATTTGAAAAGATAGCAAATCAAAATAGCGCTGATGGTTTATATGTCACAAATGATAGTCAACAAGACAAAGGTAAAGTCACGATAGAAAATCTATCAGATGGTATTTACTATCTAAGAGAAGAATGGGCACCAAAATATTATTTGAACATCAAGCAAACTGTAGGACCTATCAAAATAACAAATGGCAGAGTAGAAAAAGCAGCTGAAGTCAAAGGCAAGTACAAGATTTCTCCTCCTACTGATGATAAATCCAAGACTAACACCGTAACAGTTTACAACAAAAAGGCGACATTCCCATCAACTGGTGGAATAGGAATACTATTCATAGTGTTGTGTGGACTTATCATGATGACTGTATCTGGATTGATGTACAGAAAGAAGTATAAAAGAGATCAGATAGTTTAATTGATTTTTGAAAATGAGAATATCACTTGGGTTTGGAAACCCAAGTGGCATATCTCATGAAAACACAAAAAACATTCAAAAAAACATTGAAAAATAACATTTAAAATGGTAAAATATATTCTCGAAAGTGAATAGTAAGCCATTTAAGTAGAACAAAAAAAGTCCTACTGTAATAAATGTGTTTTGAAAATTTACTGTTTTAAAATCTGTGAGGGCAGAAATGGAAGATGGAAACAAAAATAAAAATAATGATTTAGAATCAGAAGTTATAGATGAAGAAAAATCTGAATATGTCAAGAAAAAAGATTTTGACGAATTGAGTCAGAAAGTAGATAAAATAGAACAGCAGATATCTAAAATCAATGAAAAATTAGGTATATATGAATACAAAGATACTAGTGAATACGCTAGTGTATATGCTAGCGAGGATATAAAATCAGAAATCGAAAAGCAAATACCAGGTTTTGACATAGATAAGTATAAGTCAGAAAAAAATCCAAGAGAATTCTTGCGAGAGAGGATTTGTGAACTAAAATATTACAAAGATAATAAACACAATAAATCACAAGATTATTCTAGAGCTATATCATTTCTTGCATTTATAATATCAATAGTATCTCTTTTGTATACAGGTGGTAATTTAATTTTTGGTATTTGGATTATTATGGTGGTTATGCTTTTTCTAATATCTTTAAAAATAAAAAATAACCATGATGATGAAGAATCTAATAAACCTATGCTTGGAAGATTTACTTTAAATGATATTAAAGAAATTTTAGCTACATTAACAGCAATTATTGTATCTAATATTGTATATCAGTTTTTAAAATCTTCTTCAAAAGATTTTAAAGAATCGCTCAAGATGCCAATAAATAGTTTAGGAGTGCTTTGGGCTGAAATTGTAATATTAATAGTTATAATTATAATATTAATTATAATACGTTGTATAAAGCCTAAGGAAATCAAAAAAAATAAAGTTATCTACAGCAAATTAACTACACCTCAAATAGAGTATTTGATAACATATTACGAATATGCTTATGCTGAACTAGACAAAGAACAAAATGCTAGCTTAGAAAAGTCAACTGATGATAATACAATAAATAAAAATAAATAAGGAAACATTGTAAAAACTATTAGGATAATCACTAGGAATTCATTAATAAGAGAAATTCATTGGCATTATATGTAGACAAAATGATTTCGTAGTTATTATAGAAATTTTAAAAAATTTTTTAAAGGAGATGTATTATGAAAACAATGAGAAGAATATTATCAATGTTTGTGGCATTGGTAATGGTATTGGGCTTAATCGCCCCAACAGTTTATGCTGCTGATGATCAAGGAACAACTTCTGTAGTATTGCACAAGATATTAATGACAGAAGATAACCTTAATGCAACAAAGGAAGTTGATGGTAAACAAGTACCAGTATTCCCAGGTTATGAAGGTATCAATGGGGATAAGTATAATGGTAATGAAATCCAAAATATCCTTGGATATTTCGGTGCTGGATCAGAAGCTATTGATGGTGTATATTTTGCTTGGCAAAATGCACAAGGTAAGTGGATAAATGAACAAGGGAAAGAAGTTGTTGATGTAAAGGATGCTTTAGGTGGTTTAACAGCAGATGGTGGAAAAATCACTTTCAATACTACTAATCTACCTGAAGGAACTTATACAATACAAGAAGTTGTAGAAAAATCAACTTATACTGGAAAAGATGGTCAATCTAAATTAGCTAATTCTAAAGCTGTTCCAGTACAAATATCACTTCCAGTTGTTGGTGATAATGGAACTATGCCTACAGTTCATGTATATCCAAAAAACACAGAAAATGCGCCAAAGATCGACAAGAACTTCAAGTATGAAAATGACAAAGCTTACAAAAATGCTGAAGGATTTGATAAAGCAGCTGAAGGAGCAGAAGCTCATGTAGGGGCAAAATATGAAAATTATCAAAAACAAAAAGCTACAGTTACAGAAACTATTGGAAAAAAAGTTCCATATGAAGTAAAAACACAAATTCCTAAAAATGCTAAATATCAAAAGCTAGCTTGGAACGATATTATGACAAAAGGTCTTACATTTGATAAAGATCTTGATATTAAATTAAATAATAAAGCATTGGAAGCTGCTGATTATACCTTAGTACAAGATGATAGAGGATTTTCTATAAAATTAACACCAGCTGGATTAACAAAAGTTCAAAACGAAGCAGCTAAAGCTGCAGCTGAAATAGTATTGACATATCATGCAACAGTTAATGCTGATGCTGTAGTAGATATTCCAGAAAAGAACGACATCAAACTTGATTGGGATAACAGACAAAGCCAAGAAAAAGAACCAACAGAAGTTACACCAAAAGATAACCAAATCAAAGTTACAAAGAAATGGGCTATTCCTGGACAAAATGGTGTAAGTGAAGAAGCTGATAAAAATGTTGTAGTAGTATATAACTTACAAGAAAAAGACGGTGATACATGGAAGACTGTTCAACAAGCAACTGTTAAATATGACGAAACAAATGGTTTTGATCATACATTTACTGGATTAGATGCAAATAAAACTTATAGAGTAGTAGAACGTGTATCTGGATATGAACCTGAATATGTATCAAAGAATGATCAAGGCGTTGTAGAAATTACAAATAAAAAGCAACCTAACTCTCCAAATACATTAAATCCAACTGAACCACAAGTTGTAGTTGGTGGTAAGAAATTTGTAAAGACAAACTTTGAAGACAAAACAAGCGATAAGTTAAAGAGACTTGCAGGTGCTGAATTCTATGTTAAAAATAATAAAGATGAATATTTAGCTATAGATAATAATAAAGCTGATGACAAAACAGCTTATGATAATGCGCAAGATAAATACATGAAAGCAATAGCTGATTATAATACTAATAGAGCAAAAGAAGGCGTAACAGATGATACAGTCACTATTCAAGTAGATGGTAAGGATGTTAAAGGAAAAACTGCTATTGTAACAAAAATAGGAGAATTAAAATCAGCAAGGGATGAAGCTTTTAAGGCTTATAAGACTGCTTATAAATGGGTAGCAAAGGCAGATATAGCTCAAGCACTTGTATTTACATCTGATGATCAAGGTAGATTTGAAGTTTCTGGATTAGCTTATGGGTCATATAAATTAGAAGAAAAAACAGCCCCACAAGGATTTGCTAAATTAGAGCCAACAGATTCACAACTTGAATTCACAGTAGCTAAAGGATCTTATGAAGGTGCTAACACTGAACTTCAATATAATGAAGCTAATGCAGATAACGGATACGGACAACAAATCAAAGATAAAGATATCACTATCCCACAAACAGGTGGTATTGGTACTATAATCTTCACTGTATTAGGTCTTGCAATTATGGGATCAGCTATAATAGCTATCAAAAAAAGACAAGCAGCAGAAGCTAGATAATATTAGATTGAGGGAAATTTGATTTCCCTTTTTCTAAAAGTGCAAATAGAATTTTATTTGCACTTTTAGAAAAGTTAGAATGTAAGTAATATAAAAATTAATGAAAGGTATTGTTATGAAAATTTTGAGAAAGTTATTTGCAGTGATGATTTTGGTGACGATGGTGTTGTCAAATGCTGCGTATGCAGATGAGAATTATTCTATCACTGTGAAAGTAGATGAAGAAAAACACGGAACTGTTATGGGCGATCTTTCATTATGGAAGATATCTGATGAGAAAATCAGAGATGAGGATAAATCATCTATGATTGAGGGATTGAAGAATCTAAGTGTGTCTGAAATGGATGCAAAATTTGGAAATGGAACAGTGAAAAGTTTCAATAATAATGAGATGGTATTCGATAAATTGGACCATGGTGCTTATTACATAAGGGATATAAGTGGAGTGGAAAGAAATCCTGAGATATCACCTGTGATTGTGAATTTGCCTGACGATATAGAAAATGGTTCTAATAATGTGGTTATCATGGCGAAGGAAACTTCTACTACTGTAAGGCTTGAGAAGGTAGATGCGAGTGGTAATCCATTAGCTGGAGCACAATTTCAATTGTTCAGGAAGGAAAATGGCAAGTTAATAGAGATAAAAAATAAGGATAGAGCTGACGGATTGTATGTGACTGATGGCTCCGGTGAGATAAGAATCGGAAAAATCGACAAGGGAGATTATATTTTCAGAGAGATAAAAGCTCCAGAGGGATATGTGATTCAAAAATCCGATACTGAGTTCACAGTGGCTGATAAATTGGTAGAGATTAGTGTAGTCAATAATAAGAAGGACACTGATAAAGGTAGACATGATTTCATGAAAACTGATGAGGAGCAAAAGCCGTTGGCAAATGCTGTGTTCATTGTAATGACAAAAAATGATGATGGGGAATTTGCCCCTGTGAAAGTGAATGGCGAAAATTATATCGTGACTAGTGGTAGTGATGGTAAGTTTTCTGTAGAGAATTTGGATTTCGGGAAGTATTATTTGGTAGAGATAAAGGCTCCTGATGGATATAAGTTGTTGACTGAGCCTATCGAGTTCGATGTGACAAGGGACAATAATGATGCGGATACTAGTTCTGTGATTTTCATAAAGAATAAAAGAAAACCACCTAAAACTCCTATTGTACCAAATGATAGTACTTCAACTCACAGACCAAGTATTCCAAAAACTGGTGATGTGAGGTTCTTGATGATAGTTGTATCGGGAATTGTGTTGTATTGTATTGGTAAGAAAATAGTGGCTTATGAAAATAAGGTAGCATATAGATAAATAAGATGTGATAAGTAAATCGAAAGTTATTTTCGATTTACTTTTTTTGAAGGATAATTTATTAGATAATTTATGACATGGTGTGCGTGTTTTGATATAATTGTTGTATGTAATGTGAAAGGTTTGGTATAGATGCATGTGGAAGAAGATTAAGCGCAATTTTGTGTTTATTTTGATATTTTTGCTTGGATTTGGAATTATGATGTATCCTTTGATTTCTAGGTTGTATTATAGGGTAGATTCTTCTAATCAGGTGAAGGAATTCGAGAAGGCAAAGGAAGGTCTATCGAAGGAAGAATTGGATAATAGACTTGCTTTGGCGAAAGGATACAATGATTCGTTGAACAATGTGGTGACGAAGGATCCTTATGATAAGGAGAGGCAGGAAAAAGGTCGTAAGGCTTATGCTAAGATGTTGGAATTGAAGGAGAAGATTGGCCACGTAGAGATTCCAAAGATAAATCAGAATTTGCCGATATATGCTGGTACGACTGAGGATGTGCTCCAGATTGGTGTGGGTCATTTGGAAGGGACTTCTCTTCCCATTGGTGGCAATAGTTCACATTCTGTATTGACTGCCCATAGTGGTCTACCTACTGCGAAACTTTTCACCGATTTGAAGATGATGAAGGTAGGAGATAAATTCTACGTTCACAATATTTTCGGTGTGCTTGCTTATCAGGTGGATCAGGTAAAAATTGTGGAGCCTTCTAATTTTGAGGATTTGTTGATTGTCCCAGGACATGATTATTGTACGCTACTTACTTGTACGCCTATTATGATCAATACGCACAGGCTTTTGGTGAGAGGTCACAGGGTGAAATACGTTCCTGCTGTTGATGAGGATCTGATAGCTGATGCTAAGGCAAGTTATATTTATAGGTATTTGTTCTATATTTCTTTGGTGGTGATCGCTATTTTGTTGTACTTGATTTATCGTCAGAGAAAGAGCAAGAAGGCTAGAGCTGATAAAAGATTAGAGGAAGGTAATGAAGAAATCAAGGATTAAGGGTAATTTAAAATATATTTTGATTTTCGTTTTGGGGTTTTTGGTTGCTATGTATCCTGTGATTTCTAGGATGTATTATAGGATTGAGGCTAATAGTGAGGTACACGACTTCGATAATGGAGTAAGTAAGTTAGAGAAGAAGGAAATCGAACGAAGAATATTGTTGGCTAAGATTTACAACAAGACGTTGGATCCTAGTAAGTTATCTGATCCATACAGTGATAAACAAAAGAAAGAGGCTATTACTGCTTATGCGAATATGTTGAAAATCAAGGAGAAGATAGGTCACGTAGAGATTCCGAAGATAAATCAGGATTTGCCGATATACGCAGGTACTAGCGATGATGTGTTGCAGAAGGGCGCAGGTCATTTGGAGGGGACTTCTCTTCCTGTGGGGGGAATTGGCACTCATTCTGTAATTACTGCGCATAGGGGTTTGCCTACGGCGAAGTTATTCACTGATTTGGATAAGTTGAAAAAGGGAGATGTGTTCTATATTCACAATATCAAAGAGGTTTTGGCCTATAAGGTTGTGGATATTTATGTGGTGGAACCTAGCGATTTTTCGAAGGTTCTTGTTGTAGATGGTAAGGATTATTGTACTTTGTTGACTTGTACTCCGTATATGATCAATTCTCACAGGCTTTTGGTGAGAGGAGAGAGGACAGAGTATAATCCTGCAGCTGTGGAGAAGGATTTGGCGATGGCGAATACTATTAGATATAAGATGTATTTGATTATTTCTCTGATAATTATTTTGTTGCTTTTGGTATACTATATTTATCAAAGGAAAAGGAGAAATAAAAATGAGATTGGGTAAGAAAATTGGATATGCGATTTTGTTCGTGGGGATAGTTATAGTATGTGTGTGTTTTACTAATTTGAGCTATAAGATACTGTCCCAAGGTCATAAGATGGATTCTTTTTTGAAGAGTCAAGAGCCTATGACAGATGAGTTGAAGGGCAAAATCGACAAGTATAATAGCAATGTGGATATTGACAAGACTGGGTTTGTGGATCCTTTCAATTCTGAAGATATCAAGTTGGAGAAGAATAAGCTTGTGAATGGGATTTTCGGGTATTTGGAGATTCCGAAGATCAATTTCAAGAAACCTATTTATTTGGGAGCAAGCTACGATAATTTGGCTAAGGGCGTGGCACAGATTGATTATACTTCGATTCCTGTGGGCGGTGAGTCTACGAGGGCTGTTATTGCAGGTCACAGGGGTTGGTATGGAGATATCATGCTGTTGAAAATCGGAGAGTTGTACAGTGGTGATGTGGTGTATGTGCATCATCACGGGAAGACTTTGACTTATAAGGTGATTGGAAGGGAGATTATCGATCCTTCGGATTGGGAGAGGTTGAAACCAGTGGAAGGCAAGGATATGCTGACTTTGTTGTCGTGCGATCCGATGTATCCTCCTTTTGTGAACAGGATTTTGATCAATTGTGTGCGTGCTGATAAGAAACCAGCAAGTAATGTGGCAAAAAGCGATTCAACGAAAGGCAATGATAAGGCGATTTCGACTAATAATCAACAAGGATGGAATAAATCAAATCTATGGGATTATGGTGTGTTTGCGTTGACTATTGGTGCGTGGATTGTGCTTATTGTGAATATTAGAAAATTCATGAGGGATTTGAAGAAAGATGCGTAGATTTTCGCATCTTTTTTTGTGTGGTAAAATGTAGGTAACAATGGTTGAGGGATTTGCAAAGCGACAGACAGGTTGTCGCAAGAACTATTCGGAGATTGTTGCAAGAATTACTGTGAAAATTAGAAAAACTTGATGCTCAAGTGCTGGCAAGGAAAAGTTATCGCAAGATTCGTAGAAAAGTTTCTCAATCGACAAAAGCGTCTACAAAAATCGGTGATTTCAGTATCTCGAACTTCTCGAAATTGCAAGCACGCTAACGCTTACGCCAGTGCAATTTCCGAGTCGAAGTTCTTCGAATGAAATCAAAGCGATTTTTTCCGAATTTTGTCTCATCTGAGAAACTTAACTACTCTAGTGGATTTCAAGTATATGGAAATTCGCAGGATAACAGAAGTTTTTCGCAAGGTTTACTGTGAAAAATAGAAAAACTTGACGCTCAAGTGTAGCGATTCACAAATGTATGATTTAATCAAATAATCCAAAAATCTGAGTTGCAAACTCGCATACGCTCAGACATGCAACTCAAGACGGATTTTTGTCTTATTTGTAAATCATGGACATTTGCTCATATGCACTTTCACATTCAATGTTTTTCTATAACATGAAATGCAAGACATTAGGAAAGTTGTCGCAGGATTTATTGCAAAAATTAGAAAAATACAGAAAAATGTAGAAATAAAAAATCGAGATTATGGTATGGAAAGAGGAGGAGTTTATGAGAATTGGGTTTATTGGTGTTGGAAATATGGGATATGCGATGTTATCGGGGGTTGTGAGTTCGGGGTTTGTGAGTGCTGATGATGTATGGGCATCGAACAAGTCAAGTGATAGGCTCGATATGGTGCGTGATGATTTTGGTGTGAATGTGACGAGTGAGAATAGGGAGTTAGTGAAAAACTGCGATGTTGTGATTGTTGCTGTGAAGCCAAATGTGATTGATGGGGTTTTGAAAGAGATAAGCGATTGCTTGAGAGATGGTTGTATTTTGGTTTCTGTTGCGGCGGGTTTTTCTATCGAAGATATTGAGAACTGTGTCGGAAATTCTTGTAAGGTATGTAGGGTTATGCCTAATACTCCTTGTTTGGTGGGTGAGGGAATGTCTGCTATTTGTAGAAATGAAAATGTAAGCGATGATGATTTGAATGTTGTGGAGGATATTTTTAGTTGTTTTGGAAAATGCGAGGTGATAGATGAGTCGCTTATGGATTGTGTGATGGGTGTGAGTGGTTCTAGTCCGGCGTATGTTTTTATGTTTATGGAGGCGATGGCTGATGCGGCTGTGCTTAGTGGGATGAAGATGGACATGGCGTATGAGTTTGTGGGGCAATCTGTGCTTGGTGCTGCGAAGATGCTTTTGGAGACGGGAAAGCATCCTGGCGAGTTGAAGGATATGGTGTGTTCTCCTGCAGGGACTACTATTAAGGCTGTTGAGGTTTTGGAAAGATATGGTCTTAGAAATGCTGTGATTCAGGGGCAACTTGCTTGTGTGGAAAAATCCAAGGAAATGAATGAGAAGAGATAAATTGATTTTTTAATAAAAAACTGGCATCTAAAGTTGTGTGATGAATCAACTTTTGATGTCAGTTTTTGTTATCCGAAATATATTCCTAGAAATTGTGCGATTGATGCGAGTATTATGAATATATGCCAAATTCCATGGAAGTATTTGTGTTTTGATACGTAAAAATACACTCCGATGGAATACAATACTCCGCCTGATACTATTAGTATGAATGAGAGGATTCCCGATATTTCTATGATTTTTTTGAGCAATAAAATTGAGATCCAACCCATTATTAGGTATAGTATTAGGGATTGTTTTTTGTATTTTTCTGCTAGGTTGAGTCGGAATACTGTTATTTTGAGGCCTATTCCGATTAGTGCAAGTAACCATATGGCTACTAGAAATCCTACTTTTTCAGCTCCTTGCAATACTTTTACTATGATTGGTGTGTATGTTCCTGCTATGCATAAAAATATTGCTGAATGGTCAAAGTAACGTAGGACTTTTTTTGCTCTTGTGTTGGTTATTGCGTGATATAATGTCGATGATAGAAACATCAGCATTAGGCAAACACCGTAGATTATGTTGGCTACGATTAGTTGGGGGTTGCCGAGGGATTTTATGATCAAAAGTACCATAAGTGCGATTGATATTAATACGCCGACTCCGTGTGTCACTGAGTTGAATATTTCTTCTCCGACTGTATATCTTTTAGTTGAATTTTGCATTTTTTCCTCCTTGATAGTAATACTATTTTATATAAAATTTGTGAAATTGTAAATGTTAGATTATTTTAGTATGGGTTTAATTGTGAGGAATTGGAAGGAAATGGGAGGGGGTTGCAGGATGACGGGAAGTTGGCTGCAAGATATCAGAAAGATTATCGCTAGAAATACACTAACAATAGAAAAACTTGATGCTAAAGTGCAGCGATTCACAAATGTATGATTTAATCAAACAATCCAAAAATCTGAGTTGCAAACTCGCCAAGGCTCAGACATGCAACTCAAGACGGATTTTTGTCTTATTTGTAAATCATGGACATTTGCTCATATGCACTTTCACATTCAATGTTTTTCTATAAGATGAGTTGTAGGACAACGGGAAGTTTGTCGCTAGAATTACACCAACAAAAAGAAAAACTTGATACTCAAGTGTTCGCAAGATTCGTAGAAAAGTTTCTCAATCGACAAAAGAGTCTACAAAAATCGGTGATTTCAGTATCTCGAACTTCTCGAAATTGCAAGCACGCTGACGCTTACGCCAGTGCAATTTCCGAGCCGAAGTTCTTCGAATGAAATCAAAGCGATTTTTTCGAATTTTGTCTCATTTGAGAAACTCAACTACTCTAATGAGTTTCAAGGGTAGGAAATTCGCAAGATGATGGGAAGGTTGTCGCTAGAATTACATTAACAATAGAAAAAACTTGATGATTAACGGCGTGGATTTTTTTGAAAATGCCAAAACAGGAACAACACGAAAACACGAAAAAGGAAAAAGGGAAAATGGTACGAAAAAAATCACGGCTTTAGGGGGTGCCGTGATTTTAAGTACAATTTTATCTTACAAGGGGTTGTTTGATATAAAATTGATATGTGATATCTTTTATGTGTGCAAGGGGATTATCTGCACTGAACTGATATCTAATATCATTATACATCGTTTTTTATGTTTGTCAACTAAAAATCAGTATCAATTGTAATTTTTTTAATAATTAGAAATATTTTTTTGTTTTATAATAATATTTTTACATTTTCTTCGCTATATGTTTGTATTTTGTTGTGGGATAGTTTTTCTGCTGTGATTCCCATTCCAGGTATTTTTTTGTGGGTGAATGAGCCATCATAGATTGTGTGGCTGCCACATGATGGGGAGCTTTCTTTGAGTAATGCTTTTTGGGCATGGAATAGTTGTGCTATTTTGAGTGATTCTTGGGCTCCTTTTTGAAAATTTTGGGTATAGTCGTTGTTTTTTTGATCGATTATTTTTCCGTTTTTGATTTCTACGGGGTTTCTGGGTGTTGGCATTCCTCCCATTATTTCGGGGCAGATTGGTATTAGGTTGTATTTTTGTTGGAGTTTTTGTATTGTGATGTCGTCTAGTTTGTTGTTGGATGCGTTGTATTTGCAGTTTACTCCGAGAAGGCATGCGCTTATGATTAGTGGTTGCATTATTTTTGTCCTTTCGAGATTTTTTGATAGATTTGGCTTACTGGTAGTCCGATTATTGTGCAAATGTCTCCTTCGATGTAATCTATGAGTGCTGGGTTTATGTCTTGGATTCCGTATGCGCCTGCTTTGTCGTAGACTTGGTTTGTGTCGATGTATTGTTTGATTAGTTGTAATGATTGGTCTGTTTTGTCGATTAGTTTGACGTTACTGTATGTGTAGAATATTTCTTGGTATGTTGTGGTTTGTAGGCAAACTGATGTGACTACTTGGTGGGTTTTGCCGAGGTATGATGTGAGCATTTGGTATGCATCATCGTAGTCTTTTGGTTTGTTGAGGATTTTGGAGTCGTTGATGACTATGGTGTCTGATGCGATGTATAGGGTGTTTTTTTGTAATTTTAATGGGGCTATTTTGGCTTTGGAGATTTCACAACAAGATAGGGCAAATTTTTCAAATAATGGTTTGTCTTTGTATTTTTGGTATGCTTGTTGTTCGATTTTTCGTTCGTCAATGTCTGTAGATATGCTTTGTGCGTCTGCGATTTTTTTGATTAGTTGTATTCTTCTTGGAGATTTGCTGACTAAGATTATTTGGGAGTAATCTTCTAGTTTTCCTTGTTTGTATATGTTTTTTGTATATTTCATTTTATCACCATTTATATTGTCTTATCTTTTGTTTGTTGTGTCAAATGATATGTTCGATATGTTATAATATTATAGTAGAATAGAAGTTTTCAAGGAGGAAATTATGTTAGTAGCAGCAGATAAAATGTTAAAGGACGCTTTGGAAGGTAAATACGCTGTTGGTCATTTCAATATCAACAATTTGGAATGGGCTAAGGCTATTTTGGAAACTGCACAAGAAAATAATTCACCTGTTATTTTGGGTGTGAGCGAAGGTGCAGGTAAATACATGGGTGGCTATAGAACTATCGTTGGAATGGTTAAAGGAATGATTGAGGATATGAATATCACTGTCCCTGTAGCTATTCATTTGGATCATGGTTCTTTTGAACACGCAAAGAAATGTATCGAGGCAGGTTTTACTTCTGTAATGTTCGATGGTTCTAAATATCCTATCGATGAAAATATCGAAAAGACAAAGGAAATTGTTGAGCTTGCTCATTCTAAGGGTATTAGCGTTGAGGCTGAGGTCGGTTCAATCGGTGGCGAGGAAGACGGAGTTATCGGTCAAGGCGAAATCGCAGATAAGGATGAATGCAGAAGAATTTCTGAATTGGGAATAGATTTCTTGGCAGCTGGTATCGGTAATATTCATGGTGTATATCCTGAAAATTGGAAGGGATTGGATTTCAATGCTCTTTCTGATATTAAAGGTGAGATAGGTGATATGCCAATGGTATTGCATGGTGGTACTGGTATTCCTACGGATATGATCAAGAAGGCTATTAGTTTGGGAGTGTCTAAGATCAATGTAAATACTGAATGTCAAATCGTGTTCACTGAAGCGACTAGAAAGTATTTTGAAGAAAACAAGGATAAGGAAAAGAAGGGATTTGACCCAAGAAAGGTTTTGAAACCTGGTTATCAAGCTATCAAAGACAAGGTTAAGGAAAAGATGGAGATTTTTGGATCAATCGACAAAGCAAAATAGATTGGAGAAGCTAGCTCATAGGGCTAGCTTTTTTATTGCAATTTTTGTGGGATAACTGAAGGTTGTCGCTAGAATTACGGGAAAGTTGTCGCTAAAATTACACTAACAATAGAAAAACTTGATGCTCAAGTTGTCGCAAGAGTCGTAGAAAAGTTTCTCAATCGACAAAAGAGTCTACAAAAATCGGTGATTTCAGTATCTCGAACTTCTCGAAATTGCAAGCACGCTGACGCTTACGCCAGTGCAATTTCCGAGCCGAAGTTCTTCGAATGAAATCAAAGCGATTTTTTTCGAATTTTGTCTCATTTGAGGAACTTAACTACTCTAGTGAGGTTCAAAGGTGGGAAATTCGCAGGATAACGTGAAGGTTGTCGCTAGAATTACACCAACAATAGAAAAACTTGATGCTCAAGTGCAGCGATTCACAAATGTATGATTTTATCAAACAATCCAAAAATCTGAGTTGCAAACTCGCCAAGGCTCAAACATGCAACTCAAGACGGATTTTTGTCTTATGTGTAAATCATTGACATTTGCTCATATGCGCTTTCACATTCAATGTTTTTCTATAAGATGAGTTGCAGGATAACGGAAAGGTTATAGCAAGAAATACGCTAACAATAGAAAAACTTGATGCTCAAGTGTTCGCAAGACTCGTATAAAAGTTTCTCAATCGACAAAAGCGTCTACAAAAATCGGTGATTTCAGTATCTCGAACTTCTCGAAATTGCAAGCACGCTAACGCTTACGCCAGTGCAATTTCCGAGCCGAAGTTCTTCGAATGAAATCAAGGCGATTTTTTTCGAATTTTGTCTCATCTGAGAAACTTAACTACTCTAAACAGTTTAAATGCACAGAATTCGCAGGATAACGGAAAGTTTGTCGCAAAAATTACGGTGATAGGGAGTGGGAAAGTGGGTGGAAATTGGAGGAAATAAAAAAATATAGAAAAAAATTAAAAAAATATGAAAAAAGGCTTGACATAAGATGAATTAAAGTGTAATATATTATTATATTAATTCAAAGGTTGAAGAAAGAGTAATGATGATTCAATTGGCAAAGAGAGCTGTTGGGTGGTGTGAAACAGTGTAAAAATCATTATGAAAATCATCTTCTGTTACTGATGCGCTGAAAGAGTAGTAAGTGCATACGTGGTGGTTCACGTTATCCAAACCGTATATTGATTGATATACTAAGTGTCTATGTTTATTCATAGGAACAAAGGTGGTAACGCGATAATTCGTCCTTTATCTTTTTAGAAGATAAGGGATTTTTTTATTGGGTAAAGGAGTAAGTGGTTATGAGAATTTTAGGTTTTCGGATATGTAGTTTGAAAAGTGAAAATTAGTTTATTGAGATAGAGTTTGTGAATGTATTTGAAGGAGGATTTTATGAGTAAGAAATTGACCAGGTCAGAGATGTTGACTGTTAGTTTGATGTTATTTGGTATGTTTTTTGGGGCAGGAAATTTGATTTTCCCTCCTATGTTGGGTAAGTTAGCTGGAGAAAATGTGGTTGTGAGCATTTTGTTCTTCTGTGTGACTGCTGTTGTGTTTCCTGTTTTGGGAATTTTAGCTGTGGCTAAGACGGATGGTTTTACTAATTTATGCAAGAAGGTTTCTCCGTTGTTTGCAGTTGTTTTTCCAATGTTGATATATTTGTCAATAGGCCCTGGTTTGGCTATTCCAAGAGCTGCGACACTTCCTTTCGAGATGGCTTTTATGCCTTATTTGCCAGAATCTTTTAATGTGAATTTGGCGAGATTTATATATACTTGTATATTTTTCGGGGTTGCGTATTGGTTGGCTTTGAATCCTACTAAGATTGTGCAAAGGTCTGGTAAGTTTTTGACTCCGACGCTACTTGTTTTGATGACTTTGTTGTTCGTGGCTGTTTTGGCTAAGGGAAATGTGATGCCTTTGAAGGCTGATGCAAAGTATGTGGCTACTCCTTCTGTGACTGGTTTTTTGGAAGGTTATAATACTATGGATACTATTGCTGCTTTGAATTTCGGCCTTGTAATAAGTTTGACTATAAGGTCTATGAAGGTTAGCGATAAGAAGGATATTTTGTCTTATACTGTAAAGGGTGGAGTTTTCGCAGGTGCTTTCTTGTTTGTAGTGTATGCTATGCTTACTTATATTGGTTATTCTACTGCTGGGCTTTTCCCTAAATCTACTAATGGCGCAGAGATTTTGTCTTCTGTTTCGTATTATGTGTTTGGTTCTTTTGGTAGAATTTTGTTGGCTTGTATATTTACGTTGGCTTGTTTGACAACTTGTATCGGTCTTATAACTTCTGTTAGTCAGTATTTCTACGATACTACTAAGAAGATGAGTTATAGAAAGTGGACTACTTTGTGGAGCGTGACTGCTTTGGTTGTAAGTAATTTTGGTTTGAACACTATATTGAAGGTTTCTGTACCTGTTTTGTCTGCAATTTATCCTGTAAGTTTGATGTTGATAATATTGGTATTGGCTAGTAAGTTGTTCAAGGGAAATGATTTTGTATTCAAGGCTACTTCATATGTGACTGTCGTGATGAGCGTTTTATATGTTGTATGTTCGACATTGGAAAAGAAAAATATCAGCATGGGATTTGTGGGAAATGTTATAAAATCAATGCCATTATACAAGCAAGGTTTGGTATGGGTTGTGCCAGCATTTTTGGCTATGATAGTAAGTTCTGTGGCAGTGTTGTATTTTTCAAAGGAAACTAATGTAGATTTAGAAGCACAAATGTAATTATTATATTCTTGAGGTTATTCTATATTTGAATGATCTCAAGGATTTTTTATTTGAAAAAATTTTTATCATGTAGGATAATGTTACTTAGGTGATGTTTTTTGAATAATTTAGAATTGTTTACGACTCTTCTCAAAATCAATGCTGTCACTTTTGGTGGCGGATATACTATTGTTCCGATAATTAGAGATGAGTTTGTGAAAAAATTAAAGATAATCGACGATGACGAGATGTTGAAGATAATTGCTTTGGCACAGAGTTGTCCAGGAGCTATGGCGATCAATACGTCGATTTTGTTGGGATACAGGATTAATAAGAAAAAGGGTGCTATTGTCAGCGTTTTGGCAGCGGCAATTCCATGTCTTGTGATAATAACTTTGGTTTCTTTTATATACAAGAAAATCCACGATAATCCACTAATCAACATGATTTTGATAAGTATGAGTGGGGCAATTAGTGCGATATTGCTTTTGACTGTTGTGGATTTGGCAAAGTCAAACTTGAAATCCGACAGGGTTTTTGGGGTATGTATTATGATTTTGGCTTTTGTACTTGGATTTTTCTTTGGAATCAATATTGCTATAATTTTGTTGCTTTGTGCATGCCTTGGGGTTATGTATTCTAAGATTGTAGGTGAAAAGTATGATATTCGTTAGGTTGTTTTGGGTTTTTTTCAAGGTAGGATTGTTCGCTTTTGGAGGAGGATATGCAACGATTCCGCTTATCACGAATTTTGTGGTCAATGAAAATCATTGGATAAGTATAAGGGAATTGACGGATATATTGACTATTTCTCAGATGACACCGGGACCTATTGCGATAAATTCTGCGACTTTTGTCGGAACTAAGATAGCATTTATTCCGGGATCAATTGTAGCGACTTTGGGAATTGTCACACCAGCGATGATTATTCTACTTCCATTGTCGAAGTTGATTTTTTCGGGTAAGGAACTTAAACTTTTGGATTATATTTTGAAAGGGATTAAACCAGCAGTGGCTTCTCTTATTTTCATAGCTTTTATTGATTTGTTTAAGTCATCGATTTTCAATGGGGTTTTTCAATTATCTAATGTGAATGTTGTGGCTATTATTTCTTTTGTAATCGGATTTGTGATGTATTATAAAAAGGTATCGATTATCAAGATAATAGGAGTCTGTGCAGCTATAGGAGCTGTGTATCAAATTTTGTTTTAATATCAAGTATTAGCAGGAGATTGGGAATTTGCAAGATAACAGAAAAGGTGTCGCAATAATCGTAGAAAAGTTTCTCAATCGACAAAAGAGTCTACAAAAATCGGTGATTTCAGTATCTCGAACTTCTCGAAATTGCAAGCACGCTGACGCTTACGCCAGTGCAATTTCCGAGCCGAAGTTCTTCGAATGAAATCAAGGCGATTTTCTCCGAATTTTGTCTCATTTGAGAAACTTAACTACTCTAGTGGATTTCAGGTATATGTAAGTCGCAGGATACGAGAAGGTTGTCGCTAGAATTACTGTCACAAGAAGAAAAACTTGATGCTCAAGTGCAGAGATTCACAAATGTATGATTTAAGCAAACAATCCAAAAATCTGAGTTGCAAACTCGCATACGCTCAAACATGCAACTCAAGACGGATTTTTGTCTTGTCTGTAAATCATGGACATTTGCTCATATGCACTTTCACATTCAATGTTTTTCTATGAAACGAGTTGCAAGATAACAGAAAGTTTTCGCAAGAACCTTAAAAAAATTCCACAAGAGCCGTAAAAATAAAATTCGCTTTTTACGAGGGGGGAGGGGAGATAAAAAATTTTTAAAATTTATTGAAAATAGGTATCATTACTGTTATAATTAATTTGGCTCGGCCGAGTCGAATTATTTTTTTATGTAAGGAGATTTTATGAATAGTTTATTGAAAAGGGTCTGCACTTTTGTGCTGGCTAGTTCAATTGTTTTGAGTTCTGTTGCGACGACGGATGTTTTCGCGGATAAGAAAGAATATAAGCAGCAGTATCCGATATTGAATGAGTATTTGAAGTCAAAATACAAAACGACTTTGAAAAGTAATAAAGATGGACGATTGAGGATGATAGTTAGGTTAGATGAGTCCAAGAAATCGAAGGCTAAATCTGAAATTTTGAAGATTTCAGGTGTGAAATTGAAATACGAATACGATAGTTTGTTCAAGGGATTGGCGATAGATATCGATAGTTCAAAGGTTTCTGAGTTGAAGAAAATCGATGGAATTTTGGATATGAAGGAAAGCGAGAGACTTATTCCACAGATGTTCAATGCTAAGGAGCTTACGAAGGTTATAGAGGCGAAATCAAAGTATTCTAATAAGTACAATTTAGATGGTCGTGGTATGGTTATTGCTACGTTGGATTCTGGGGTGGAGATCAATCATCCTGATATGAGAATTGACGATGATGCAGTAAAAGACATGAAAATCAAAGATATTAAAAAGCCTTTTACTAATAAGGTGCCGTTTGGTTTTAATTATTTCAAGGCGTCACATGATGATTTGAAAGATAATGTGGCAAAACCTCACGGAATGCACATAGCGGGAATACTCGCAGGAAATTCGAAAGATTCGAATGGTTTTAAAGGAATAGCTCCAAATGCACAATTGTTGGTGTACAAAGTTATTACATATGATAGAAAGGGACCTGGTGCCGATCCTAATGAGATAGAATATATCGGCGAAGACGCACAATATCATGCTATGGAAGATGCGGTGAGAAGAGGTGCTGATGTAATAAGTTTGAGTATAGGAGCAGAGGGAAGTGGACGAAGCGATGATATCTGGAATAGCGCAGTAGAAAATGCGTACAAGAAAGGTGTTATTGTAGTGGCAGCTATGGGAAATTGGGCTGCATCAAATTCAGAATCTTCTTATGATACTTATGCAGATAGTAAATTTGACAGATTGGACAATTCTTCTACTGTTTCTGTAGCTGCAAATCCAAATGCGATAGGTGTAGGTAGCACGAAAAACATCAAGTTAAGACTTCCGAAAGTAAAAATCGGAGATTTGACTATGCCTTATTCGGATTTATCTAAGCACAATGTTTTGGAAAAGACATTCAATGGCAAGGTCAACATCCCAACTGATGAGTTAAAATCAAAATTGGTATTTGTAAAAAGAGGTATGGGAGATGACGATTTATCTAGTGAAAAGGTAAAAGGTAAGGTCGTAATTGCCACTAGAGGTGGAGAAGACGTGAAGGTAAAGGCTCAAAGGTTTTTGAAAAAAGGAGCTATTGGGTTTATATTGGTCAACGATGTTACTGATTGGAGCAGAGGAGATTATCAGACTTTACCTGTAATTGGTTATGAACATTTGACTATTCCTGAAGGATGGGCAATTAGTATCTCGAAAAATAATGGCGATAAATTATTGAAGATGCTAGATGAAGAAGTATCTATGAAATTTGATACTAATTTAGAAGATGTACAAGTTTTGGACAATACAGGGGTATCAGGATATTCTAGCTGGGGACCTAATTACGATTTAGAGATAAAACCAGATATAGTAGCTCCTGGAGAAAATATATTATCTACTTCTAATAATGGATATCACATTATGAGTGGTACTTCCATGTCTGCTCCACATATAGCTGGAACGGCAACTCTTTTGTTGGAAAAATTGAGACCTATACAAGGCAAAAAGGATTATTTGAATAAAATCAATATAGCTGATTTATCTAAGATAATTTTGATGAATACTTCTGATGTTTTGAAAGATTACGATTCTGAATCCAAATTGGAGTATTCTCCTAGAAGACAAGGAAGTGGACAAGTTAATTTAGATAAAGCATTTTCTAGCGATGTTATATTGACTTATGGCGACAATAAGGGCTCTGCATCTCTAAAAGAGATATCGGACAAGACAAAATTCAAATTAAAATTGACTAATTTTTCAGATAGTACAAAAGTTTTCAATATAGATTCTTCTAAAGTGTTAACACAAACGACAGAAAATAGGAAATTGCAAAAAGAGGATTCGTCATTTGATGGCAAAACTCTTCACGAAAAAATCCTAGACAAAGCCAATTTGTCACATCCTTCATATATAAAAGTAGCAGCAAATTCATCTGTCGATATAGAATTTGAATTAGATGCTACAGCAGCGAAAAATCAATTTGTCGAAGGATATATATATTTGAAATCAAAAGACAAATCACAACCAGATATAAGTATTCCTTACATGGGATTCAAAGGTTCTTGGAGTGATGAAAATATTTTGGACAAACCACAATGGGAGAACGACTCGATCACAAAATTAGTTACATTGAAAAAATTTGTCAAAGAAGACGATCACGAAAATATAACTGTTTTTGAGCAATTGGGAACGAAGAAAAAATTGCCAAACGGAGAGATGGTAGACGATCCAGAAACTTTCTCTATGAACAGCATCAGCAATAAAATATTCCCTACTACAGTTACTAAAAAAGTAGCGCCAACGTTGATTTTCTTGAGAGAAACTCAAACTTACGATGTATCAATAGTCGACAAAAAAGACGACAATGTAAAACCACTTAGAGTATTGAACACAGACCATTATCCTAAAAAATACATCGAAAATGAATACATGGAATACGGTGAAGATTATCAAAAAGAAGTGCAAAACGCAGATAAATTATCTATATGGGATGGTAGAATTTACGATCCATCTACTGGAAAATTGAAAGATGCACAAGAAGGTCAATATTATTTCAGAATAAGATGCAGAAGAGATGAAAAATCACCATATCAAGTGACATACATTCCAATAAAAGTCGACAACAGTGCATCGGCGCTTGATTTAAGTGTAGATAAAGATAACGACAAAGTAGTTGTAGATGTAAATGACAACGAAGGAATAGAATACATCGGAGCTACTATCAACAACAAGAAAGTAGAATTAAAATCTGAAGGTCACGGAAAATATTCCATAGACATTCCAAAAGACAATTTGACTACTTCTAGTTTGAGAGTAGAAGCTATGGATTACGCTGGAAACCCAGTATCAAAAGTTGTAAAATTGAACGAAAAATACTCTACAATTCTCAACAAAGACGAAGTAGAATCTAAAAAAAGCAACGTGTTGAAATTGAAATTATCGTCTGAAGTAGAAGATGTTTCTGCAAAATTATCAGAAGGAAACGACAAATTAAAAGTTTCTAAAAAATCTGATGCAGTAGAAATAGAATTGAACAATTTAAAAGACAAAGATAACATTGTAGAATTGGGATATAAACTAAAAGACGGAGAGAAATTTACAGAAAAACAACACTTAGATTTATCTAAAAAATCAGCTAAATCGGAAAATTACGACAACGAAGATTTAGAAGATGATGAAGAAGATGAAGATGAAGGATTTGATCCAAGTACAATAGGAATAATCAATGGACATTATTTGAATTTCCAATTGGCAAACAAACACGACAACGTAGAATTAAATGATTCTGACGATGTATCGTACAAAGTAGAGATGTATCTAAAATCAAATCAAAAAGCTATAGTAGAAAATATCAACACTTACTATAACCAAATCAACAACGAAAAAGATCAATACAAGCCTTTGAATACTTTAGAGCTTGAAGGAGAAGATGATTACGCAGAAGACATCATCCCTATAAAAGAAGGCGACAATTCAATCAAAATCAAAGTAGTGGACACAGAAACGGGAAAAGTTTTATTTGACAATAAATACATCGTATTTTTGGATACTCATGCACCAGTTGTGACATTTAGTTCAAATGTAAGTTTGGATGAAAATTTAGACGATATAGAACCAGGTAACAGCGTCACAGGAAAAATATTTGCAAATGCAGATGAATCTGTAATATCTGGATTTATCGAAGACAACATGGACTCTTGGGAAATGAAAATAAACGAAGATTTAGTCGATAGAGGGGGACTTTTAGGTCATTTCGGCAACAATCAAAAACCTTTCTTATACAAATTCAAAGCAAATGCAGGAGAAATCGTAAAAGTAAAATTCCAAGACGGCTCTGGAAATGAAAAGTCAATAGAATTAGAAATAGTTAGAGATGACGAAAAACCTAGCATAACTGTGAAAAACAAAGATAAATTGATAGCCGAAAATCCGTTGGAATACTCCATAACAGATGACAATTTAGAAACTACATCTGTTATGATAAATGGCAAAGAATACGAAAAAGGAAAGCCAATAAAAGATTATGCGTTGGAAAAAGAAGCAGGAAAATATTTGATTAACATAACTGCAACGGATAAAGCAGGCAATAAATCTGAAAAGACTATAAATATAGGAAACGTAGAAAAGAAAATCCCTAAATTTGAATTGAAAAAATCTCAATTTACAATCGAAGAATTGGAAAATGTAGAAAATTTAGTCGATTTAAAAGACGATGTAAAAGCAAATATAATAGAAAAACACGAAAAATCCAAAAACAAATGGACTGTGAGAATTTCTTTTACAGATAAATTTGGACAAAAAGAAGAGATAGAATACGACGTAGATATAATAGAAAAATCTCAACTAAAAGAAGATAAAACTCTAGATAGAAAATTGAAAAAAGACAAGTTCTTTGCAGATGAAGTATCAGAAGATGAATTGTTTGATTTGAAAGATGACGAATCTCTAATTATCAACCAAAAACTAGATGTCACAAAACCAGCTACGATTAAATTCAAAGCTAGATTTATCAAAGGCGACAAGTATTTTGAAAGAGAATACGAGATGACTATACTAGATGAACTAAAAGCGAGCCTTAAAAAGAACGACTTCACATTTGAAGAAATATCAGATATCAACAATGTAATCGAATTTAGCAAAGGTGCAACTGCAAAATATCTACAAAAACCTGAACAAAAATTAGGTGAACAAAAGATAAAAGTCGAAATATCTATGGGTACTCATAAAAAAGAATTCGAATTTACAATTAATTTGATAGAAAAGAAAAACACACCAGATACACCAGGAAAACCAGATGAACCAAACACACCGGATACACCAGGAAAACCAGATTCTAAGGATGATACAGACAAACCAAATCCTGAAAAGCTTGAAAAAATCAGAATTTTTGGAAAAGATAGAATTCAAACTGCAATCGAAATTTCTAAAAAGACTTACGATAAGTCAAATTCTGTAGTATTGGTAGGAAGTACAGCGACATCAGATGCATTATCAGTTGCATTATTTGCAAAAGAAAAGGACGCACCTATATTGTTGACGGAAAAAGCTCAATTATCAAAAGCTACTTTCAATGAAATTACAAGACTTAAAGCAAAGAATATCTACATCATAGGAGGAAAAAATAGCGTATCAAATGATGTAGAAAAAGAATTGCAAAAATCTAAGTTGTCAGTATATAGAATTGAAGGAAAAGATAGATTCGAGACTTCTCGTAAAATTCTAGAAAACATCAAATCCAACGACAAATCCAACATATTCATAGCAAACGGAATGGTGGAAATCGACGCACTTTCGATATCTCCAGTAAGTTATGCAAATGATGTGGCAGTGATTTTGACTAATGGAAATTCGATAGATAATGCTACTGAAAAAATATTGACAGGATACTCTAACAAGACAGTTGTAGGTGGAAGCAATTCTGTATCGAACAAATTGCAATCGAAAATGAAAGCAAAGAGAATATCTGGAAAAGATAGATTTGAGACATCTTATGCTATCAATCAGATGTATTTCAAAGATGCAAAAGTAGTATGTATAGCAAATGGAATCAATTATATCGACAGTTTGACTGGAGCGTATTATGCAGGAAAGCAAAAAGCGCCGATATATTTGGTAGAGAAGGATAGCATTTCAAAACAAGTGACAAAATCAATTCAAAAATCAAATAAATTAGTGATTTTTGGTGGAGAAAATTCAATATCTGAAAAAGCTATAAGATAATAAAAAGCAACCTCATTTTCGAGGTTGCTTTTTGAGTTATTGGGAAGACTTATATATCTACGGAATTATCCATTATTTTAATTGATGCTTGATACATTACGATTGCTGCAATTATCCAAAGTATCATACTAGATATAGGCATTCCTATAAAATCTACTATTGATTTGACATTCATTGCAGATTGTCCAGTCAAACTTAGATAACTATCTACATTTACTATTCCTTGTCCTACGTATGATATTATATAAGGAAATCTTTCAAATATTTCTGCATCTATGAAAGACAATATCATATTAATTCCTATCATGATGATTATCCAGAAATAACCAGTTCTACTTGAAGGGAACAATGATTTTGTCGCTACTATAGCGAAGTATATAGTGATAAATCCTATGAACGATTTACATATATACGATATAGCCATCGATATATAGGTAAATGGAGTTACAGTGAAGAAAGGATTATTGATTAATTTTCCCAACGCCGATAAGAAAGCATCTGATCCCAAAAGATACATTCCCAAGAAGTTCACTAGTATGAATGAAACTGAGAAGATCAAATTCCAAATAAGGGCAAATAATAGTTTGCTCATTATAATGTCGTTGCTTTTTACTGGAAGTGTGAACATCATATATCCTCTATCCGAGTAGTAATCTCGTCTGAATATCATCACTATCAAAACCAAAAGTGCTAGAAGACTTCCCAAAACAGCCAATATACATAAAACGAAGAAAAACATTTCAAGCGTTCCAAAAGTTTGACTATCCAAATTGATTGTGTTTTTGAAAAATACATATAACAAGCTGTTGGCAAATATTCCTACAAATAATGCGATTAGACATATTTTTAAATTGTTTTTAAGATCGTGTTTTAATAGTTTAAGCATGATTACCTCCAAAAATTTGTTTGTAAGTATCTTCTACACTGGAATTGTATTTTGATCTCAAATTTTCTACGCTATCGTCAAGTTCAATTTTGCCTTTGTTGATCATGACTACTCTATCGAAAATTCTCTCAATGTCGTGAACCAAATGAGTAGTTATTATAAGAGTAGAATCCTCGTCGATATTTTCGATAATAGCATCTAGAATTTGATCTCTAGCCACAGGATCTACTCCTGCGATAGGCTCATCTATTATATACAATTTAGCGTGGCGAGATAAAATCAAAGCCAAGTTCAATTTTTCAGTCATACCTTTTGATAGATCAGACACCTTCATTTTCTTATCTAACTGCATTTGTCCGATAAAATCTGTGAATTTTTTCGGATCGAAATCAGGATAAAAATCCTCGAATAACGCTTGAGTTTGCGCTATGTTCAAATTAGAATCCAAGAAAAATCTATCTGGTAAATAGCTTACAAATTCTTTTGTCTTGTAACTAACAGGTTGGGAATCTATAGTAACTTCACCTGTGTATTTTTTGATAATTCCAGCTAAAATTTTGATTAGAGTCGATTTTCCAGAACCATTTGGCCCCAACAATCCGATAACCTCTCCTTTTTCTGCTTTGAACGAAAAATCGTCGATAGCAGTTTTGCTGCCATACTTTTTAGTTAAGTTTTTGATTTCTACTACGCTCATTTTTTCCACCTCTCATCTATCAAATTCATCAAATTTTCTTTCGATATATTCATCTGATGAATTTCCTTCAAAAATTGGTCTACCTTTTCAATTGCAAGGTCTTGTTTCAATATTTGTAATTTTTCATCGTCTACATCTACAAAAGAACCAAGTCCACGTCTACTCACTGTTATCCCAGCTGATTCCAGTTCGGTGTATGCACGCTGTACCGTATTTGGATTTACGTCTAATTTTTTTGCCGTTTCTCTTACAGATGGGATTTTGTCAGAAGATCGCAATTCTTGTCTGATTATTTTGTATTTAAAATAATCCATGATTTGAATGTAGATGGGCTTATTATCATCAAATTGCATATTATCTCCTTTCTGTTCTATAACAATAATACACTATAACAATAGAAAAGTCAACTAGTTTATTAAAATATTTACGCCCATAGAAGAAAAATAATTCAATTTTTGAATTTTTTCTATATCCAGCACTTCTCCTTTTTTCGCAAATATTTTTCCAGGAGGATAAATCACGATATCGTGATTTAGTTTTTCTCCCAAAAGGTAGTCGTATTTTTTGAAAGTAGAATTTGTATTTTTCACTCGATATGATTTCAGAACATCTACAAGCAATTCAAAATCTTTTTTCTCGTCAGCTATACTTGAAATCAATACGAGATTTTTGTCATCAAACATCTCGATGTAAATTCCGTTTTTTATCAAATGCTTATTCACATCACTTGGATTTTCACATTCTAGAACTATCCTAGTGAAATCCCTCATACATCCATTTTGCACAGGAGCTTTTCTTATAAAATCAAAATCTTCTAATCTATCATAAAACCAATCTATATTTTCTTTCAATTTCGAGTATTTGATTTCGTGTTTTGTGCAGTAATCCATGGCATATTCGATTGAAGTCATGAAAATATACGATGGGGAAGAAGTCATTATCATCTGGAGATTATCCGTAGTCTTTTCTATCAAATCATCATCGCAGTTGAAATTTATAGCAGCTGTCTGAGTGAATGCAGGCATTGTTTTGTGGTACGAATTGATGGAAATATCACAACCCAATTGCATTGCATTTTTGTCGAAACTATCCAACGCAAAATGAGTTCCATGAGCTTCATCCACTATGATCTTTATGTCATTTTCCTTGCAATACTTCACCAATTTTTCAATAGGCTGATAAATTCCATAATAATTTGGTCTAGTTATGAGAATTGCTTTTATATCTAAATCTGATTTCAATTTTTCGATTAGCTCATCTTCCATAGATACGCCATCTGAATCTATCTCCACTAACTTTCCACGTGAGAGCCTTACTGCGTTGATTACGGATTTGTGGCAATTTTTCTCCACTAAAATTTTTTCACCTTCATCCAATACGCTCATTATACTTGCAATTATTCCACAAGTAGAACCGTTCACCAAAAACATAGATGATTTTGCATGCGAAAAAAGGGCAAGATTTTTCCTGCCCTCGAGTATTATACTATTTGCATGATATAAATCATCTGTGTCGGATAATTCCGTCACATCTATTTTGTTAATATTGGAGAAAAATTCTTCCATTCCATCGAGTTTTTTGCCCTTGTGTCCAGGCATATGAAAACTTACGATTTCATTTCTATTAACAAGACTATCGTACAAATTACGCATTCAACATCTTCTCCACTTCTACCATGATCGCACATTCAACACGTTTTTTTTGCATAGCACAGCCCAATTCATATGGCTTATAGATATCGTTGTTGAAATTGTAAGCATTGGCATGGCAACCACCTGAACAATAGAATTTGCACCAACAGTTTTTGCAATCTTCTTTTGTAAACACGTGACAATTCAAAAATTCGTTTCTCAAATCTTCTGGCAAAGTCAAATTTTCATCTAAAATATTGCCCATTTTGAATTTTTCATTCCCAACAAATTGATGACATGGGTAAATATCTCCTTCAGGAGTTACTGCGACGTATTCACAACCAGCTCCGCAGCCTTGCATTCTCTTGATCACACAAGGACCTTGAGTCAAATCTACCATAAAATGGAAAAATTTGAAATTAGAACCATTTACTTGATCCTTTGCGTATTCTACTGCTAATTTTTCGTATTCTTTCAATACAGTATCTAAATCTTCTTCAGTTATAGCATAATCGTCGTAATCGCTATCTACAACTGGTTCTATACTAGACAATTCAAATCCCAAATCCTTGAAATGTTTCACATCTTCAGAAAAATCTAAATTTTTCTTAGTGAAAGTTCCTCTGACGTAATAGTATTTTCCTTTTCTTCCTTTAATAAGCTTTTGGAATTTTGGAACTATCAAATCATACGAACCCTTGTCATTCAAAGTTTTTCTCATGTTGTCGTTTACTTCTTTTCTACCATCCAAACTCAAAACAACATTGTGCATGTTTTTGTTGATAAAATCTATCTTATCGTCATCTAATAAAACACCGTTAGTAGTTATTGTAAATCTGAATTTTTTTCCATTTTCTTCTGCGATTTTATTTCCGTATTCGACTAATTTTTTCACCAAATCGAAATCCATAAGAGGCTCTCCACCGAAGAAATCCACTTCCAAAAATTTTCTAGAACCGCTATTATCTACCAAATATTTCAAAGCTTTTTTGCCGACTTCCTCAGTCATATAAGCCTTATGACCACCAAAATCTCCTTGAGAAGCAAAACAATATTCGCATTTCAAATTGCAGTCGTGAACTACGTGAAGACACATAGCCTTCAAAACAGGCTCTCTCTTCTTGAAATCTTCTATATGAAGATAATCATCCGAAGAAAATAGCATATTTGCTTTTTCCAATTCTCTAATTTCATTTATAGAATCTCTCACAGATTCTTGTGGGTATTGAGATAATTTTTCTACTATTTCATCGTCTGAAAAATCCTTGTAAAAATCTAGGACATCGTAACTTATGTCGTCAAAAACGTGGACACTACCACCATTTACATCTAAAACGATGTTGTGACCATTCATTTTGTATTTATGTATCATATAAATTCCCCTTTCATACCGTAATATTTTATAGAATTTTATCCAATTAGTCAATAAAAAACGAAAACCACTCAAAAGAGTGGCATAAATTAAATAATCGCATATCTAATTTCCACACCAACGAGCGGCAAGAAAATCATTATGTAAGAAAGATTATCTATTTTCGTTTTCACATTCTTGGTTAGCAACTGTGCAAGAAGTTTTGCAAGCTGATTGGCAAGATGTTTGACATTCACCACAACCACCTTTGCAAGCTGATTCTTTCAAAGTGTTAGGTGTTAAAGTTTTAATATGTTTTTCCATAATATTCACCTCAGAATAATTATATCATAAATCCATCAAAAATGAGAGTAAAATTTTAAATGTAAAATAAAACAAAAAAAATATTGTATAAAAATAAATTTCGTGATATTCTACTAGCAGAAAGATATATAAAGATTTCAAATTTCGCAATATCAATAGATTTAGATTTGGATCAAGATTTGCTAAAAAATTTGCAGGAAATTAAATTATCTAGTTTTTATTAAATGTAATTTTAAACAAGAAGGAGGGTAGAAATGTTCAATTATATCACACAAAACAAGAAATTATTCTACTTAACATTGCTCACAGCGCCAATTGCTGTTGGATTTGACATTGCATTGGCATGGCTTTTGAGAATTATAACTGATGCAGGAACTAATGGAGAAGAACAACTATTGCCCAGATTAATTATGATTTCGGTGTTGTACATAATTTTCGCCAGCATTTCCGATTTATTATATCGAAAAAGCACCGTAGAACTTACAAACAATTGTATATATAATGTTAGAAATGATTTGTTCAACAGTATAACAGACGAATCTCTAATCAAAATCTCCAAACAAAATAGCGGATACTATATATCTATGTTTTTGAATGACTTGGAAGATTTGAAGATGGATTATTTCAAAAATATAGTGTCTTCTTATCATGAAATTCTCAATTTTGTAATATCAATTGCCTTGCTTGTCAAGATCGACATAATAATGGCAATTACAATAATAATTTTTTCTGTAGTGCAACTAGCAGTGCCATTTATTTTCGAAAAATTAATCGAAAAAAGACAAGTTGAACTTATGAACATAAGAAATGAATACACATCAAGTTTGCAAGAATTTGTAAATAATTTTAATTTGATTAAGTTTTTCAAACGAGAAATTATTTTTCAAAAAATTAACCAAGATAAATCCATTGAATATCGTAACGCATCAAATACCAAGGAAACTTTGAGCAAAACTATTTACGTTTTATCATTTGCAAGTTCATTGGCGATGTATTTGGGTTGTATGTTGGTCGGAATTTGGCTAGTGTTTAAGGATAGAATAACCATAGGTCAAGTAATAGAATCTAGTCAATTGATGGCTTATGTCACAGGACCATTGTTGAATTTCACAGATATAATGACAAGTTTCAAATCATCAAAGCCGGTCCAAAACAAAATCATGAATTTCATCTCAGAAAATCAACCAGTTGAAGTAGAAGATGAATTTGAATTTAATAATTTGAAATTAAATAATATTTCGTTCAAATATCCAACAAGTGATAAATACGTATTGAAAAATTTGGATTTTACATTTGAAAAAGGCAAAAAATATATTATTATTGGAGAAAGTGGAACTGGTAAATCAACTATATTTAAAATTTTGCAAAAACAAGAAATTGCAACACAAGGAGAAGTTCAACTTAATAATAAAAATATTTTGGATATTACAGATAGCACATATTATTCTAAAATCGGATTTGCTACACAAGACACTGGAATATTCACAGCTAGCATTAAAGACAACATATCATTGTTCGCTAACAAACCTGTAGATAATACAATCATAGAACAACTTGGATTAAATACTTTGATTAATTCCAAACCAAATGGAATAGACACTGTAATTTCCAGTGAAGATAAATCTATTTCAGGTGGAGAAAAACAACGCATAGCCATTGCAAGACTTCTCAATGAAAACTTCGACTGTATTTTATTAGACGAATCAACATCCTCATTGGATAAAAATAGCGTCGACATCGTTGAAGAATGCATACTTTCGAAAAAAGATTTGACAGTAATAGCAATCACACATCACTTGACAAGTAAAGCTATTGAAATGAGCGATTGTATTTTAAAATTAGAAGATGGGAAATTAGTACCAGTTACGATGTAAATTAAAAACCAAATGGGCTGATATTTTGTATTGTGGGATCTATTTCAAGAATAAGGTTTCAAAAATCATATATTTCATTGCTTTTAATAGAAGCATTTTTTGATAACTATAGGATTGTTATAAAAACCCCTCCATCCGTATTCCGGATTTTGGGGTTCAGCTCAATTTCGTGCAATTTTCTCATTTATCAGCATTCTTTGTCTTCTTCTATTGTTGTAAAAGTTTATAAAAGCTCCTGTAAATATCAAAATATATCCAATTATACTCAAATAATCGGGGATTTGATTTAAGAACAAAAATCCGAAAATTCCTGTGAATATTATCGTAGAATAATCAAACACCGAAATTTCAGATGCAGGGGCAAATTTATAAGCTAATGTAATTCCAAATTGTCCAATCAAAGCAGCAAGTCCTACGCCAACCAAAGCTATGATAGATGATTTACTCATAGGGACAAAATTGAATATCATATATGGAACACATACCAAACAAGAAAATCCTGAGAAAAATGCCACTATGAATGAGCTACTTACTCCAAGGTTGTTCAATTTTCTCACACAAGTGTATGCTCCTCCAGCACAAATTCCTCCAGCAATTCCTATCAAATATGGGAAAATATCTGTGGATTTTAAAGTAGGTTTCACTACGAAAGCCACCCCGATAAAAGCTATGATAATAGAAATTATGTGTTCTTTTTTCAAATCTTCTTTCAAGAAAATCCACGATAAAATCAAAGTGGCAAAAGGTGATAATTTGTTCAATACTGAAGCATCGGATATGAATAAGTGATCCAATGCGTAATAATTGCAAAAAATCCCTGCCGTTCCCAAACTCGCCCTCAAGATGAGAGTCTTCCAAGGAATTGATTTGGGTTGGTGAAGTTCTTTTACATTCTTATTTTTGTCCGTTTTCAACAAAATAGCAAATGCTACTATAAAAGCTATTAAATTTCTGAAAAAACTTTTCTGTATAGTGGGTAAATTTCCAGCAAGAGGAATCAACAAATTCATCAATGCAAATCCGAATGCTGAAAATAATATAAATATTATGCCTTTAGTTCTATTGTTCATAAAAACCTCCATATTAATAAATGATATCATAAAACAACATAGAATTGAAATTTTCGCAAAATTTATATTTGATTAAATACGCTGATACACTCTAAAAAACAAAATATGAGTTTTTATTGACAAAGTTAATAAGTATAGGTATGATTACATTGGAAATTGATTTCTAATAGAATAAATAGTAGATTCAATATGAATTTAAAAATAATTTCAGTTTTTTCTTCATCTAGTGGTGGATGTGGAACTTCAAGAACAGCAGCAGCGAATACAGGATGTTAATTACTTATTGCTAGGAAATCTTTTTATTTTCTAGCAATCTATTTTTAAGGAGACAGAGATATGATAAATCATTATTTAGGAAATCAAATTTATTCTAAATGTAAGGAAGAAACGTTAATATTTTCTCAAGAGCAAACTAAAATGGTAGAAATGCATCTTAAAAGATTTTCAGAAGAGGAAATTTTAAAGGAAATTTTCCCAAATAGTACAGATAAAGAAATTGAGGATAATGTTGAATTTAATGAATACAAACATTCTTTAAAAATTGGAAATATATATAATTTTTTAAGTGAAAAATTAGAATTAAAAAAAGAAGATATAACCATATGCAATGATTATTTTGAGGAAACAAGGCAATATTATGAAAAGTAAAACAAATAAATTCTTCTTATTTGCAAGTATTTTATTATTTTTCAAATTTGTTTTGGATTTTTTTAATTCAATTATATTTTCTAAATTTTGTAAAAATATAAATAGAATAAGTAATCTTAAACTAGGAGAGATAATACAAACATTTTTGCTTATTACTGGTATTATATTTTTTAAGTTTATATTGGAAAAACATTTTGAAAAAAAAGTTGAATTACAAAGACATAAATTAAAATTTCAGTTAAAATGCGAAGTACTTAGAGATATTCTAGATTTACCAAAAGAAGTATTGTTCCAATTGACAGGAGAGCAAGTTTTGCAAATTGTAGATAAGGATAGCGAAATCATAGCGAGTTTTAAATATGGATATTTGGTAGAATTATTTTCCTCATTATTTATTTTTTTAATAGTACTTGTTTCATTTTTGCTTTTAAGTTATAAAGTTACTTTAATTTTTGTTTTATTAGCTATTATGCAGGTCATACCACCAATAATTACTAAAAATAGTTTATATAATATTTATATGGATACTAGAAAAATAGAACAAGATACTACTAACTGGATTATATCAGCATCAGATGGAAGAGATGTTCTGAAAACTTTTAATGCGTCAGATTGGTATTTTAAAAATAAAAGGAAATTAGATGAACTAAACATAAATGCTGGTACTAAGGCTGAAATTGCATTTGCTCTTGAAAATGCGATGTATTCTCTGTTGAATTTAATTTTAAAAATAGTCAGTTATGTAATTCTAGGAATAGCTATATATAATCAGGAAATTAATATTGCAGAGTCGGTGTTTATGATTATGTTAATGAGTACGTTTTATTCCAATTTTGAGAATATAACAAAATATATTTCTAAAGTTCAAGAGTTCAATGTATCAAAAACCAGAATAAATAATATTTTAAATAAAGATATTAATAGTGATGATATAACAATTTCAGATAACGATTCGCTAATAGATTTAAAAATTAAGGATTTAGATTTTTGTAAAAATTTAGAAGGAATAAATCTTAAAGTAGAAAAGGGGGATAAAATTCTAATTTCTGGAAGTAATGGCAAAGGGAAAACTACAATCTTCAATTTAATTTTAGGATTTTTACATTCAAATAGCGAATTGGTTATTAGAGATGTTCCTGAAAATTTGATAAGTTATTTAAGTCAAAATGATTTATGTGTTCCTTTTACAATAAAAGAGATTATGAATATGATTGAAGGAAAAGAATATAACAAAAGAGTACAAGAACTTTGCAATTATTTTGGAATTAAAGAGATTGATTTGGATAAATATTTGGATGAGTTATCAGGGGGAGAAAGGAAAAAATTCTCATTAGCAATGTGTTTGGCATCTGATAAGAATATACTCTTGCTAGATGAACCAACAAATCATTTAGATGATAAATCAGTAGAAAAACTAATCGGTATTTTGAGATCTGATTCACGAGAAATGGTTATAATTAGTCATGATGAAAGATTAAATAAAATATGCAATAAGACTTTAGATTTAGATAGCGGTGATAATTATGTATAAGGATTTATTCAAGTCTATGAGACTGGGAGGAATTTTAGGACTGATTAGTAATATAATCCAAGATGTGTCAACAGTATTCATAGCGACGGTTTTGGGAACTTTTACATCTGCGATATTGAATTCAGATATAAAAAGTATAAAGTCTTCAATATGTAAGTTGCTCATGGCGATTTTGATTACAATAGTTTTGATACCTGCATTTCAGATTTTATCAAATAAAATTATCCTGAAAAATAGTTTTACGCACGAAAATTTGCTAATAGACAAATATTTAAAATTTGATGAAAGTATTTTGAGAGATATAAAATCTTATAAATTTGATAATATTATAGAAAAAGAAGCAACTATGCTTAGATTGAATTTTATATGGGCTTTTCAAAATATTTCAGAAGCGTTAATAATTGTTTTAATTTTAATAATAAGTTTGAGAGAATTACCAACTTATTATTTCATATTTATTCTTGCTATGGGGTTTTTAAGATTTGCATCATTTACTACTTTTAAAAAGGAAGTTTCTGAATATACAAGACAAAAATATACATTCAAAGAGAATGAAAGAAAAATATTATTTGCTTGTTCTTTTGAAAAGAATTGGTTGAAATTTAATAATTTATACACAAAATTCATGCAGATATATAAAGAATTATTTAATGATTTTCTAGAAAATAAAATATCAAGAGGGGAAATGTATACAAAAACTCAAAATGCGATAAGAAATTTAACAGATGGATTATTTCTAATATTAGTAGTAGGATTTGGAATTATTCTATGTTCTAAGAAAATAATAAGTATCAACTCAATAATAAAAGTTTTAGCTATGTCTGTTGTTATAAATAAATTTTTCTATTGTGTCAAAAAGTCTGTAGACTCATTTATTCAATTGAAAAGTTTAAGAGTTAATGTGGAAAAATTTTACTCAAATATTTCTCAAAAGAAGAATTGTGATAATAAAATGAATCATATTAAAATTATTGCTGAAAATCTAAGTTACAGTGTAAATGATAAAAATATTTTAAAACCTGTAAATTTTTCCATAGAAAATGGAGACAAGGTAAAAATATCTGGAGAAAATGGAACTGGAAAAACAACTTTGGTTAAAATTTTAAGTAACATATACACCGATTATAATGGGAATATTAGTATTAATAACACAGAGTTAAATAATGTGGACAATTTAAATATAAATTATTTTTGTCAAAACTCGTATGTGTTTCCAACTACTGTGAAAGAGAATATTTTTCTTGGGAAAAATAAAAGAAATACTGAGTTCACAAATAATAAGTTATTAATAAAAACAACAGTGAATGGCCTATCAGGTGGGGAAAAACACAAAATAACTTTGGATAGGGCTTTAATTGGAAACTCAAATATTTTTATATTTGATGAACCACTCAATCATTTGGATAGCAAATCAACGGAGAAATTTCTAAAAGTTTTTGATGAAATTGAAGGAATTGTTATTTTTGTTGACCATAAAAATATAATAAAAAATTACAATAAAGAAATAATATTATCCAACTAAAAAATCTGCCTATTGCAAGGCAGATTTTAGTTTTAATAAGCGTTGTTGTAGATTGTTTCGATATCGTCTACTGAAAGGTTAGAGTATGTTGTTGGATAAACTCTTGTGTGTTCGGCCATTTCTCTGATTTTTTCTTGAGGAATATTCAATTCACGAAGTGTAGTAGGTGCACCTATTTCTTTGAAGAAATCTTGTAATGCTTCTATTCCTGCTAATGATAATTCTTCATCTGATTTTCCTTCTGGATCTATATTCCATACGTTGACTGCAAATCTTTTGAATTTTTCCAAATGATTTTTGTAGACGAATTTCAAGTAATTTGGATGAACTACTGCAAGTCCCATTCCATGAGCTACGTCAAAATAAGCTGACAATGTGTGTTCTAATGAGTGACTCAACCAATCAGATGCTTTTCCACAAGCTGTAAGTCCGTTGATTGCCAATGTACTAGTCCACATTAAATTGCTTCTAGCTTGGTAATCTTTTGGATTTTTCAAAGCTATTCTGATGTTTTCGATTACTGTTTTCATTAGAGCTTCAGATATATTGTCTGTAGTGTTTTTGTAATCAGGTTCTGAGAAATATTCTTCCATTATATGACTGAACATATCGCAAGAACCACTGATTAATTGATATTGTGGAAGTGAATAAGTGTATTCAGGATCTATTATGGAAAATACTGGATACAATAATTTGTTTCCATAACCGTATTTTTTCTTTCTTTCTACATTTGATATAACGCAGCTATCGTCCATTTCGCTTCCAGTTCCTGCCATTGTGATTACAGTTCCTAATGGCAATGCAGATTCTGGTTTGTTCTTTTGTTCAAAAAAGTAATCCCAAAAATCTTCATCTGTCTTTGAACCCATGGCTATTGCTTTAGAGCAATCCAATGTAGAACCACCACCTACAGCTAATATGAAGTCGATATTGTTTTCTTTGCAGATTTTGATTCCTTCGTATACTTTGTCTGTTTTAGGATTTGGAGTTATTCCCGATAATTCAAAAACTTCTTTTCCATCAAGTGCTTTCATAACGTCGTCATATACTCCGTTTTTCTTGATGCTTCCTCCACCGTAAGTCAATAATATTTTATTGTAGTCTTTTAATTCTTCGGCTAATTTTTCTACTTGACCTTTTCCAAAATGTACCCTAACAGGGTTTAAAAAAGTAAAATTGTTCATGTAATCCCCCTTGTAATATTAATATGCTCACATAAAATATATATCCTAAATCACAAAATTTAAAACAAAGTAGTTCAAATTTTTGAACTACTTTTCCATATTTTTTATTTCTTCAATTACTATATTTTTTATTTCATCTGCATTGAAAATTTTCGTCTCGACTTCTTTGATGTTTTGTAAATTGTCTGGTATAGGTGCTTTGATAAAAGAATTTAGCTTTTCTATAGCCATTTTCACATCCAAATTCTCATTGTATCCGAAAGATTTCAATAATTTATCGGTAGAAGAATAAGGAGAAGTCGTGGCTATTATCACAGATGGAGTATAATCAAACGAATCTATGACGTATTTATCGTAAGCCAAAGAAGCAAGTGCTGTCTGAGGAGATAATGGATATTGACATTCCAAGAATAATCTCAATATTTTCTGACTGACTTCCTCATTGTTCAAACTATATGTCTCGATACAACCCAATTTTTGCAATTCATCAGGTGTCAAGGTGAATTTTTTGTTGTTCCTAAAATCGTTGTAAATTTCTCTTATTCTATCTTGGTCGTTCAACAAATGGTGAAGCAATCTCTCTATATTTGCCGTTACCAATCTCTCAAAAGATGTCGAATCTTTTCCAAATACTTCATCGTATATGAATTCACCTGTATCCAAGAATTTTTTGAATGATAGAGGGCTTTTTGTAGCACATATGATTTTATTGATAGGAAGTCCCATTCTTTTTGCATAAAAACAAGCCATTATGTTTCCAAAATTTTCTGTTGGGATACTGACGTTGATTTTCTTATCTTTTTCGATTTCTCCAAATTTCACCATAGTTATATAACTATAAAAATAGTAGACAACTTGAGTTAGCACTCTGATTATGTTCAATGAATTACAAGTAGATATTACAGACTGCTTGTCTTGAATTAAACTTTTGATATCTTCGTCATTTATCAAACCGTCCACGAGTTTTTTACAAGCGTAAAAATCTCCATCTACACCGATAGCCACTATATTATCGGATAGGGAAGAAAGCAGTTTTGATTTTTCAATATCGGATATTGTGTTGGGATAAAATACGAAAACTTTCGTATTCATCTTTTTGAAATTTTCAATTGTAGATATCGAAATATCAGTAGATGCAGTGAAAATGTAAAGTTCTTTTACTGATGGATTGTTTTTCAAGTTTATATCTATGAATTCTGAAATTATACTCAAAGACAAATCCCTATAAGAAAGGCTTTTGTTGTTGAATAATTCAACGTAGCATCTGTCGGATGTTTTCCTCAAAAAAACATTCGGCTCGTATCCGTTGTATGCCTTTTCGACAATGCTTTTGATTGTGGATTCATCTATATCCGTCAGAAAGTGTTTTAATATGTATATTGCTAGTTCACTATAACTCATATCTCTCAACACATCGATATCATACAAATTTTCTAATTTATATGGAACGTAAATATCGTCATTTATACAGTTAAATATGACTTCTTGAGAGTCGATTTGTATTGAATTATCTCTTGTACTAATAAATTTCATAACTCCTCCTAATATTTATTAATTATATCATTTTAAGTGCGTTAAGTTAACATTTTTAATATAAGATATTTGATTGTTCTGTGTATGATTTTTTAAATTTTTGTTAAGATAAATTCATGCAGGATCGTTTGTAGAAAATAAAAATTAAAATCTGTTTTGGAGATTTTTGATTTTAAAATTAAATGGTGTATAATCTATAGGGATATTTGCTTATATATATTCATAATTGGATGAGTGTTTCTACGAACTACCGTAAATAGTTCACTATAAGTATTCTGATTAGAGGAGGATATATGAAACGCTGTTTTATTATTAAAGGAAATATTTGTTATAGTGAATCAAAATCAAAATTGAAGATTTTTGAGAATAGTTATGTGGTGTGTGAAGATGGGATTTCAAGGGGAGTTTTTCGAGAAATTCCAGAAAGATATAAGGATTTTGAAATCTACGATTATACGGATAAATTGGTTGTGCCTGGATTTGTAGATTTGCATTTGCATGCTCCACAGTACACTTTTAGAGCTGTCGGAATGGATCTTGAGTTATTGGATTGGCTCAATACTTATACTTTTAAGGAAGAATCGAAGTATAGTGAGGAGAAATACGCTGAGAAAGCGTACGATATTTTCGTCGAAGATTTGAAAAATAGCGAGACTACTAGAGCTTGTGTGTTTGCAACTATTCACAAGGATGCTACTAAAATTTTGATGGATAAGCTCGAAAAGACTAAGCTAAAAACTTTTGTCGGTAAGGTGAATATGGACAGAAACAGTCCGGATAGTTTGACTGAAAATACGGATAGTTCTATAAATGATACTTTGGATATATTGGAGTATTCTAAAACTTTCGACAATGTGTTTCCTATTTTGACGCCTAGATTTGTACCAAGTTGTAGCGATGAGTTATTGGAAAGATTGGGAGAGACCGGAGAAAAATTTAGCATTGCAGTGCAAAGTCATTTGGATGAAAATTTTGATGAAATCAAATGGGTATCTGAACTTTGTCCGTGGTCTAATTCTTATGCAGATGTGTACGATAAGTTTAATTTGTTGAACGATAAGAGTATAATGGCACATTGCGTGTATTTGAATGACGATGAGATAAGTTTGATATTAAAATCCAATTCTTATGTGGCACATTGTCCTGAATCTAATGCGAATTTGGCTAGTGGCATAGCTCCGATAAAAAAATACTTGGATTTGGGAATGAATGTGGGAATAGGAACGGACATAGCAGCTGGTAGCAGTAATTCTATGCTGAAAGCTATGGGAGAAGCTATTAAAATGTCAAAATTGAGATGGAGACTTGTGGATAATGATATAGCTCCATTGGAATTGGAAGAAATTTTCTACATGGCAACTATCACAGGAGGATCTTTTTTTGGAAAGGTCGGAAGTTTTGATTCTGGATATGAATTTGACGCAGTTGTGATTGACGATGAAGATATAAAAAGCACTATGAAGTTTGAAGTCAGAGATAGGATTGAGAGGGCAATGTATTTGCATGATAAATGTAAAATCGCATCGAAATTTGTATCTGGAGAAAAAATCATATAAAAATTTGAGCATATCAAGTCGATATGCTTTTTTTATTGACTGATATATCGAGCTGCGATACAATTATAGTATCGAAGTACGATATATCGAGTTATAATGTAAGGAGGTAAAATGGATACAAAAATTAAACGAATTTATATGCCTATGTCCGAGACGGCATTTTATATTCTTTTTTGTTTACAAACTCCACAACACGGATATGCGATAGGACAAAAGGTAAAAGAAATGACAAATGATGAGGTCAATATAAGTCCTGGCACTATGTATGGAACTTTATCTAAGATGGAAAAAGATGGGCTGATAAGTTTTTTTAAAGAGGAAGAAAAAAGGAAGATTTACGAGATAACCGATTTGGGCGAGGAAATTTTAGAAATTGAATTGAATAGGATAAAAAGATTATATAAAAATAGCATAGGAGACGAATATTATGGGAGATAGGAAAAGAATATTCAGAATTTTTACGATATCTGATTTTGAAGAAGAAGAAAATTGGCTGGAAGAACAGCACAGAAATGGTTGGGAATTTGAAAAGGTAACTGCTAATTATATTTATAATTTTGAAAAAGTGTCGCCAGAGGAAGTTGTATATAAGCTTGATTATCAAATGAGTAATCCTACGGATGATTATTTGCAGATGTATCGTGATTATGGATGGGAATATTTAGGCTCTGTGATGGGATGGCATTATTTTAGGAAGAAAAAATCGGATATATCGGATGCTAACGATGGGGAAATTTTCTCAGACAATGAATCTAAGATACAGATGATAGACAATATTTTCAAAACTAGAATGATTCCTCTATTGGTTATATTTTTTGCTATAATTATTCCACAATTGAGTATGGGATTTTCAGGCAAAAACAGTTTTAAGATTTTTATATTTGTAGTGTATATTGTGTTGTTCTTATTGTACGTTTACGTTTTTATACACTGTGGGTTGAAACTAAAAGAAATGAAAAATAGATTGAAAAACAATTGAATACATTTACAAAGATGGTTGAGATACCATCTTTTTTTATTGCACATCAATTGCTATCAAAGTTTAATAATTATTTACCCAAAATTTACAAACAAAAACATGGATTTAATATAAAAATTGTACAATAAAAAAGGTGATGAAAGTTTGAAAAAAATTATTAATGTAACCTTAGTTTTGATATTGATTGGGATTTTCTTTTTAAATAGAAGGTTAGATGACAATCAAAAGTTGATCGATTACAAAGGTGTCAGCTATGTGCGTGCGAAAGTCACAGAAGTTGTAGATGAATCGCTGGAATATCCAGACAATTCGAAGCCTTTGGGAATTCAAAAGATAAAAGCTAAGGTTTTGGATACTGGAGAGATTGTCGATGTAGACAATGAATTGGCAAATACGCACAGCATCAAAGTATCTAAGGGAAGCAATATAATCCTCGTTCGAAATACTAATTCCAAAGGCGTAGATGGAAAGGATTATTATACAGTTTACAATTACGATAGAAGCACAAAAATATTTGTACTTATTGCACTTTTTATCGTTTTTATTGCACTGATAGCTGGAGTGAAAGGGATAAAAAGCACCATCGCTTTATTTATAAGTATTTACATAATTTTATTTTTCGATGTAGCTTTGCTTATGAATGGTTACAACAATATTTTAGTCACGATTTTTACAGTTGTATTGTGTGCAGTGTATTCTCTGGTGATATTGTACGGATACACGAGGATGACTTTGATAAATATGATTTCTATATTCACATCTTTTTTGATAGCGGCTTGTCTTGTGAAAATAATAGGAAGTGTTTTGTACGTTTCAGGTCACAACATGGAGGATGTAGAAACTCTATTGACTATTGGAAATATATGGGGACTTAGGATACAAGATTTGCTATTCTCGGCAGTGTCGATAGCATCTTTGGGAGCTTCTATGGATGTCAGCGTTTCGATATCTTCATCTCTCAAGGAAATAAAATCGTTGAATCAAGATTTGGACAAAAAAAGACTTTTTGAAAGTGGTATGAATATAGGAAAAGATATTATAGGAACTATGGTGAACACGTTGGTGTTTGCATTTATAGGCTCGTCTTTGGTTATGATAATGGTTTTGATATCTCATGGAGTTAGTTTCAATCAAATGATCAACTCGGACTTTTTTACAGTTGAATTGACCAAAGGACTTGTGGGTACGGTCGTAGTGATTATAATGGTGCCAGTGACATCATTATTTTCATCAATCATATATAATCTTAAGGAGGAAAATTAATGAAAAAAACGACAAAAGCAGCGCTAGCATTAGGACTAGCATTTTCAATAGCTGCTGGTTGTACATATACTACAACTATGGCTAAAGATGTAAATTCTAAAGTAGAAGAAAGCTCAACACAAAAAGGATCTGCTATAAGATTTCCAGTTATGACAATTGGTAAAGACCCATCTGAAAGAAACTTCACTTGGTATAGCAAGAGCAAAGATCAAGGATATTTGGAAATTGTAGAAGCAAATGATGCAAAAGACTTCTCAAAAGCGACAAAATTCACAGCAACTACTTCAGATAAGAACACTACATTTGATATAAATGATAAATCAAATGAAAAAGTAAGAATAGAAAAAGACAAAACAGAACAAGCTCTAAAAGATTTGATGGAATTAAAGGGTTTGTCAAATTCACAAGTAAACATAAAAGGATTGAAACCTAATACAAAATACATGTACAGAGTTTACAATGGAAATGGAGAAAAATCACAAGTATTTGAATTCAAGACTCAAAAAGAAGGAGATTATTCATTTGTATTAGCAGGGGACCCTCAAATAGGTGCAGGAAGCTATTATGCCGACAAAGAAAAATGGAATAAAGCATTGGGAGTAATCAAAGAACAAGTTCCTAACATGAGTTTCTTGTACAGTTTAGGAGATCAAATCAACGAATACGAATCAAAATCAGAATTAGAATACAGTGGATATATTGAAAGAGAAAATGCAAAAGGAATTACATTTGCTACATTAATTGGAAATCACGATTCACAAGCACCATCATTCTCACAACACTTTGCAGTTCCTAACAAATTAGAATACGGAAAAACTAAAGCAGGAAGCGACTATTATTTCGTATACAACAATACATTGTTCATCAATTTGAATTCAAACAACATGAACACTGCAGAACACAAAGCTACAATAGAAAAGGCAATTGCAGAAACAAAAGGACAAAACATAAAATGGAGAATAGTTGGATTCCACCATGCAATTTATTCAGCAGCAACTCATGCAAATGACGATGATATCATCAAGAGAAGAGCAGAATACCCAGCATTGATGAAAGAATACGGTATTGATTTGATAGTAGCAGGTCACGACCACGTATATACAAGAAGCCGTATGATGGACGGTGGAATTGCAATACCAAGCGAAAGAAACTTCACAGACAAATCAAAATCTGAAGGAAAAGTTCCATCAAAATACGTAAATCCAAAATCTCAATTGTATTTGACAGCAAACTCTGCATCAGGTTCTAAACATTACGACTTAGTAGAATTCAAAGACTACATCGCAGTAAGAGACCAACAATACAAACCAAACTTTACAAAAGTAGAAGTTACAGACAAATCTATCAAAGCTACAACTTATGAAACTGACACATTGAAAAAAGTAGATGAAGTAGAAATTGTAAAAGATAAAAATGCAAACAAAAATAGCAAAGTTGAAAGAATTTCAGGAAACGACAGAATAAATACTGCAATTGAAGTATCTAAGAAATTATTCAAAGAAAAAGCTAACAAAATAGTATTAGCAAATCAAAATAACTTCTCAGACGTATTGACAGCAGCACCATATGCAAAAGCAAGCAACGCATCATTGTTATACATTTCTTCAAATGAAATCAACAAAGATGTAATGTCAGAAATCGCTAGATTGAAAACAAAAGAAATAGTAATCATCGGTGGCAACAAATCTGTAAATGCAGGATTGGAAAAAGCATTAAAAGAAAATAAATTCAACGTAAAAAGAATAGCAGGAGCTGACAGATACGAAACAAGCGCTAAAATAGCTCTTGAACTTACACAAAAGCCAACAGATGCATTGGAAATAGCAAGTGGAGAAAACTTTGCAGACGCATTATCATTAAATAACGCAGCACAAAAAGACTACGCACCTATACTATTAGTTAGAAAAGATGTAATCTCAAAATCAGTTGAAGACGTAATTAAATCTTCAAACGCAACAATGGTTAACATCGCAGGTGGAAAAAATTCAGTATCAGAAAAAGTAGCTAACCAAATCAAAAAAGACTTGAAATTAAAAGACATCAACAGAATGGGTGGAGCTGATAGATACGAAACAAATCTAATAATAGCAAAATACGCAAACGCAACAAAATCAGCAGTAGTAGCAAGCGGAGAAAACTTTGCAGACGCATTAGTATCAGCACCATTTGCAGCAAAAAAACAAGGTACAGTAATCTTAACTGAAAAAGATGGTTTGAGAAATAACATCAAAGAATTCATCAAAGACAGCAAATTTGAAAACTCATTTGTAGTAGGTGGAGAAAAATCAGTATCAGAAAAAGTAATATCTGAATTAGAAAGCATCATCAAATAAGACGCATAAATTACAAAAATCCTCTCAAATTTAATTTGAGAGGATTTTTTTATTAAATGTTATATATAATATATATCCTGGGTATAAATATAGTACTAATAATATCATCTAAAATAGATGAATAGAGGAGGATAATATGAAAATCCCAAACAAAAAAATTTTTAAAATTTTGTGTATTTTAGTACTTATGATGGCTTTATTTACATCGTGTAATCAAAAAAACGAAACAAAATTGACAGAAGAACAAGGAAAATGGGTAGGAAATTATTTTGAAGATGCATTCAAAGACATAAAACCGGGAAAAGATAGAAAATTGACTGATGATGAAATAAAACATATAAAAGATGTTTTTGTAGAAAAATTCCCAGGTTCTGAGACAGAAGACATCAAAAATATAACATCTAATTTTTTCAATGCAGGAAGTTATTCAAATCCAAAAGAAATAGATTTGGAAAGCTTTATAAGATATTTTCCATCTAAATATATAGAAGAAAATACAGAAGAATATAATACGAAAATAGAAAAATTGAAAAAATTGGATAATTTTTCTGAATATGAGTCTTCGAGTAAAATTATGCCATTAGTTGAAATCGACAAGAATCTAGTGGATGCCACATTGCAAAAGTATGCTGGAATAGTGTCAGATGATATATCACAAAAAGACAAAGCTTTGTATTTGAAAGAATACGATGCCTATTACACATTTGTAAGTGACAGTAGCATCGGAACATTTTACCCAAGAGAAGGAGAAATAAAAGGAAATGATTTGATATTAAAAGAAAATGCTTCGAGGACACTTACATTAGAGAACAAAGACGGCAAGTACATTATCAAATCTTATACAGAAAAATAAAATAAATTTCGGAAATGGCTCTGATTATTCAGGGCCATTTTGTATATTTGTAAATCAACTTATTATAATATATGATATAAGTAAATAAATCAATTTGATTATAGCGAATTTCCAATGTTTTATTCGATAAAATCACCTGATAAATAGAGTAAATCAAATGGATTTTGGGTAAAATATAACTATAACTGTTTTTAGGAGGTTGGAATGGGCAAGAAAAAGGTGTCAGAATATCCATACACTATAAAAGAATTGAAGGAAATTGCCGTCAATCAATTAAACGATAGGGGCGTACAAATAGAAGATATTTCCAAAATAGTATACAAACTTCAAGAAAAATATTATCCAAATTTGACTATAGATTTGTGTACTGAAAATGTAGAAAAAGTTTTGGAAAAAAGAGAAGTGCTTCATTGTGTGTTGACAGGTATAGCTATAGATAAAGCGTGTGATAAGGGATTGTTTGACGATCCTATTCAAAAAATTATAGAATCAGATGAAGGACTTTATGGTATAGATGAAGTGTTGGCACTATCTATAATCAACGTATACGGTTCGATAGGATTTACCAATTTTGGATATCTTGATAAGGAAAAAATAGGAATAATCAATGAATTAGACGTTGGCAAGATGAATGTGGTCAATACATTTTTAGATGATATAGTAGCAGCTATAGCAGCGGCTGCAGCAAGTAGATTATCTCATTCGAGATTTAAATAGGAGATTTTATGTACACGATAGATAACATAAATAAGAAAAGAAGATTAAAGAAAATAGATTTGGACTGTAACCTTGAGATAGAAGAGGGATATACGTACTTTTTTGCAGGTCATGACAAAAATATCGCAGAGTTGTTTGATATTTTGGGATCGTTCACTACAAAATACAAAGGAGATTTTTTGAATGGAGTTGACGAGAAAAAAAGCGTATTAGATGATCCTGATTTGAAATCACAGGTTGCTTTTTCTACTTTTTTACAAGATTATAATTCTTCAATGAAAGTGAAAAAATATTTGAAATTAAAGAAAAAATTAAATGCAAATTTTGATGAACAATTCATGAACTCAGTTATAAAAGATTTTGCGATAGATGATTACGCAAAGTTGAGCGACTTGAAAGACGATTATTGCAATATTGTACTTATGGCTTCTGCTTTGGCTACGAATAAAAAGCTAATTATATTGAAAAATTTCGATATTTCAGACAAAAAATTATCGCTTCAGTTCATGGATGTGTTGAAAAATAGACAAGAAGTGATTAGAAATACGATTTTGATAACTGCACCTATAGTTGAAGAAGTTTTCTTCGACAATTTAATAGTAATGAAAAATGGTAGAGTGGAATTCACAGACACAAAGCACAATATAATTTCAAAGGCACACATCATAAGAGGGCCGAAAGAGACCATAGAAGCAGTAAATTACAAGAAGATAATGACTAGAAATTCAGATGGAATTGAAGATGAAATAAAAATCTACGACGATATAACAGAAGGTCAATACGATTTGTTGCAAAACAACGGATGTAGTATTGAACCATTGCCAGTAGACGAATTGATTACAATGATAGAGGAGGGAGAATATGAGAAGACTTTTAGGACAGAAATTGTCGGCTAGTTTTATATATGCCATCAATACGATTTTAGTTTCCGTAGTTATATTTGGAATAATAACAGCATTGTCTTATTTTCATATATGGAAATTTGATTTGGGGAAACTTCCTTTATTTATGTATTTGATACCGCTATTTTTGCTCAATACTTTGTTTTATTTGATGATAGCGACAAAAGATTATTTCCAAGATTTTGGAATGGCATTGGAATCATCTTATCACAGAAAATCGATAAAGAAAGCGACTATAGTAGAGAGAATATTCAACGTTATATTGGTGTTTGCGATATTAATAGGAATAATATATTCGACTAGATTTTTGGTGAATTATTTATCTGCAAACAATATAAATGTATACTACGATTCAGTAGGTATATTCAAAAAATCATCTTTGGTTGGATATATGCCTGAATTGTTTGCTTTTACGGCTTTTTGTGGCATGTTGTTCTCATCGGTGATATTCTTAGCGTACAAATTTGGACCTATAAAAGTATTCGTTTTAGTGACAGCTTTAGTTATATGTGCGAACTTTTTCTTCTACGATTACATGTTGATCGGATTCAAATGGATAAAAGGTTTGAATATGGTGTTCGATTTGGCAATAGGAGTAGTATCTGTTGTACTGTCGATTTTGTTTACAAATGCAATCAAGAATTTAGATGTAAAATAAAGGATGAGCTCGGAGAAATCCGAGCTATTTTTGTTATGAAGAAAGTATTTAAAAGTAAAATAGGAAATATATTGTTGGAAAGCGATGGAAAATCCATTGTTAAATGCGAATTGGTAGATTATGAGATAGAAGAAGATTCTGACGAAATCATAGATGAAGCAGTGAATTATCTGAAAAAATATCTAGATGGAGAAAAATTAGAACCTTTTGAAAAGGTGACTATAACAGGAACAGCTTATCAGGTCAAAATTCTAAAACTAGTACAAGATATCGAATACGGAGATACTGTGAGTTATTCCGATATAAAAGATAGATACGAGAAGATTTACAATAAGAAAACATCATCAAGGGCAGTGGGACATGCAATCGGAAGCAACAAGATTATAATATTTGTTCCATGTCATAGAGTTGTAGGAAAAAATGGCAACTTGACGGGTTATAAGTACGGATTAGAGATTAAAAACTTTCTTCTCAATATTGAAAACGTGCAATAGTTGCAAAATGTCAACGAAATGTCAAATATTGGTTTTTTCATGATTTTTATAACTTCTAAAGTGATATAATGATTAAAAGACGAGATGTGGAGGAGAATATGAAAATCAAATTAAGGTTGAATAACGTATTCAACACGATCAAAGAATATCCAATGGTTTTGTTGGCAGTTTTATTAGCTACGATATTTTATGTGTGCTACATATGTGATGTAAATTTTGGATTGAATAATTATTACTTTGGGTACAATTTAGTAGTCTCGCTTTTGTATCTTGCGATGGCGTTCATGATTACAAAATTGATTACCTCGGATAAATCGAAAGATTTTTCAGTGAAGCACAAAATTTTGTTTTATGTATTGGACATTATAGCAATAGCTGCGATAAGTTATTTTGGGTTTTTTAGATTTGGGGAAAATTACGGACTTCAAATAAGAATATTTCAAATTGGAATGTTTTTGTCGCTTTTTATAGGAATGTTCATAGTGGGAAAATCCAACATCCAATCAAACTATGCAAGCTATGTCGTAAAAATAATTATAAGCATAATAGAGTCCATCGTTTACTGCGTAGTTATTTTTGCAGGAGTTGTGGCAATATCTCTCACTATAAGAGAACTTTTCAAAATAGAATTTAGAATAGACACAATGGCTGCAATAGCTGGGACAATCGTGTTTTTGATGTTCAATTCGATTATGATTTTGTCGAAATTCCCTCTTCATTTTGAAGAATCGGATCAAGAAGTCAGATGGATAAGTGCGTTCAAATTTTTGTTCACGAGGATAGTAGAGCCCATATTCTTGGCGTATGGAATCGTACTGGTAGTGTATTTTGGCAAAGTTATCATATCGAAATCCATACCTAACAACGTTATAACAAATCTTGTATTGTGGTACGGACTGTTGTCGGTTATAGTTTTGATGATGGCTAAGACAATAGACGATAAATTCACCAAGGTATATTCCAAAATTCAACCTATACTAATACTGATATCATCTGTCATGATGTTTTATTCTATGTACTTGAGAATCAACAAATACGGAATTACAGAAGAAAGATACCTCGTAGTTGCAGGTGGAATATTCATAGTATTATCGATGATATATTACTTGTTTTTCAACAAAAAAACTGCGATAGTAATTCCTATAACGCTTTTGGTAATCGTATTGATATCGACAGTGGGACCTGTATCTGCATACAACATGAGTAAAATCGACCAAAAGGGAAGACTAGATAAGTTATTAACTCAAGAACACATATTAGTAGACGGAAAAATACAAAAAGTAAAAAACGTAAATCCTGCTATAATAAAAGAAATAGTGGGAAAACTTGAATACTTCTCTCAACAACACAAAATACAAGAACTTCCTTATATGAGTAGAGGGTTCTATGCAGACACTACCAACATATACAACGTTTTTGGATTTAGAGGAGATGAATTCGAATCAAAATACGGAGAAAATAGAACTTATTCATTTGAAAAGGATGAATGGAATGTAGAAGAATACGACAAAATATACGGACCATTTTCATTTGACTACGATATCTCTCAAGGGAAATTAGGCGATTATTATCAAGGAGGATTTTTATTCGAGAAACAATCCAATGAAATTGTTATAGAATACAAAAATCAAAAAATAGGCAAAGTAAATCTAGAGGAAATCGATAAGAAACTCCAAAATATGTGGGATAAACAAGGTCCAAATATCGATGGATATACTGATAATGACATGGTCATATCAGAAGGAGTCGTAGAATCACACAAGTACAAAATAATTTTAAAATCTGCAAACTACTTTTATTCCGATGGACAAAAAGCGTTCTATGAATTCGAATGCCTATATAAAAAATAGTTTGTAGCGCTTCTTTACAAAAAATTATTAAGTGTTATAATAATCGTGGATTTAACAAAATAGTTACTATACAGAGGAGAAATTTATGATAAACTTTAACTGCGATTACTTAGAGGGTGTTCACCCAAACATTATAAAAGCAATTGAAACAACCAACATGATCCAACAACAAGGATATGGATACGATGAATATACAATAGAAGCCAAAGAACTTATAAAATCAAAAATTTCAGGACAAGACGTGTATTTTATACATGGTTCTACGGCTTGCAACAAATTAGTCATAAAAGTTGCATTGAGACCTCATGAAAGCGTCATTGCATGTAGCAATGCTCACATCAACACCCTTGAAACTGGAGCAATTGAAGATACAGGTCATAAAATAGAAATCATAGAAGACAAAGACGGATTGTTGACACCACAAGCGATAGAAGAATTTGTAAAAACAAGAATAGAAGATAGCGCACCTTTCCATAAGCCAATCCCTAAAATGGTTTATATAACTAATTCTTCAGAATCAGGTACTATTTATACAAAAAAAAGACTTCTAGCAATTAGAGAAGTTTGCGATAAATACGGATTGTATCTATTCATGGACGGAGCTAGACTTCCATACGCTATATCGGCATCAAACAACGACCTCACATTAAAAGAAATCTGCGAAATAGTCGATGTGACATATGTAGGTGGAACAAAATGTGGAGCTATGTTTGGAGAAGCATTGATAATAAATAACGACGACTTCAAGAAAAATTTCAAACACTATATCAAAGGCTCAGGAATGTTATTGGCAAAAGCTAGATTCTTGGGAATACAATTCAAAGAATTATTCAAAGACGATTTAATCTTCAAACTAGCTAAAAAAGCAGACGAACAATCCGATAGAATAAGAGAAAAATTAAGAGAGAAAAATTACATCTTGACATCAAATTCCACTACCAACACTACATTTGTAGACATGGAAATAGAAAGATATGAAAGACTAAAAGAAAAATTCAATTTTTGCGTCAACTACAGAAATGAAAAATACGTCAACGTAAGAATATGTACTTCTTGGTCTACACAAGACTCTATGGTGGATGAATTAATAAAAAATTTATAATAAAATTGAAACCCAATTTATATTATTTAAAAATTTTGTAGTATAAATTGGGTTATTTTATGCTTTGAATAACGTGTAATATCAAAAAATTTTAAAATCGAGAAGAAAAAAATTATGAATTTTAATAAAATGAGTGTTACAAAATTACTAAATCGTATTATCACAATGCTGAATTAAATTGAATAACTGTTTTTTAACAAAGAAAATAACTACACTAAATTAAAAAATGTTAAAATATTTAACTAAAGGGAAAACGATAATACCTATCATTAAGCCTTGGAAAAACAATATTTTTACGTAAAACTGTCTTATATTACGAAAATATCGCCATAAAATAAAAAACTAAATCAAAAAAAATAATAAAAATTTTTTAAAAGACAAATCAATAACAATATAATATTAAAATATTTTAAAAAAAATATAGTCATGTTATCATTTTCATATATTCGTGTTATAATAAATTTACGAAAACGTGGAAACAAAATACGTAAGTATTCTAGAATTTTTTTGAGTTTTCACGGATAATTCGGATTTTCTCATATAGAAAAAAATTAAGGAGGAATTGTAAATGAGAAACAAGAAAAGGTTTGTTGCCTTGATGTTAGCCGGCATCATGCTAGCTGGTACAGCTTGTGGCAATGGCGGAAAAGGTGGAGCAAAAGGAGATAACACAGTATATAATACTTTCTTATCTGCTGATCCAGATTCTATAGATGCACAAAAAGGTAGTGACATGTACGGAAATACAGTAGTATTGAATGTATACGAACCACTTATCAGACTTGTTCAAAACGAAGATTTGACATTGAAACCAGAAGGTGCAGCAGCTGAAAAATGGGAAATCTCTGAAGATGCCATGACTTACAAATTCACATTACGTGATGGTTTGAAATGGGAAGATGGACAACCATTAACAGCAAAAGATTTTGAATACGGTATCAAAAGAACTGTAGATCCAAAAACTGGTTCTGGATCATCATTCTTATTAGCTGATATCAAAAACTTTGAAGCAGTAAACACTGGAAAAGCTCAAATCGATCAATTAGGAGTAAAAGCATTAGATGACAAAACATTGGAAATAAAATTAGGAGCACCTGCTCAATATTTCTTAAACATAATTCCATTTAGAGTATGCTTCCCACAAAGAAAAGACGTAGTTGAAAAACACGGCGAACAATTTGGTTCTGAAGCAAACACAATCGTAGGTTGCGGACCATTCAAATTAACAGAATGGAAACACAATTCTAAATTAACTCTAGAAAAGAACGACAATTATTGGGATAAAGATAAAGTTAAATTATCAAAAGTTAACCTTAGAGTTATAACTGATACAAACACAATGATGAACGCTTTCCAAACTTCAGAAGTAATGAGCGTAAGCACAAACAAACCAGAATGGACTTCTAAGTTTGACAAGAGAGAAGGAACTAAGGTTGCTAAAGTAGACATCCCAGCAGTTGATTACTTAGCAGTTAACCACAATGATAAATTATTCAAGAACAAAAAAGTTAGACAAGCTTTCAACATCGCATTAGATAGAGAAGGATTCAACAACACAGTTCTTAAAGGTAAATCAGCACCAGCTTACTTCTGGATACCAAGAGCAATCACTATCAATGAACTTAAATACAGAGATGTAGCAGGTCAACCAGTAAAAGAAATGGCTGATAAATTAGGCGATCCTAAAGCATTATTGGTAGAAGGTCTTAAAGAATTAGGTATGGATCCAGATCCTTCAAAATTAGAAGTTAGTCTTATCATGACAAACTCTCCTGATTTGAAGAAATACGGTGAATACATGCAACAAAATTACCAAAATAAATTAGGCGTAAAAGTTAAATTGGAAATGATGGAATGGGCTATTCTTTCAGGTAAGATCAACAAAGGTGATTACCAAATGGGATATCTTGCTTGGACAGCTGACTACAACCATCCAGCAGCTATGATGGGATTATTCACTTCAAGCGCTAACGCAGTAAGAACTGGTTGGACTAGCAAAGAATACGATAAATTGATAACTGACGCAGCAAAAGAAAAAGATCCTAACAAACAAGCTGAATACTACAAGAAAGCTGAACAAATATTAGCTGACGAAACAGTAATTATTCCAATCATATCTGGTACTACTAACATGTACTATCAAGACTATGTAAAGAATATCAACATTAACCAATTCTCATCAGCTGGTTACAAATACACTTATTTGGAAAAGAAATAAATTAACTAACGTTACACAAATTAACTAATAACAAATAGCAGGCTGTTACAAGTCACTTGTAACAGCCTACTAGTTGTATATAGGAGGACTCATGTTAAAATATCTTATAAAGAGAATCTTGTACATGTTGTTGACATTATTTATAATAACAACAGCTACATTCTTCTTGATGCACAACATTCAAGGGGATCCATTATCTGCGATGGGAAAAACACTTCCTGAGCAAACAATTAAAAACTATAAGGCAAAATATGGACTAGACAAACCTGTTACAACTCAATATGCAATATTCCTAAAAAATGCATTGCACGGAGATTTGGGAGCTTCTTATAAATATCCAGGTAGAGAAGTAAGTGGAACAATAAAAGAAACTGCACCAGTATCTGGAAGAATCGGTGGACAAGCTATGATCGTCGGTTTAGTTATAGGTTTAATATTCGGTATCTTAGCGGCATTGAATAGAGGAAAAGTTCCGGATTATATCATAAGTGTATTGGCAATTTTAGGTATAACAATACCGGTATTCATATTGGGTGCATTGTTACAATATGCATTTGCAGTAAAATTAAATTTATTCCCAACTTCAGGCTATGGAGAAGGAACGGAATACACTATATTACCATCTATTGCATTGTGCTTTGGTTCAATAGCAACTTATGCAAGATATATGAGAAGTAATGTTTTGGAAGTTTTAAATGAAGATTACATACTTACTGCTAGAGCAAAAGGTGTGTCTGGTTTTAATGTAATTAGAAAACACGTATTCAGAAATGCAATACTTCCTATTATTACAATAATAGCACCACAAATCGTAGGTATATTTACTGGTTCTTTCATTATTGAAAGTATGTATTCTATACCAGGTTTAGGAAGCTATTTCGTAACATCTATAACAGCAAGAGATTATCCTATGATCATAGGTACTACTATTTTCTATGCATTCTTGTTCTTAGTCTCTCAATTAGTTGTAGATATATTGTACGGTATTGCAGATCCAAGAATTAAAATTATAGATTAGGGGATTAGTATGGAAAAAATAGATCAAAGCAAATTCAGAAGACTTACAGATGAAGATAAATCATCAGAATTTATAGCGAGACCTGTAGTAACATACTGGTCTGACGCTTGGAGAAGATTCAAAGCAAACAAAGCAGCTTTAGTTGCTTTCATTATATTGATAGTATTGGTAGTAATGGTAATAGTAGGACCAATGATTACAGGATACTCTCACGAACAACTAGTAGGAGATGTAAATATTTCTCCAAACGGAAAATTCTGGTTCGGTACTGACGAACTTGGAAGAGACGTGTTCACTAGAGTGTGGAAAGGTGGTAGAGTTTCTATAATAATCGGTCTTGCCGGAGCCATAATAGGTACTGTTATAGGTAGTATTTACGGTGCTGCTTCTGCTTATTTTGGTGGAAGAGTAGACACAGTAATGATGAGAATTGTAGAAATATTGATTTCTATTCCTTATTTGTTGTTGGTAATCATATTGAGACTTGCATTAAATTCAAATGGTATAGGAACACTTATTTTGGCCATGACTATCACTGGATGGTGTGGTTTGGCGAGACTTGTAAGAGGTCAAATTCTTTCATTAAAAGAACAAGATTATATAATGGCAGCTCGTGTATTGGGAGTTAGCAATAAAGATATCATCATCAAACACCTTATTCCTAACACATTGAACGTAATACTTGTATCAATTTCGTTCGATATTCCTGGATATATATTTGGTGAAGCATTCTTGAGTTACTTGGGACTTGGTGTACAACCTCCAGATACTTCTTGGGGTTTGATGTCATCACAAGCTCAACAAGTATTCCAATTTTATCCATATCAATTGTTTTTCCCAGCATTGATGATAGGATTGACAATGCTTTCATTTACTTTACTAGGTGATGGCTTGAGAGATGCGCTTGACCCTAACCTTAGACAGTAGGAGGAATACCAATGAGTAAGAACAAATATAAAGATATAGATGAATTAAAGAAAACAGAAGAAAATGAAGTTGTTGAAGAAAATGCAGCTGTAGAATCTGAAGAAAAAGTAGAATTGAGTTCAGAAATCACTAGAACTGCAAGAGCAGCTAAAGATTATACAAATAGACCTAAAGTTATTGAAGTAAAAGATTTGAATGTATCTTTCAATACTTATGCAGGTGAAGTAAAAGCCGTTAGAGGAGTAAGCTTTGATATTTACGATGGAGAAGCACTTGCTCTAGTAGGTGAATCTGGATGTGGTAAGACAGTAGTTAGTAAGTCAATATTGCAAATATTACCACAATCAGCAGTTATAAAAGAACCATCTTCTATAAAATACATGGATGAAGAAGTTTTGAAGATGGACAAAAAGAGATTGAGACAATACAAAGGTTCAGATGTGTCTATGATCTTCCAAGATCCAATGACATCTCTTAACCCAACTATGAAAATAGGTAAACAAATTACTGAATCACTTCTTTTACACACAGATCTTTCAAAAGATGAAGCTAAAAAAGAAGCTGTTAAGTTATTAAAGACTGTAAATATTCCAAATGCTGAAGAACGTGTAAATCAATATCCACACGAATTATCAGGTGGTATGAGACAAAGAGTTATGATAGCCATAGCATTGGCATGTAACCCTAACGTAATTTTGGCAGACGAACCAACTACAGCCCTTGATGTAACTATCCAAGCTCAAATTTTGGACTTGATGAGAGATTTAAGAGATACAAAGAACACTTCTATAGTTCTAGTAACTCACGATTTGGGAGTAGTTGCCGATTTTGCAGATAGAATTCAAGTAATGTATGCCGGCGAAATCATGGAAACTGGTACAGTACAAGAAATATTCAAAGATGCACATCACCCATACACTTGGGCTTTGTTGATGAGCGTTCCTAGATTGGACTCTTCTAAGGACAACGAATTGTATTCATTGGGAGGAACTCCACCAGATCTATTGATGGAAATTCCAGGATGCCCATTTGCTGCAAGATGTGATTATGCAATGCAAATTTGTAGAGAAAAGAAACCACCAGAAACACGTTATTCAGAACACCATATGTGTAGATGTTGGTTGACTCATGAACAAGCACCAAAAGTTGAAAGACCATATTAGGAGTGAGCTATGTCAGAAACTAAAGTTAAAGAAAATTTTAATAAATACTCAGATGATAATGTGCTTGTTGAATTAAAAAATTTGGATAAGTTTTTTAAAGTTGGTAAAAACAAGACATTAAAAGCTGTTGAAAATGTAAATTTAAAAATATACAAAGGGGAAACATTCGGTCTTGTAGGTGAATCAGGTTGTGGTAAAACTACTTGTGGTAGAACTGTAATCAATTTGTACGATCCTACAAATGGACAAATTATATATGAAGGAAAAGATACTCTAACTTTAAAGGGAAAAGACAAACAAGCTTTCAAGAAAAAAGCTCAAATGATTTTCCAAGACCCATATTCATCATTGGATTCTAAGATGACAATTGGTGATATCATAGGTGAAGGTATCAGAGTGCATTTCCCAGATTTGAAAGAAAAAGAAATTCAAGATAGAATTACAAGCTTATTGAAGACTGTAGGATTGAATGCAGAACACGGAGCTAGATTCCCACACGAATTATCAGGTGGACAAAGACAAAGAATTGGTATCGCAAGAGCGTTAGCAGTAGAACCTGAATTCATAGTATGTGACGAACCTATTTCAGCACTTGATGTAAGTATACAAGCGCAAGTTGTAAACTTGCTTATCAAATTGCAAAGAGAAAATAAATTGACATACTTATTTATTTCTCACGACTTGTCAATGGTTAAGCATATTTCAGATAGAATAGGCGTAATGTATTTGGGAAGTATGGTTGAAGTTTCATCAAATACAAAGATTTACAATCAACCATTGCACCCATACACTAAGGCTTTGATTTCAGCTATACCTATTCCAGATCCTGATGTATCAAGCGAAGGCCGTGTTAAATTGCAAGGTGAAATTCCTTCTCCAATTGATGCACCTAAAGGATGTAAATTCTGCACTAGATGTAATTATGCTATGGAAATCTGTAGAACAGATAGACCAAAATTGGAAGAGATAGCAGATAACCACTTTGTAGCTTGTCACTTATTCGATAAAGGACTTGAAGAAGGTTTGAGAGTAATGAGAGAACAAGATATGAAGATTGAAAATTCAAATCCTGCAAATGATACAACAGTTGTAGAAAAAGAAACAGTTGAAGAAGAAATGGATCAAAGACTTGACGAAGAAGCACAAGCAAGAAACATGGATACAACTGGTATGACAAAATAAAAAATTATGGGCAGTAAATGCCCATTTTTTATTGCCTAATTTTAAAAAATATCTGATAAATTGTAATTGAATTTTGGATATTTTGTCCGTTTTGCTGTGGTATAATAGTGTAAAAGGAGAAGAGATGATAAAGAATATAATTTTTGATCTTGATGGTACTATAACTAATTCATATGAAGGTATCGTCAAAGGCGTTAAATACAGTTTGGATAAGATAAATTTTAAATACGAAGAGCAAAATTTGGTATCTTTTATCGGCCCTCCATTGCAAGATAGTTATATGAATTTGGGATTCAGTAAAGAAGAAAGCGATGATTTGATAAAAGATTTTAGAGATTATTATTTGACTAAAGGGATATCGGAGATGTCTCTTTACGATGGTATTGTAGAAACTATCGAGAAATTCTACAATGATGGGTTCAAAATATTTCTCGCTACGAGTAAAGTAGAATCTTCTGCCAAGAGGATTTTGAAAGATAATGATTTGATTCAATATTTTTCTTTTGTGGCAGGTGCTACGATGGATCAGTCGAGAGTAGAAAAGGCAGATGTCATAAGATATTTGATTGAAAATACAGGGATAATCACAGATGAGTCTGTTATGATAGGCGATAGACACCATGATATCGAGGGAGCTTATAAAAATGAAATCAAAGCCATCGCAGCAGAGTATGGTTTTGGAAGTCGTGAAGAGTTTGGGAAGGCTATTTTTGTAGCAGAGACTCCTATGGAAATTTACGATTTTGTGAAGAAATTTAATGGTAGGTGATTTTATGGGTAATGTTATTAAAGACAAGGTTATGGAATTTGCCAATTCAAATGAAGAGGTCAGAAGTTTGATTGAGACTGGAAGAAGACAAAATCCATCTATTAGAAGTTACGAAAATAACGACTACCATTATGTGTTTGGAGTTAGTGATTTTGAAAAATTCAAGGATTCTCATTTTATATCGACATTATTTGACGATTGCCTTATGTTGCAAAAGTCAGATAAGCTTTCTTATACGAACAAAATCAATCCCAACAATGTGAGTTATACAATAGTATTGAACGATATCACTAAGATAAGGATTTTTTTCATAAAGGATAATACTGTCCAAGATTATATAAATCAAGATAGTCAATCTGAGATTTTGTTGGATAAGGATCAAGTATTAGTGGGCAATATAACGAAATCGGATGTGTATTTTAGATTACCTAAACCAACTAGAAGTGAATTTGAGTCGATTGTGAATGAAATGTTCATAAGTGCATTGAATGTGGCAAAGGGATTGTATAGAAAAGAAGAAATCTACGCTATTCATATGTTTGCAAATGTGAGGGAAAATGTAGACAAGATGACAGGACACTATATCGAAAGCAACTACGATTACAGTGTAAATATTGGATATAATTACGAATACATCAAGACTTATTTGCAAGAAGATCACTATAAAAAGTATTTGGAGACTTATCCTCTTCCAGAGTTGGAAAATTTGTGGAATACTTTATTTAGTTCTTGCGAACTTTTCAGAAAAGAAGGTCTAAGTGTAGCAGAAGCCTTGGGATATGAGTATCCAAAAAGAGTCGATAGAGATATTATGCAAAAGATAAGGGAAATTTGGCAAAGAGCTTATAATTAAAAAAATCGGAATGATACGTGCAATTATTCACATATCATTCCGATTTTTAATTTTCTTTGAATATTTGAAGTCCTAGAACATCGCACATATCGTTCAATCCTTGTAGGATTTCTTCTCTAGAATAGTTTGATCTTTGTAATTTTTCGTCGGACAATGATTTTAATTTGTCGTAAAATCTAGTAGCTATGGTTGCATACATTAGGTTGTTTGTCTCTAATTTTTCGAACAACAAATTTTCTGCTTCGTTGATTTGGTCGTTATCTATCATGTTTTCCAATAGTCTTTCAAATTCGAAGGATTCTCTTTGATATTCTTCGTTTTCTTTTAAGTTTCGGTTTTCTTCCATATCTGTAAAAAGTTTTTGTAGGAAATCACTTACTACGTTGATTTGTTTTAAAAGCCAATCATTTGATTCTATCATCTCTATCACTCTTTCTAAATTTATCTAATTATATTATACTAAATATCTCACTTTTGATATACTATTAATAGAATAAGATTTATTGGAGAAAAGAATGATTGTTAAATTAAAAAGAAATCCAGATGAAAATGAATTAGAAAAACTTATGAATTTTTTGCGTGAGCAAGATGTTAGTATTGAAGAAACTACAGGAGAAAGGTACACTGTATTGTCTTTGATCGGAGATACTTCAAGTATAGATGAAAAATTGATTGGAAGGTTTGATATTGTAGATAAGGTCATTAGGATAGAAGAGCCATTCACTAAAGCCAATAAGAAGTTACATCCGGAAAGTTATGTAGTAGATGTAGATGGCGTCAAGATAGGCGCTGGAAATTTTTGCGTAATTGCAGGACCTTGTTCTGTGGAAAGCGAAGAGCAAATTTTTGAGATAGCTAGAAGTGTGAAAAAAAGCGGAGCAAATTTGTTGCGTGGAGGTGCTTTCAAACCTAGAACTTCACCTTATGCATTTCAAGGTTTGGGCAAAAAGGGAATAGATTTATTATTACAAGCGAAGAAAGAGACAGGTCTTCCAATAGTTACGGAGATAATGGATTTATCTGATTTGGATTATTTTAGCGATGTAGATATGCTACAAGTAGGAGCTAGAAATATGCAAAATTATTCGCTTTTAAAAGAGTTGGGACATTCTAAAAAGCCTATTTTGTTGAAGAGAGGATTGTCTGCAACTTACAATGAATGGATAATGAGTGCAGAGTATATAATGACAGGTGGAAATGACAATGTCATATTGTGTGAGAGGGGAATAAGGACTTTTGAATCGTACACTAGAAATACTCTCGATGTGTCGGCTATTCCTGCAATGAAGGAATTATCACAACTTCCTATAATTGTAGATCCTTCTCATGCTAGTGGTAAATATTCTTTCGTTCAACCTTTGTCATTGGCAAGCACTGCTGCAGGATGTGATGGGCTTATGATAGAAGTACACAACGATCCTGAAAATGCATTGAGCGATGGACCACAATCTGTAACTTGTGAGAGGTTTAGAACGATAATGAAAAAGGTTGGTAAATTGAGGGAATGTATTCTGTAATAAATGTAGAAAGTTATGATTGCATTGTCGGATTGGATGCTTTGAATAACGCTAGAAGCTATTTGAAAAGTTATATAAAATCAAAAGCTATCGTGATAACCGATGAAAATGTGTACAAATATCATTACAAGACTATGGATATTTTGTTGGATGATTTGGAAATAGAACACGAATTTTATGTAATATCACCGGGAGAATCATCTAAATGTTTTAGCGAATATGAAAAGATAATGGAATATATGAGTTTGAGATACCACAGAGATGATACTGTCATAGCTTTTGGTGGAGGCGTAGTGGGCGATTTGGCAGGGTTTGTAGCGGCGACTTTCATGAGAGGAGTCGATCTTATACAAATTCCAACTACGTTGTTATCCATGGTGGATTCTTCTGTCGGATCAAAAACGGGAATTGATTTGAAAACGGGAAAAAATTTGGTAGGTTGTTTCAAGGATCCTGCTTTGTGCATAATAGATCCGCTTTTATTGAAGACGTTGGATGATTATGTGTTTGAAGATGGATTTGGAGAAGTCATAAAATACGCTGTTTGCTTCGACAAGGAATTGTTTGAGCTTATAAAATCAAATAGATTCACAAAGCATAAAAATTTATCGGAAGTCGTGGAAATCTGCGTTACTATCAAAAAGAACATCGTATTACAAGATAAATTGGAAAATGACGTGAGAAAAATGTTGAATTACGGACATACAATAGCTCATGCTATCGAAAAATTGTCCGACTACACAGTTATGCACGGTCACGCAGTAGCATACGGAATAAATTGCATGGCGAAAAAATACAACGAAGATTATAGCGATGTGTTAGAGGTTTTGAAGATGTACAATTTGGATAAAATTTACGATTATCCTATAGATGAATTGTACGATGTGAGTCTCAGAGACAAGAAAAACACAAAAGATGAAGTTGTTTTGATAATATCTGAAAAAGTTGGAGAATGTTCTATATTGAAATTAAATAAAAACGATTATAGGAAAATTTTGGGAGATATTCATGAAAATATTCACAGATGAATTAAAAGGCAAGATAAAAGCCATTTCTTCGAAATCATTTGCACATAGGTTTTTGATATTGTCTTCAGTTGCAGATGAGAAAACTACGATTGTGATAGATGAATTTTCAAATGATATCATGACAACTATAAATTGTTTGAAAAATTTAGGCGTGGATATAAATATAAACGGAAACGAAGTCGTGGTAAGTCCATCTTTTTTCCAAAAAGACGTATCGGAGATAAATGTCCAAGATTCTGGCTCCACGTTGAGATTTTTGTTGCCTTTGGTGAATTTTTTGAGCCAAAAGACTCATATAACTTCTACTAATAGACTAAAAGATAGGCCAATAATTGAACTGATGGAACAGTTGAAATTGGCAGGTATCACTTTTAGTTCGGATAAACTTCCCTTTACTGTTGATGGAAATTTCCACAGAATTGATTTTGAATTTCCAGGAGATGTATCGAGTCAATATATTTCTGCAATTATGATGGTAGCTCCACTTATCGGAGGATGCAAAATTAAATTGCAATCCAAATTACAATCGAAAAGCTATGTGGAAATCACAAGACAATGTCTGAAAGTTTTTGGAGTGGAAAGTTCGATAGAGGATGATTTAATCGTAGTAGAAAATCAAAGGTTGAAATCTCCAAAGAAAATAACTGTAGAAGGAGATTGGTCGAACGCTTCTTTTTTCATATGTGCAAATGCTTTGGGCGCAGATATCGATATCTCAAATTTAAACAGTGACAGCGTTCAAGGCGATAAGAAAATCTTGGATATTTTGGAAGACATAAAATCAAATGAAGATTTTTATAAAATGGACATATCGCAGACTCCAGATTTGTTCGTTATATTGACTTTGGTATTGTCACAAAAATGCGACAAATCGGTAATCACCAACATAAAAAGGTTGCGATTAAAAGAATCCGATAGAGTACAATCCACTTATGAGATGTTGAAATCTCTGGGAATAGAGTGCGAAGTAAAAGAAGATGAATTTGTAATCTACAAATCAAAAGCTAAATCTGCAGTAGTAAATTCGTTTGACGATCATAGAATTGTAATGACGGCAGCGATAGCGTCGATGTTAGTAGATGAAATTGAAATTACAGGATGGGAAGCAGTGAAAAAATCTTACCCATCGTTTTTTGACGATATGGAAAGGCTGGGCAGCAATGTCATCTATAGGTAAACTTGTAAAATTGACTGTGTGGGGAGAATCTCACGGTAAGATGATAGGTGCAGTATTGGAAGGAATAGAACCTGGATTGAAAATCGACTACGATAAGTTGAGAGCTCATATGAAAAGAAGAGCGCCAGGAAAAAACAATACGACGACTAGAAAAGAGTCTGACGAAGTAGAATTTATTTCTGGAATTATGAACGATACTACTACGGGAGCTCCGATTTCATTTGTCATCAAAAATTCGGATCACCATTCCAAAGATTATTCCAATATTTACAACACTCCAAGACCATCTCATGCAGATTATCCTGCTACAATCAGATTTAATGGTTTCAACGATATCAATGGAAGTGGACATTTTTCAGGAAGATTGACTGCTGTTATAAATGTAGCTGGTTTTATATGTGAAGAAATTTTACGCAAGCACGACATTCACGTTTTTAGCCATTTGAGGTCACTTGGAGATATAGAAGATAAAAAATTTGACGATTTGTGTTACAATGATTACTACGATATAAGAAAAAAAGAAATAGAAGTGATAGATGATTCTGTTATAGAAAAGATAAATCAAAAGATCGATTTTTTGAAAAAAGAAAAGGACTCCATAGGTTCGAGCGTGGAAATAGCAGTCTATAATTTGAGAGCAGGTGTAGGAGATACGCTTTTTGATTCCATAGAATCACGACTTGCACAGGCGTATTTTGGAATAGGAGCTGTAAAATCAGTCGAATTTGGATTGGGAAGAGATTTCAAAAACTCGAGGGCAAGCGATGTGAATGATTGCTATTATATGCAAGGAAAAGTAGTCAAGACGAAAACCAACAATAACGGTGGAATACTTGGAGGAATATCAAATGGAATGCCGATAATTTCTACTGTGTATTTCAAACCTCCAGCATCTATAGCCATCACGCAAGATACTGTCGATTTATCTACAAAACAAAACACTACTTTGACGATAGAAGGTAGGCACGATCCTAGCATAGGAATAAGGGCAGTTAGCGTGATGGAATCTATAACGGCTTTGATCATCTACGATCTATTGAAGGAGTACGGATGGAAAATTACAGAGCAAAAATAGATGAATTAGACAGAGAAATAATGAAATTGGTGGAAAAAAGATTCGAAATTTGCAATGAGATTGGAATATACAAGATGAATAACAACATCGAAACGGAAGACAAAAAAAGAGAAAGTGATATCTTCGAAAAAATAAGTGATTACCAATACTCTGAAAATATAACTAGAATTTTTGAAAAAATACTACAAGAATCTAAGAAGATTCAGGAAGATTTGAAATGAGATATGGACTTTTAGGAAAATCGCTGAAACACAGTTATTCAAAAGAAATACACGAGTACGTAGCAGATTATAATTACGAGTATTTTGAAGTGGACGATTTGGATGAATTTTTCAAAAGAAAAGACATAAAAGCTATCAACGTCACAATACCTTACAAAGAAAAAGTCATGGATTATGTCGACGAATTGAGTGAAGATGCGAAAAAAATCGGATGCGTCAACACTATAACTTTTTCAGATAAAATAAGAGGATACAACACCGACATAGACGGAATGGAGTACATGATACTCAGAAAAATCAATCCTGAAAACATGAATGTGACGATACTAGGAGATGGAGCTACTAGCAAAACGGCAGTTGAGTGCATGAAGAGATTGCACGCAAAATCCATAAAAGTGATTTCTAGAAAAGGAAAACACAAATTCAAAGACGTGGATTATTACAAAGATACTGATATTTTGATAAATGCAACTCCAGTTGGAATGTATCCGAATAATTTGCACTCTCTCGTGAAATTATCCGACATCAAACCAAAAGCAGTATTCGATGTAGTGTATAATCCCAATAAAACTTCATTGCTCATGGATTGCGATAGACTTAGGATTCCTAATGACAACGGACTTAGGATGTTGGTATATCAAGCTATAAAAGCAAGTGAAATATTCACCGGCAAAAAGATAGACACAGAATTAGTCGAAAAGACAGTTCACAAAATACGAACTGAAAACATGAATATAGCTCTCGTCGGAATGCCTGGAAGTGGGAAAAGCACTGTGGCGAAAATAATAGCCAAAAAAAGCGACAAAAAATTAGTAGATATCGACAAAATAATAGTCGAAAGGTACGGAAACATCAACAAGATTTTTGAAACTAAAGGAGAAAAATTTTTCAGAAGAATAGAATCAGAAATCATGGAAGAAGTTTTGAAGGAGAAAAATCTCGTCGTAGCTACAGGTGGAGGAGCAGTAACGGTTAAAAGGAATTTTTATTTGTTGCACCAAAATTCAGTAGTGTACTGGATCGATAGATCCGATAATATGCTATCTAAAAAGAACCGACCTATTTATAAATCAAATACGACATCTCAACTTAGAAAAGATAGAAATTATTTGTATCGAAGATTTAGCGACAAATATTTCAAAAATTACGATGCAAATTCCACTGCAAAATTGATTTTGGAGGATTTCAATGAAACTGTTTATTATTAATGGGCCTAATTTGAATATGCTTGGAATTAGAGAGCCGGACATATATGGCAAATTGACATTAAAAGACATAGAATCTAAGATAAAATTGCACTGCGTAGAAAATCACATCGATGTGGAATTTTATCAATCAAATCACGAAGGAGACATTGTCGATATCATTCAAAGTGCATACCAAAAAGCAGATGGAATCATCATCAACCCTGCGGCATACACGCATACATCAGTTGCGATATTAGATGCTTTGAAAGCAGTGAATATAGATACGGTAGAAGTTCATTTGTCGGATGTGAATTCAAGAGAAGATTTTAGGAAGATTTCTTACGTTTCATCGTTTGCCAAAAAGGTGATATCCGGCAAAGGAGCAGAAGGATATATAGAAGCTGTAGATTTTTTTGTGAAATAAGGAGGAAAAAATGGAAGAATTAAAAAAAAGAGGTTTATTCAACGAAAATGGCGATATTGAATTGTCAAAAAGAAAAATAATTAACGGAAACACTACGAATTTGAACGATTTCAACAATATCAAATACACTTGGACTAGCGAATGGTACAGACAAGCTATGAATAATTTCTGGATACCTGAAGAAATCAATCTAAATCAAGATATAAAAGATTACAGAAACTTGTCAGAAGATGAAAAGACGGCTTTCGATAAAATACTTTCATTTTTGATTTATTTGGATAGTTTGCAAACAGCACAATTACCTAATTTGGAAGCTTATGTAACTGCAAACGAGATAAATCTTTGCTTGTCGATACAAGCATTCCAAGAATCTATACATTCACAATCTTATAGCTACATCTTGGATACCATTTGCTCTCCAGAAGAAAGAACGGACATATTGTATCAATGGAAAAACGATGAATTTTTGTTGGAAAGAAATAAATTCATAGGCGATCAATACAATGATTTCTTTGAAGAAAAAAATGAAAAGAACTTCATGAAAGCACTTATAGCAAATTACATTTTGGAAGGAGTGTATTTCTATTCGGGATTTATGTTCTTCTACAACCTTGGAAGAATGGGCAAAATGCCGGGAACTGTACAAGAAATCAGATACATCAACAGAGATGAAAACACTCATTTGTGGTTATTCAGATCTATAATTTTGGATATGAAAAAAGAATACCCTGAATTATTTACAGATGAACAAAACAAAATCTACACAGGCATGATAAGATATGGAGTAGAAGCTGAAATAGCTTGGGCAAAATACGTAATAGGAGAAAAAATCCAAGGATTATCAATGAAGATGGTAGAAGATTACATTAAATATTTGGGAAATTTGAGATCGACAGGACTTGGATTTGGAGTATTGTACGAAGGTTATGAAAGAGAAATTCCTTCTATGAAATGGGTGAGTGAATATTCCGACCCTAACAAAATCAAAACGGACTTTTTCGAAGGAAAACCATCGGCTTACTCAAAATCAGCGATAATAGAAGACGACTTATAAAATCAAACCGGCATTTCCATTGGTTATGCCGGATTATTATTTGAGGAAAAGATGAAAATACAATTAGAAGACAAAAACTACCAAAAAGAATGTATAGATATTTTTACAATATTCGATACAAAAGACAATTTAAAATTTGAAAAAAGCAAATTTGTAATAGGAGAAAACTACGTAAAATACGAAAAGTTATACGAATTTAGTTCAAGAGTAGAATTGAAGAGGATTTTGTATGGAATTTTTTCTGAAATTTATAACTACAAAAGCGACTGGGGAATATTGACTGGAACGAAACCATCTAAAATACTCAGAAATCATACAGACGATGAATTAAAACAAATTTATCTTATAAATCAAGACACTCTCGATACATTGAGAGAAATCGAAAAAGCACAATCGAAAATCAAATTTGATAAAGAAAATTACAATATCTATATCAACATTCCATTTTGCCCTAGTAGGTGCGAATACTGTTCATTTCCTACGATAATTTACAAAAACAACGATAGAAGAGATGAATACATTAAATATCTTACACGAGAGATAAGAGAAGTATCTCATCACATCGATAAAGATAAAATCAAGACGATTTACGTTGGTGGGGGAACTCCAAGCAGTTTGGAGCAAAAATCGCTGGACGATTTATTGGAAGTCATAGAGGACAATCTAATCAGCGAGAATTTGGAAGAATTTACTTTTGAAGCAGGGCGTGAAGATACATTAGACGACTACAAATTGAAATCGTTGAGAAAACACAATGTAAGTAGAATTAGCCTCAACCCTCAGACATTCAACGAAAAAGCATTGAAAGCCATGGGAAGAATTCAAGACAACGGAAATCTTTTAAAATTGTACGAAAAATCGAAAGAGCTAGGATTTGATGTCAATATGGATTTCATACTAGGATTGTTGTACGATGATGAAAAAAACACACTAGACAACCTAAAAATACTGGAAAATTTGATGCCTGAAAATATAACATTTCACACTTTGTCCATAAAAAACGGCAGCAAATACTCTCAAAAATACAACAGAAATAATTTTGACAAGAACACAGCCAAAAATCAAATGACAGAAGTCAAGAAATGGACAAAAGAAAATGGATACTATCCGTATTATCTCTATCGTCAGAAAAATATACTCAGCAATTTGGAAAACATAGGATTTTGTAAAATACATCCATCTAGGTATAATATAGTTATAAACGAAGAATTGGAAAATATAGTGGGATTTGGAATGACTTCCAATTCTAAATTCATGAAAAATGATATAATAAAATATACCAATTATAAAAACATAAACGACTACGAAAAAAATCTCGATGAAATAATACAGAGAAAGGTTGAAATTATAAATGAGTGAATTAAAAAAGACAGAACAATTCAAATCAGATAATCATACGGTATTTTCTGCAATCAAAGATAGATTAATCGACAACTCCAAACCTACTGGACAAGAAAATCAGTACATCATAGATAATGCAGGAGTTACGATGACTTACACTATCACAAAATACATCCAAGATGAACTGCTTTATATCGATTTCGATTCAAGAACGTTGGATGGGTATTTGAATTTTGAATTTGAAGATATCGAAGATGGAAGTTTGATGAAAATAGATATGAATTTGCACAACAAGTCCATATTTGGTGGAATTATGGGATTCATAATGAATATCGACAAAATAGAAAATAAGTTGATTTACGAATTGAAAAAAGGGCTTGGAGAAATATAAGAATACAAGTTCTACAAACTATCGGAAATAGGAAAGGAGCCATAAAGGCTCCTTTTATTCTATATTAATTACTTTGTCGAATAATTCCATGTTTTCATCTATTTTTGTGTCGTTTCCGACTACACATAGGTGGTTTTCTTTCATTGATTTTTGCATTAGTTTTGCAAATTTTTTCAAATCATCGATTTTTGTGCTCAACATATTTGACAAGAAATCTTCGTAATCTTTTATTGTTCTTCCAGCCAAATACATATTTATCGCCCTTGTACCTTTAGTCAATGTAGTCATTGGTGGGTTGAATTGGTTCACAGCACCTATGATGAATTGTTTCATTTCTTTTTCGTCAAAATTCATGTTTTCTATGAATTTGTTCATATCGTCAAATGCATCGATAGTGTTTTTGATGTTAGGATCTCTGTACGAACTTACGAATACTTCCCCTGACAATGTCACTCCAATTCCAACTCCGTACGCTCCACCTTTTGCTCTCACTTGGTTGTATAGGTATGAAGTGTTCAATATGTTTTCCAATACAGTTATCTTGGAGTCGTATTCAAATCCTTGTTTTTTCAAATCGGAAGATTTTGCGACGTAGTTTACATTTGAAGATGTCTTGTAAGCTTCTTTTAGTTTGAAAAATTTTATAGGTGCGTCATTTTTTGGAATTTCTTCTGTACTCATCTTTGATATTACGGATTTTTGTAATTTTTCAAAGAATTTTTGTGCGTGATCTTTTTCGTTGATGACTGTTACTATCATATCGTTTGAGTTTATTATTTGCTTGTAGTATTTTTCAAGCTTTTTGAGTGTGGAATTTGCTTTATCATCGAAATTATCCAATAAGTCAGATAATTTTTCGTAATAACTAAATCCAGAACATTCATCTTCTAATACTCTTCTTTTCGAAAAAGCAGCTAACGATCTAGTTATGGCAAATGAATTTCCAGATTCTAGTATCTTTTGCTTGTATTCTTGCTTCAAATTTTGAAGGATTTTTTTGAATCTGTTTTTATCTTCAAACTTCACATTGAAAAGGTACTCGTCAAGTATATCGATACATTTGTCTTCTGTATTTTCGATTGTCTTGAATGTGAATAGGAATTTCGATGTGAATTCTTCAGAATCTTTTTTGTTGCTCAAATAAATAGATGTGAATATTCCACCAGATGCGAGGTAAGTTTGCGTGTACAACTTTTTGTAATCGTAATTTAGTGTGTCGCTAAGTCCGATGTAATCAGATAACAACGATAGGTAGAAGTAATCTTTTTGAGAATAATTCGATAAATCGAACATAAAAGATCCGTAGTGAATGTTGGAAGTGAATAAGTCGGGATTTAGGAATGTGTAGTTGTCGATTTTTTCTTCATTCAAATCCACTTCTTCCAATTTTGAATCGATATCTTCCAATTCAAGTGTAGGGATTGTATCTTTTTGTTCTTTTGTATCTTCTTGTGATTGGAATTTCTCTAGATTTTTGTTCAATTCCAACAAATCGTTCAATTGCTCTTCGGATAAGCTTTCCTTGTAATTTTTCAATTTTTCTTTGACTTCGTTGTCTTTTTCTAGATTTAATCCAGCAGTTGCTTTTAAGGACAATACGATTTTAAAGTTGTTGTTCAATAATTTTTCTTCGATAAATTTTTCGTAATAATCTGTATCGATCAACTCTCTACATTTGTTCAATGTGTCGGAAAATTGCAATTGATCGTAATAACTATCAGTGTACATAAAGCTCAATGCCGATTTCAAGAAGTAAATGACACCTTTTGTGTGGAAATTGCCGGCTTCTTTTAGAGAATATTCGTATTTGTTCAATGTAGAAGTCAATTCGTCTTTGTCGATTCCGTTTTCTACTATTTTTTCTAATTCTTCTCTGATTATTTTTTCAAATTCATCTGTTTTTTCAACGGATGAATTTTCAGCGATAACTCCCATTGTGATTTCTTGACCGTAAGAAGATACGCTCTCTACTGATTCACACAATTTCTCTTCTAACAATCTCTCTTTTATCTTAGATGATTCGTTAGAAAATAGAACATCATTTAAAATATTAGACACAAATACGTCTTTCACATCGTCTACATGACCTGTATTTACAGCATACACTAGGACATCTTTTCCATCTGGGTTTTCGTCTTTGGATATGTTGTAATTTACAGAGACTTTTTTAGGAGCGTCAAATGGTTTTTGATATTCTATTTTTGTGTCGATTTCCTTGTAATCGTAATTATCCAAATATTCGCTTAAATGATCCAACTCTTCTTCGATATTTCCATTTCCATAGAAATAAATGAATGAGTTTGACGGATGGTAGAATTTTTTATGAAATTCTAGGAATTTTTCATAAGTCAAATCAGGAATATGATAAGGATCGCCACCTGATGAATAAGAATAAGTTGTATCTGGATACAAATACTTGTACAATTCATCGAATATTATAGTGTATATCGAACTATAAGAGCCTTTCATCTCGTTGTACACTACTCCATTGTATTTTATATCGTCATCTATATTCTTCAATTCATAATGCCATCCTTCTTGATAAAAGATGTTTTCTTTTTCATATACAATTGGATTGAATACAGCATCTAAATACACATCTACCAAATTTTTGAAGTCCTTATCATTTCTGCTCGCTACAGGATAGCAAGTCTTGTCGGGATAAGTTATTGCATTCAAAAAAGTTTGTAGAGATGATTTCAATAAATCCATGAATGGCTCACGAGTCGTGTACTTATTGGAACCGTTCAATACTGAATGCTCCATTATATGTGCAACTCCAGTGCTATCAGTAGGGATAGTCTTGAATGCTATCGAAAATACTTTGTTTTCGTCTTCATTTCCCAACTTCAAAATTTTTGCTTTTGTCTTTTTGTGTTCAAAAAGATAAGCAGTTGAATTGATATCTGTCAATTCACGTTCATCTATTAATTTAAAATTTTTATAATCTTTCATAAAGCCTCCTTTTAGGGTCTTTTAATATATTATATCAAAAGCGCTATACATAACAACACAAATAAGAAAAAGTAAACTAATAATAATGTACTAAATATATGCAAAAAACTTCAAGCGAAAAGTGCGTTAAAACCATATAAAATTTCAATTTATTTGAAACGTTAATGAGAGTAAAGAGCTTAAAATTCAAAAATTAGAATTTTAAGCTTTTTTTATTGAGAAAAATTTGATAAAATATTTAGCATGAAATTTCATTTAATTGGGTATAAATAATCATTAAGGTAAATATTTACAATAAGATGAAAAATTAACGTATGATATAATAAATAAAAACTCAAGAGGTGATAGAATGAAATTAGTATCATGGAATGTAAATGGCTATAGAGCTGTATGGAAAAAAGGATTTAAAGATGCATTCGATAGTTTGAATGCAGATATTTTTTGTTTACAGGAAATCAAGATGAAGGAAAATCAATTTACAGATGATATGAGAATAGAAGGATACAAAATGTACTCTTATTCAGCTGAAAAAGCAGGATATTCTGGAACTTTAGTATATACAAAACAAGAACCTATAGGCGTTAGTTATGGGATTGGAATTGATGAACACGACAAAGAGGGTAGAGTCATCACAGTTGAATTTGACGATTTTTTCTTGGTCAATGTATACACTCCTAATTCAAAGCAAAAATTGGAGAGATTAGATTATAGAATGGTATGGGAAGATGAATTCCACAATTATTTGAATATTTTGCGTGAGAAAAAAGGCGTGATAGTGTGTGGCGATTTGAACGTAGCACATAATGAGATAGATTTGAAAAATCCTTCTAGCAATAGAAGATCAGCAGGATTTACAGATGAAGAGAGAAACAAAATGTCTATTTTATTAAATGACGGATACATCGATACTTTTAGATATTTCTATCCAGACAAAAAAGACGAGTATTCTTATTGGTCTTATTTTGCAAAGGCTAGAGAGAGAAACGCAGGTTGGAGAATAGATTATTTTATAGTGAGTGATGATTTAGAGGATAATTTAGTAGATGCGAAAATCCATCAAGATATAATGGGTTCAGATCACTGTCCAGTATCTTTGGAAATAAATATTTAGGGAGGTTCTAATGAATAGAAATACGATTTGGATAAGCGGAGCAAACGGAAAGATAGGTAAAATATTGCAGAGGTATTTGGATCCTTTAGAAGACGAAGTATTGGCTACCGATAAAGACATCGTAGATATCGTAAATTCCGATGAGACATCTATATTTGCGAGAAGAAATAGACCAAATATAATAATCAATTGTTCTGCATTGACAGATCCCGTTGTATGTCAAGAACATCCCGATGAAGCATTCAGAGTCAATGCACTTGGCGCTAGAAACATGGCAGTGGCTGCAAATACTGTCGATGCAAAGTTGATTCACATGTCTACCGATGATGTATTTAGTGGTCAATCGAGAAGTGCGTACAGAGAATACGACGCTCCTCATCCAACTACAATGTATGGAAAAAGCAAATTGATGGGGGAAAGTTTTGTACGAGAATTTTCGGTAAAACACTTTATTCTAAGGACTAGCTGGTTGTTTTCTCCTGTAAATCACAGAGTAGAAGATATTATAAAAGAAGCCAGAGAAAATGGAAAAGTAGTAGTTCCACGAGCACAATTTTCTTCTCCAACAAGTGCATATCAATTAGCAGAATTCATAGTGACACTAATGAATACTTACGAATATGGAATATATCACGCATCATGTCAAGGCGTTGCAAGTAGAAAAGAATTTGCAGAAGAGATTTTGAGAATAAAAGGAATTGACGCAGAAATAATAGAAGATGAAAATTTGAGAATAGCAGGACATAGACCTGATTTTACTGCACTCGAAAACTTTTTATTAAATACATCTAAAATTTATGAATTTCCAGATTGGAAGAGTTCTTTAAAGGCATACATCGAAAAAAATAATTTATAAGGAGATGATATTTATGAATAAAAAGAAAAAAATGGGCCTGACTACCAAAATATTTATAGGACTGTTTTTGGGATTAATAGTGGGGATAATTTTTAATTTATATATACCTTCTTCGTATATAAAAGACACGATAATTGTCGCAGGCGTATTTGACGTATTAGGTCAAGGATTTATACGACTTATGCAAATGCTAGTAGTACCTCTTGTATTTTTCTCGCTTGTAACTGGCGCAATGAGTATGGGAGATACGAAGAAATTAGGTAAGATAGGAATCAAAGCGTTAGTTTTTTACATGATAACTACTGCATTGGCGATAACATTGGCGCTTATGTTGGCATCAGTTGTCAAACCAGGTACTGGAATTGATTTGAGTAAAGTCGTGGGAAACAGCGCTGCAGAAGTAGCACCTGCAGTTTCATTGAAAGAAACTGTTTTGAATTTGATTCCAACGAATCCAATCAAAGCATTGGCAGAAGGAAATATGCTTCAAATTATTTTGTTTGCACTTTTGGTAGGTATAATATTGGCGAACTTAGGAGAAAAAGCTCACAACGTAGCTAATATATGCGAAGAGTTCAACGAAATAATGATGGATATGACTATGATAGTCATGAAATTTGCTCCGATAGGAGTATTTGCATTGATAGCAAAGACTTTCTCAAGTTTGGGATTGTCTGCTATATTATCGATGGTTAAATACATGTTGACAGTAATAGCAGGTTTGGGATTGCAACTTTTCGTGGTATATATGGTTTTATTGACGATATTTGCGAGGGTAAATCCATTCAAATTCTTGAAAAAATTCTTCCCTGTTTTGGGATTTGCATTTTCTGTATCATCATCCAACGCAACAGTTCCATTGAATATCAACAAATTAGAAGAAATGGGAGTAAGCAGAAAAATATCTTCGTTTACAATTCCATTGGGAGCTACAATTAACATGGACGGTACGGCTATAATGCAAGGAGTAGCTGTAATATTTGCAGCAAATGCTTACGGAATAACATTGACTCCACAAAACATATTGACAGTAATCGCAGCTGCAACTTTGGCATCTGTGGGAACTGCAGGAATACCATCAGTAGGACTTATTACATTGTCTATGGTATTTAATTCAGTAGGACTTCCCGTATCAGCAATTGCAATGATAATGGGAATAGATAGAATATTGGATATGATTAGAACATCTATCAACATAACAGGCGATGCTGTGTGCACTACAATAATAGCAAAAAGTGCAGGAGAAGAGTATTTTAATTTAGAAAAATTTAATTCATAAAATAAAACACTTGTTGAATATTCATTTATAGAATATTTCAATAAGTGTTTTTTGTGTGTTCTGCTATAATATATAGATAAGGAGGAGATTTATGAAAAGTAAAAACATAAAAAAATTGATTGTCGTACTTATAGTTGTATCGGCATTTATATTTATAAAACCTCTCAGAGACGGTGTATCTAATATGACAAAGGCATTTAAAGATCTAGAAAGCGTAAAAGCCTACATAAGATCATTTGGACCAATAGCCATGGTTATATCGTTTTTGATGATGATACTTCAATCAATAGCAGCTCCGATACCGGCATTTTTCATAACTTTTGCAAATGCGGCCATCTGGGGTTGGGTTACGGGAAGTATTTTATCTTGGACATCTGCCATGGTAGGAGCTACTATTTGCTTTTTGATTGCGAGATTTTTGGGAAGAGATATCACAGAAAAATTTGCTACTAAAGGAGCATTGAAAGATGTGGATGTATTCTTCGACAAATACGGCAAAAACGCCATATTAGTTGCAAGACTTCTTCCATTTGTACCTTTTGATCCAATAAGTTATGCTGCAGGTCTTACATCTATGGGATTGGGGGAATTTTTGATAGCTACAGGCATCGGACAACTTCCTGCGACTATTATATATTCTTACGCAGCTAGTAAATCCACAAATCCATCGACTTGGTTAAAAGGACTTATCATACTATTCGGTGTTTTTGCACTCGTATATATGATGAAAAAAATTTACAACGACAGACAAAAAAAGAAATCGTAAGCCACAATATGACTTACGATTTTTTTATAGTTCTTTTATTTTATCTACTAATTTATCAAATTGCATTGCATGAGATGCTTTGACTAAAACCAATGTATTGTCTATTATCAATTCTTGTAATTTTTCTAATAGTTCTTGTTTTGTTTCACAGTAGAATAATCTATCTTCTGGGAAGTTTGCCCTGGCCCCTTTGATTATATTTTTTGCCAAAATTCCCGTTGCCATTACATAATCTATTTTTTCTGGATTGATTAATTTTCCGATATTTCTGTGAAGTTCTATTTCGTCGTCGCCTAATTCAAGCATATCGCCCAATACGGCAATTTTTCTACTGTATCCGTGCAATCCATAAGCTGTTTCCAAGCAACTTGTAAGTGACTGAGGATTTGATTTGTAGCTGTCGTTGAGAATGTGAAATCTATCCAATAGTATGAGTTCGTTTCTCATTCCTGTCAATTCTATGTTTTTCAATCCTCTGGCTATGTCGGAATAATCTAAGTTCATCAATTGTGCTACTATTATGGATAGTGTGGCGTTGTACATTTGGTGATATCCCAATAATTCTATGTTGAATACGTGATCGTTGACTGAAAATGTAGAGCCTGTTTCGTCAGCTTTTATCATTTCCATTCTGTATTGGCTTTCGGGATTGATTCCATAAGTAATGACTTTTTCAGGCAATTTGTATTCTTCTTTTACTTCTCTTAGGATTGGATCGTCGTTATTCAATATGAATATTCCATCTGGTTTCAATCCTTCTAGTATTTCAAATTTTGCCCTAGCTATGTTTTCTTTTGTCTTGAGATTTAGTAAATGGCTATCTCCGATGTTGGTAATCATTGCAATATCAGGATGAGCTATGTTGGTTAGAAGGCTTATTTCTCCGAAATTTTCAGTTCCCATTTCCAATACTGCTATGTCTGTGTCGTCACTAATGTCAAATATTGTCTTGGATAGTCCGATTTCGTTGTTGTAATTTTTTTGTGTTTTGACTACTTTGTATTTTTCTTTTAATAGTGATGACATGATGTCTTTTGTAGTGGTTTTTCCGTTGGAACCTGTGATTGCTATTACTTTGCAATTTAAACTGTCTATATAACTTCTAGCTAAATCCATCATGAAAATTTTTGTATCGTCTACTTCTATTACTGGGTAGTCTTTAATGTTTCTGTATTCTTTGTTGACTACACAGCAGCAAGCTCCTTTTTCAAATGCCATGTCTATGTAATCTTGACCGTCAAATGAATCGCCTTTTAATGCTATGAATAGATTGTCTTTTTGAATGGTTCTGGTATCTGTAGAGATGCCTCTAGCCAATATATCGTAATATTTTTTGTTAATCAAAGTATTGGTAAGTTCGGTTATTTGTTTTAAAGTTCTAATTAACATGTTTACCTCTCCAATTTGTACGATTTGTTGTTTTGGTATTCTTCTATTGCTAATTCTATTAATTTGTCAAAAACTTGTGATGCTTGCATATCGTTGGTGCATTTCCATAAGATAGGGAACATCGAATGTGATGTAAGTCCTGGAACTGTGTTGATTTCGTTGACTAATAAGTCGTTTCCTCTGACGAATATGTCGACTCTTGAAAATCCTGAAAGTCCCATTATTTTATATACTTTTTCCGCTAAGTGTCTAGCTTTTTGTTCTAAATCTTCATCCATAGGAAATGGGGTCAACATTTCTGTCTTGGAGTCGTTGTATTTGGCATCATAATCGAAAAATTCTGTATCGTGGATTTTGTATACTCCAGGTCTGGATGCAAATGGATTTTCATTTCCCATTACGGCTATTTGCAATTCATCTCCTATGATTTCTTCTTCTACGAGAATTCTCTTGTCGTAAAGAAATGCGTTTTGAATAGCTTTTTCTAATTCTTCTTCGTTTTCTGCTTTCATTACGCCTACAGATGAGCCAGCATTACATGGTTTTACGAAAACTGTAGGAGATGTTTTTTCAAATATTTCTTTTAGGTCGTAATCATCGCCTTTGCATAGCACGACGTATTTTGCTTGTGGGATATCGTGTACTGCGAATATATCGTTGGTATATCCTTTGTCCATGCAAATAGCAGAACCCAATACGTCACATCCTACGAATGGTAAATCCAATACTTTCAAAAATCCTTGGATTGTTCCATCTTCTCCATAGCTGCCGTGAATTGCAGGAAACATTACTGTGTTTTCTGGATTGATTTTTCTTATGCAGTTGCTTACGGATTCTATTACAGATAGATCAGTGTCGAATATCAATTCTTCATCTGATTGTATAGTTTCTGTTATGTTTTCTTTTAGTACGAATTTTTTGTCACGGCCTACAAAAATTGCGTTTACGTTGTATTTTTCTTTAGATAAATTATTTATTAGAGTTCTAGCACTTGTTATACTTACTTCGTGTTCTGTGCTTGGAGCTCCATATAATACGTATATATTTTTTTTCATTTTTAGTGTCCTTTCTCTAAGACTCATTAATATATTACTATATCGAGTTTATTATATCAATTAAATTGACAAACTGTATCCGTTTTGTTGATTTTATTAAGCAAATTTAAAAAAATTTTATAAGACTATTTGGCTTAATATGGTAAAATATATATGAGCTACTAATTAAGGGGGTATTCATATGGATAGTAAGCAATTCTTAGAACAATACGAACGACAGTTATTAAATATGTTTGGCAAGGATTTAAAATCTTCCACTGATAAAGAAAAATACATTGCATTTTCTAAATTTATAATGAATGAATTAGCAGATGATTGGAAAAAGACATCCGAGACAAATAAAATGAAAAGAAATGCCTACTATTTTAGTGCAGAATTTCTAATTGGACGATCCTTAGGAAATAATTTATTGAATATGGGATTGGACGAGGAATTTAAAGAATTATTTAAAAATTTAAACATAGATATAAATGAAATCGAAAAGCAAGAAGAAGATGCAGCACTTGGAAATGGCGGTTTGGGTAGACTTGCAGCTTGTTTTATGGAAAGTGCAGCTAGCTTGGGATATCCTTTGACAGGATATGGAGTTAGATATAGACAAGGACTTTTCAAGCAGTATTTCAACAACGGATTCCAAATGGAAGAAGGAGATGACTGGACATTGGATAAAGATCCATGGTCTAGAAGAGTCGAATCGGAATCTAAAATCGTAAGGTACAAAAATCAAGTGGTAAAAGCTGTTCCATATGATATGCCTGTAGTTGGATACAAAAATCACGTCGTGAATACACTTAGATTGTGGCAAGCAGAAAGCGATTACGGTTTTGATTTTCAGAAGTTTAATAACTTCCAATACGATGAATCTGTAAAGGAAAAAAATAGAGCAGAAGATATTACCAGAGTTTTGTATCCAAATGATATTCAAAGGCCTGGAAAAGTATTGAGATTGAAACAACAGTATTTTTTCTGTAGTGCATCAGTTCAAGATATAATCGAAAAATACGAAATCAATCATCCAGATGATAAGAATTTTAGAGATTTTTCGGATTATGTCACAATACAATTAAATGATACACATCCAGTAATGGCTATTCCTGAGATGATGAGGGTGTTGATGGATGACAAAAAACTTTCGTGGAAAGATGCATGGGCAATAACTACTAAAGTGTTCAATTATACTAACCACACGATTTTGCAGGAAGCTATGGAAAAATGGAGCATAGATGTATTAGAAGAAGTAAATCCTAGAATAATGGAAATCATAGTTGAGATTGAAAAGAGATTTATCGGGGATTTGACAGGATTGTATTATTCTTTCGATAGAATTGAAGAATTGAAGATAATAAAAGACAATACAGTTAATATGGCACATTTGGCATTGGTGACTGCTGTCAAGGTAAATGGGGTTGCTGAGATTCATACGGAGATTTTGAAAAGAGAGACTTTGAAACCTTGGTATGATTTGTATCCTGATAAATTTGTCAACAAAACAAATGGTATCACGCCTAGAAGATGGTTGTTCTATTCTAATCCAAAATTGACGGAATATATAAGTGAACTGATTGGAGAAGAATGGAAGAACGATTTGACTAAACTAAAATCATTGGAAGATTTTAGAGATAATGATGAGGTCTTGGAAAAACTTACGGAAATTAAGTTGTACAACAAGATAAGACTTAAAAATTACATCAAAGAAGTTGAAAACATAGATATAGATGAAAATTCTATATTCGACATTCAAGTAAAGAGACTTCACGAATACAAAAGACAATTGTTGAATGCTTTTCACATTTTGGATTTGTATTACAGAATCAAAAATCACGAAGTTGTCGATATCCCTAAACAGACTTTCATTTTTGGAGCAAAGGCTGCACCTGGATATTTCAGGGCAAAAGCTATAATAAAATTCATAAATGAAATTAAAGATTTGGTCAACAACGACAACGAAGTAAATAAATATATAAAGGTAGTATTTTTGCAGAATTTCAACGTATCAATTGGGGAATTGGTATATCCCGCAGCTGAAGTAAGTGAGCAGATTTCAACTGCTGGAAAAGAGGCATCTGGAACGGGTAATATGAAATTCATGCTAAACGGTGCTTTGACTTTGGGTACACATGATGGTGCTAATATAGAGATATTCAATCAAGCTGGACAAGAAAATAATTTTCCATTTGGAGCTAGTGTCGATGAATTAAATCTCATGAGAAATGAATACAACCCTGTGGAATATTACCACAAGGATCAAAATATAAAGAGAGTTGTAGACACGCTATTATCTGATTTGATAAATGACAGTGGATCGTTTATGTTTTTGGATATATACAACTCATTAGTAAATAGAGATTATTCTCAGAGACTCGATGAATATTTTGTACTTAAAGATTTTTCTGATTATAGGAGAGCTCACAATGATGTGATCGAAACTTATAAGGATAAGAGAAAATGGGCACAAATGAGTTTAATGAACATTGCAAATTTCGGAAAATTTTCATCCGACAGGACTATAACACAATACGCTAGAGAAATTTGGGGGATAGATAAGAATGAAGAAATTTAAGAATAGCGACTTAAATTCAAAGACTTTTAATAAGGGAAATAAGGTATTGTTTTTTGACGCAGATGGATGCTGTCCATGTATACCAGCGTTGAAGCATTTAGAAGATATAGAAAAGTCTTTTGAAGAGATAGATTTTTATATATATAATATTAAAGATCCAACTGAGTTGGATAAAGACAAAGTAGTATCGTTTTTCCAAGCGATGCCATTTCCAACTACGATTTATATAAAAAATGGTAAAATTATGTACAGATTAATAGGTGATAACGAAAAATCAAGATATAGAAAGTATGCGAACAAATTAATAGAAACTAAATAGGAGAGAACCTTGGCTGATTTATTATTTGAGGATAGAATTAAAGACGTACTTGATTCCCTAAAACTAGAAAATGAATTAGGACCTACCAAGATTACGTATTGTTGTTTTGATGAGCGTCATTTTGAAAAATATCATCCTGAAGATATAGAAGAAATTGAATTGAGAGAAGATAGGATAAATTGGGTATATATAACTGGATTATCCGACAGTGAAAATTTCATAAAAATGCACGAAAAATTCGGAGTACATCCTCTTATAATAGAAGATATGCTAGATGTGGAACAAAGGACTAAGCTAGAGGTTTACGATGATTATCTGTTCATGGTTACAGATACTGTGGATTACGATATGTTCAACGGTACGAAAGAATTGAGATTTGATCAAATATCGTTTGTTTTGAAGAAAAATTTGCTAATAACAGTAGAAGAAAACAGACCGTCACAGTTTGACAAAGTTATAGATAAGATAGAACACGTCGTGTTTTTCAGACCGAAAACCGTCGATGGACTTCTACTTTTATTGGTGGATAGTTTTATAGATAATTACTACAAGATTTTCGATATTTTGGGAGATTACGTAGATGAATTAGAAGAAGGCACGATGGAAGCCCACGATGATGACACATTAAAAGAGCTATACACTTTGAAAAAAAACATGGTGTTGTTGAGAAAAACTCTGTGGCCGCTTCGCTCTGTAATCAACGATATATCAAAAGCCAGAGTAAATCTAATTCATCACGATACTTCGATATATTTAAGAGATGTATACGATCATATAATACAGATGCTTGAATTTATAGAAGTGTACAGAGATATGATCAACTCTATGATAGATGCATTTTCTACGAATATTTCCAACAGGACAAATGAGGTAATGAAGGTATTGACTGTATGGTCTACGATATTTTTGCCTCTTACATTTATGACTGGTGTATATGGAATGAACTTTAGATACATGCCTGAATTACAGAATAAGTATGCCTATTTAGTGTTTTGGATTTTGACTATTTTCATAACGGCAGGTATGGTAATTTATTTTAAAAAGAAGAAATGGATATAAGGAGATTATATGGAAAACAGTACTTTTTTAGCGTCTGATTACGAAAAAGAACAAATTGATGCCATTAAAAAATTACTGCGAGTGTATTTTAGTGGTGATATAGAATTCAGCAAAAAATTTTCTAGCGTTAAACCAAATTTAGACAACGAAAATTTGAAAGTAATCTTGCAAAAATTAGATGATAAGCTAACTAGAGATGATTTGATAGGATATGCAAATGAAATCAACATGACAGCTTATAACGAAGAGTCAAAAGTCTGCTTCATGTACGATGGAAATAGAAAATTCACAAAAGAAAGAAAGATAGCACTTGAAAACTATCCAAGTGGAATTTTTTGTGGATTTTCAATAGATGAATGGATAAAAAAATGTGAATTGATTGATCACGACTTTCCAGCAGCCACTAAAAACGCAATATTGTCGAGTATGTTCGATATTTGTATGGCAGAAAAAGGAATTTTGGTTATAAGAATTGCAGAAGACGATTTCGATTGGACTTCAGATCACGCTATGGAAAGATTGGATGAATTGATTGAGACAATTAGAAAGAGAGAAATTTGTCAATGAAATTAATACTAGCAGTAGATAAAAATTTTGCGATTGGAATAAATGGCGATATGCTTTTTTCGATACCAGAAGATTTGAAAAGATTCAAAGATTTAACTATTGGAAATATCGTCATAATGGGAAGAAGAACGCTTGAATCATTGCCCGATTCCAAACCACTCAAGAATAGAATAAACGTAGTGATAACTAGAAAAGATATAGAAGGGGTAATCTGTGTAAAAGATAAATCCGAGTTGCTTATTAAATTAAAAGAGATAAATCCAGACAAGAAGATGGAAGAATATCTAATAGGAGGAGCAAGTACGATAGAATCGATGCTCGATTTGGTAGATGAATGTATAATCACATATGTAGATAAATCATTTGAGTACGATGCTAAGATAAGGAATTTGTTCGAAGATGAAAATTTCTATGTAGAAAGTGAGTCCAAACCGAGATTATACGAGGATTTGGAATACAGATATATAACATTTAAAAGAAAGTAGGTTGAGGCCTACTTTTAAAATGCAAATAAAACCTATATTATTGACGAATTTTTAATAATTACAACTTGGCAAAGTTATAATTCAGTATAATTTATTATGATATAATACAAGTGAGGAGGGATAATATGCGCTGTCCTAATTGCAACGAAAAAGTATTGGATAATGTGAATTTTTGTCATAATTGTGGGTTTAATTTAAAAGAGTATCGAGAAAATCTAGAAAAAAAAGAAGACGATATATCTGAAAATGACACCCCGAAAGACACAGTAGAAGATTCTAAAAAAGACTACACTTATTCAGAAGATATATTCAATATATTTAATATAGAAAAAGACGAAAATAAAGAAAAAGAAGATGAAAAAGCAAAGGAAATAATAGAGAGCAATAAATCCTCTAGTAGACCTAAAAGAATAGAAGATATATTTCAAGTAATAAATAAAAAGAAAAATAAATACGGAAATTTCGATCCTGACGATAAAGTAAACGAAAAAATTGAAAATCACAACAAAGAGACCATAGAAGAACCTGAAGATTACAACAATACGATTTTCATAACAAAAGGATACGAAGATGCACAAGAAAAGATTAAAAGAGATGAATCCATAGAATTTACATCCAGCAACGAATTTACGATTCATAAAAGAGAAGATGAAGAAGACGAAGGAGTAGAAGATTTTGTCGCTTTAATATCTACAAAATCCAAAATCTTATTCGATAAGTTGAATTTGTTTTTCACTAGAATTTTATCGAAATTGTTGAGCAAAGCAAAATCATATCAAGCTATTAGCAAGGCTTTGTTGGTCGTATTGACTTCACTTCCTTTGTTGTTATTTTATCTAAATGCTACTAATAATTGGACTTTTTTCCAAAAAATTAGAGCGCTAGCATTCATATTGATAGTTGGAATAATCGATGTTATACAAAAACTATTGTCGTACAACATAGGATTGAAATTGGCTTCCAATAAATTATATCAACCTTTGGACAAAAAATTGAACAACCAAATAGTGATGATTTTGGCAGTCAGCGAGTCGATATTGTTGAGTATTTTCGCAGTGATTACTGTGGGAGGATTGGCAGGATTTGCTTCTAGTGCAATGACATCGACTTTCTTGGGTGCACATGGAATATTTTATGTAATAATGACGATTGTTTTGATATTGGAAGCTGTAATTATATTGATAGATAGATTTGACTACAAGAATTTCTGGAAAATCTACGGACTAAATGCCATGGGAATAATAGTCACTAGACTTATAGCATTCATGATAATGATGACATTCTTCCAAAAGATATTTTTCAGATTGGCACCTGGATTGATATAGGAGGGAAATATGATATACACAGTTACAATGAATCCATCAGTTGAATTTGTCACAGGAGTTTCTGATTTTCAATTAAATCAGATAAATACTTCTAAATTTGATTTGATGCTTCCTTCGGGAAAAGGAATCAACGTTTCTAGAATATTGAAACAACTTGGACTTCCATCTATAGCCACTGGATTTACAGGTGGATATACGGGAGAATTTATAGAAGATTGGCTAAAAAGAGAAGACATAAAAAGTGAATTTATAGATATTGACGACAATACGAGAATAAATGTGCAGATAATTGGAGATACTAATTCCACAATAGAATCAAAAGGACCTAGCATATCACATCAAAAATTACAAGAATTATTGTATTATTTGTCGAGAGTAAAAGAAGGAGATATTGTGTTCTTGTCGACTTCTTTTCCTAGGAATATAACTGAAAGTGTAATCAATAGAATGATAGCTATATGCAAGTCCAATAAGGCGAATTTCGTGATGGATATAGATGAATATTATCTGGAAGAATTTTTGGAGCAAGGGCCGATATTATCGAATGTGAGTGTAAAATGCCTAGAACACATTTTTAAAACGGATATAAAATCAGAGAAAGATTTGCTTGATTTAAAAGATAAAATATTTTCTATCAACTCAAAATTCATAATAGTTCCATTTGTAGATAACAAGGTGTATTTGTTTGCCAATAAAGAAATCTACAGCTTTGCCATAAATGAAAAGTACAACGAAAAGAAAGAGCCTTATATTGACTCAATAATAGCTGGATTTATCGGAACATACATCAGAACTTCCGATTATTTGGAATCTTTTAAAATGGGAAATGCAGCTGCTAATGCAACTCTCAAAACAAAAGATTTAGCTAAGAAATATCAAATAAAAAATATGTACGAAAATATTGAAATACAAAAATTAAATTAAAATTTTTATCGAGGTAAGTTTAGACTGTACCTCGATTTTTTATTGCAATACTACTGCAAATGTATCTAATAAAAAAACAAAAAAATATCATACTTATAATCGATTTATCAGAATAAAGTTTTTTATCGAAAAATAAATTTATGAATAAAATTCAAAACAACGTTTACATACATAAATTCTACAAGTTTTTCAATATTGAATTTTTATAATTTATTTAAAACTCAAGTAAACGCTAAAACAAGCTAAATAGTTATTAATAAAATAAAAAATATCTCAAAATACATGAAATAAAATTCGATTTTCCATACATTTTCTGTATTATATACTGAAAAATAAAACGACTAAATAAATAATAATTGACAAACCTCTAGAATTTTCCTATAATGATAAAAAGAATTTTTTATTAGATATGAATAATTTTCTAATAAAGATAAATTGAAAGGGGGCAAGGGATGTCTATCAATAAGAAAATACTGGAAGTTAAAAACATGCACACATCTTTCAAAATAAAAGACAATTATTATGACGCAGTAGATGATGTGTCATTTTCACTATACGAAAATGAAGTGTTAGCAATAGTTGGAGAATCCGGTTGTGGCAAATCAACTTTAGCGACTACTATTATGGGATTACATAATATGAATTACACGAAGATTAAAGGCGAGGTCATATATAATGGCGAAAATATTTTAGAATATCCTGAAGAAAAATTTAACGGTCTAAGAGGTAGCGAAATTGGAATGATATTCCAAGATCCATTGGCTTCACTAAATCCGTTGATGAGAATAGGTGAACAGATAGAAGAAGCATTATTTTATCATACAGATCTCGACAAAAAACAAAGACAACAAAGAGCGGTGGAACTTCTAAAACAAGTTGGTATTAAAAATGCAGAAGTTATCGCAAGACAATTTCCACATCAATTATCAGGTGGTATGAGACAGAGAGTTATAATAGCCATAGCTTTGAGTTGTAAACCTCACGTTTTGATAGCAGACGAACCTACAACTGCATTGGATGTTACTATCCAAGCGCAAATTCTAGATTTAATAAAAGAGCTTCAAGAAGAAATAAACTCCGGAATCATATTGATAACTCACGATTTGGGAGTAGTAGCTCAAACAGCAGATAGAGTTTGCGTAATGTATGCAGGTCAAATCGTAGAACTTGCAGATGTAGAAGAATTGTTCAATAATCCTCTACACCCATATACGAGAAGTTTGTTGCATTCAATTCCGCAAGCAGACAACGAATGTGCACAACTTCACGTAATAGAAGGTATGGTACCATCTCTAAAAGATTTACCGAGAAAAGGCTGTAGATTTGCTCCTCGTATACAGTGGATAGATGAATCAGAACACGAAGAAAATCCTGTATTACACGATGTAGGTAATGGACATTTAGTTAGATGTACTTGTTGGAAAAATTTCCATTTCAAAGACGAATAGGAGGCAGATATGGGATTTTTAAAAGTTAAAGATTTAAAAATATATTATCCAATTCGTGGAGGATTTTTTAATACAGTAAAAGACTACGTAAGAGCTGTCGATGGAGTTGACATGGAAATCGAACAAGGAAAGACGTATGGATTGATAGGTGAATCTGGTTCCGGGAAGTCTACTATAGGTAAAGCAGTAGTAGGGCTTGAAAAAATCACAAGCGGACAAATCTTGTATGAAAACGAAGATGTAACGAAGAGATCTACTAGAAAAAAACTCAACTACAATAAAGATGTCCAAATGATATTTCAAGATTCTATGAGTTCTCTAGATCCAAAAAAGAGAATACTCGATATCATAGCAGAACCTATAAGAAATTTTGAAAAATTATCGCCAACAGAAGAAAAGAAAAAAGTATTCAAATTGTTGGACATAGTAGGACTTAATGAAAGTGCAATTTACAAATATCCATTTGAATTTTCTGGTGGTCAAAGACAGAGAATCGGAGTTGCCAGAGCTGTAGCATGTAATCCTAGACTTATAGTTGCAGATGAACCTGTAAGTGCATTGGATTTGTCAGTACAAGCACAAGTATTAAACTACATGAAATTGATACAAGAAGAATTTAATTTGAGTTATATATTTATCTCTCACGATTTAGGAGTTGTAAGACACATGTGTGATTATATTTATATAATGCACAATGGAAAATTTGTAGAAACTGGAAATAGGAAAGACTTATATTATGATCCTAGACACATATATACAAAAAGGCTTATTGCAGCAATACCACAAATTGATCCAAACAAGAGAGATGAATTAAAAGATATTAGACAAAAAATCGAAAGACAATTCGATGATGAACAGCACATTTACTACGATGAAAAAGGTTCTGTATTTGATTTGGTTCAATATAAGGGCGATCATTTTGTAGCTGCTAGAAAGGAAGGAATTTAACATGATAAAAACCATAGTTAGAAGATTTTTAATAATGATTCCTCAATTGATAATATTGAGCTTATTCATATTTTTTGTAGCTCAAATGATGCCAGGTGATCCATTCTCAGGTAAAATCACACCTAGTACAGGAAACTCAAAAGTAGAAGAACAACTTAAAATAAAATCAGGATATTACGATCCTTGGTATATAAAATATAAAAGATGGATGACAAATGCCATGAAAGGCGATTTTGGAGTATCTTATACACAAAGATTGCCAGTAAAAGATGTAATAGGACAAAGAGCTAAGAATACATTTTTCTTATCGCTATTTTCTTTGATAATAATGTATGCGATAGCAATTCCACTTGGAATTAATGCCGGAAGGTACAGTGGGTCGGGATTCGATCAGGGAGTCAATTTATATAACTTCATAGCACTTGCAACTCCGGGATTTGTATTTTATCTGTTGATGTTATTGCTGTTTGGATACAAATTGGGAATATTCCCTACAAGCGGTGTAATAAGTTTGGAAGCTTCTGCAAAAGGCGGTTTAGCTGCAATAGGAAGTAGATTATATCACATGTTATTACCTGCTATATCGTACGCATTGATAACTACTACTGGAACTATTCAGTATTTGAGAAATGAAGTAGTCGATGCAAAATCACAAGATTACGTAAGAACTGCTAGAGCAAAAGGTGTACCTATTAAAAAAGTTTACAGCAAACACATATTTAGAAATTCGCTTTTGCCAATAGCTGCATTCTTTGGATTCCAAATCACAGGACTTTTAGCAGGTTCTATAATGGTAGAAACTATTTTTGGATATCAAGGAATGGGATCTCTATTTGTAGATTGTATAAATCAAAGAGATTATTCTGTAATGACATCTTTAGTAATGATATACGGATTCTTGACATTATGTGGTTCATTATTAAGTGATATCATAATGAGCATTGTAGATCCAAGAATAAGAATTGAGTAGGAGGTTTTTATGGATAATGCAAATGAAGCGCAACTAGAAAAATATAAAGACCTTGCAAAAGATAATCCAACTGGATTTAAAGTTATAATCAACGAATTTAAAAAAGATAAAATAGCTATAGCTTCAGTAGTGATATTGGCTATATTATGGATAGGAATATTCGTAGGGGCTGCACTATTGGACAAAGAAAAAGTAATGACAGTAGATATTTTGAATTCCTATGTAAAACCAGGTGAAGCAGGTCACATTTTGGGAACAGACCAAGGTGGTAGAGATTTACTTGGACAATTGATAATAGGAGCTAGAAACTCAATCGTAATAGGAATGGCAGTTACAATATTTACATCGGCAATAGGAATAATAATTGGATTGATAATTGGATATTACGGTGGATGGTTAGACAACGTGATAATGAGAATAATAGATTTTATTCAAATTCTTCCAACTATGATGATAATTATAGTTTTCGTAACAGTGGTTCCTAAATATTCGATGTTCACATTCGTAGCTATATTCACAGCATTTTATTGGCCGGGAATGGCGAGACTTGTGAGATCAAAAGCATTAGCCGAAAGCAAAAAAGATTACGTAAACGCTTCAAAGACAATGGGCACGAGTGATTTGAAGACTATGTTTACAGGAATTTTACCAAATATTAGTTCTATATTAATAGTAGATATGACGTTGAGTTTTGCAGGTAATATCGGAATTGAAACAGGACTAAGCTTTTTGGGATTTGGATTACCACCAACAGATCCATCACTAGGTACTTTGATAGCCTTAGCTAGAAAACCGGAAGTAATCCAAGACAAATTATACGTTTGGTTACCTGCATCATTATTGATATTGGTAATGATGTTGAGTATAAATTATATCGGACAAGCTTTGAGAAGAGCTTCCGATGCAAAACAAAGAAAGGGATAAGGAGGACACTTTAATGAAAAAAAGATTTAAATCATTATTGGCTATGTTTTTAGTATTTGCATTTATCCTTACAGGATGTGTAAATTCTAAAAAAGGCGATGACAAATCGTCAAGTAAACCTAAAGGAGAGCAAACTCAACAAGCCGAAAATAAAGGCAATATAGTCGGCGAAAGAATGGGCGGTGGAGTTGTAGTTGAAAATGAAGGCACACCAATAAAAGGCGGAACATTTAGAGTAGGAATACCTACAGATTCACCTTTTAAAGGAATTTTCAACAGCGTATTATACGAAGACAATATCGACTGGAATATAATAGGACCTACAATGTATACAACTGCAAACGCAGGTCCAAGTTTGGAATTGAGAGATTCATCAGCAGTTAAATTTGAATACGATGAAAAAGCAAAAACTGCTACTATAAAACTTCAAGACAATTTTAAATGGAACGATGGAAAACCAGTTACAGCAAAAGATATAATCATTAACTACCTTATAGTAGGACATAAAGATTATCCAGGAGTTCGTTATGATGATGATATGATTAATATCGTAGGAATGGAAGATTATCACGCTGGAAAAACAAAAGACATTTCTGGTGTAAAAGAAGTAGACGACAAGACAGTTCAAATTTCATTCAAAGAATTTAAACCATCTATAAAATGGGGAGCTGGAATATGGGTAGAACCTACAAACTACGAACAAGTTAAAGATATACCTATGAAAGATTTAATCTCATCAGCTCCAATAAGAAAGAACCCTAAATCTGCAGGACCTTTCTACATAACAAATGTAGTTCCAGGACAATCTGTAGAATTCAGTGCTAATGAATATTTCTGGGGTGGCAAACCAAAAGTAGATAAAGTAGTAATGGAAGTAGTTCCAAGTTCACAAATATTAGCTTCTTTGAAAGCTGGAAAATACGACTATATCGCAGGTGGAGCACCTTCTGATACATTCAAAGAAATATCAGAATTAAAAGGATATAAAGTAGCTAGATTGCAAGATATGGCATACACTTATATCGGATTCAAATTAGGTAAATGGGACAAAGAAAAAGGCGAAGTAGTAGTAGATCCTAACGCAAAAATGGCAGATGTAAATCTTCGTAAAGCAATGGGATATGCGATAGACAACAACGCAGTAGGAGAAAAATTCTACGAAGGATATAGATCACAAGCTACATCTGTAATAATCCCTATATTCAAAGAATATTTTGACAAGGATTTGAAAGGATATAACTACGATCCAGAAAAATCTAAGAAACTTTTAGATGATGCAGGATACAAAGATGTAGATAACGACGGATTTAGAGAAGATAAAAACGGCAAACCACTTGTTATAAAATTTGCTTCAATGTCAGGTGGAGAAGTTGCAGAACCATTGGCATCTTATTATGTACAAGCTTGGAAACAAGTTGGATTGAATGTAGAATTAACTGGTGGAAGATTGATAGAATTCAATTCATTCTACGACAAACTTAAAAACGACGATCCAGAAATTGACGTATTCCAAGGAGCTTGGGGAACAGGTACAAATCCAGACCCATCAGGATTGTTTAGTAAAGCAGCATCATTTAACTATTACAGATATACAAATGAAGATATGCAAAAAGCATTAGATAAGATTTCTGCTTCAAATACATCTGATGAAGAAAGAGCTCAAGCATACAAAGATTTTGAAAAAGTAATGGAAGAAAATGTTCCATTGATTCCAACTCTATACAGAGAAGCTTTAATGCCGGTCAACAAGAGAGTTAAAAAGTTCGATACAAGATATGTACAAGAACAAGACAAAGACGATTTTAGATGGAATCAACTAGAATTGTTAGCAGATCAACCAATAAAAGAATAAAATAAATGAACAGATTTCATTCACAATTAAGCAAAGTTTTCCTATGGAATTCTTTGCTTAATTTTTTCTACATACATAAAATATCCAACGTTTTCTTTTATTGACTTATCAAATTCAATTAATTAGAATATTATAGAGGTGTAACGAATGAATAAAAAAAGGACCGGAATTATAATAATTGCAATTATTATAGTGTTTGCAGCAGCGTTTTTTGGATTTAATTTGAAAAACTCTTCAGATGCAAAAAATTTGAACAAATCAGCGCAAGATGCTATAGCAAAAGGAGAATACCAAAAAGCTGTCGATATTTACAGCAATTTATACGATAAGACAAATGATGCTACTTATATAGAAAAGAAAAGAGCAGCAGTAGAACTAATGTCATCGCAAAACTATTACGATTTGGGAATGGAATACCTAAAAAAATCTGAGTATATAGATGCAGCTAAGAGTTTCATCAGAGTTAGAGAAGATGACAACGTAAATTATCAAAAATCACAACAAAGATTACAAGAAACTACTCAAAAAGTTATCATGAATAGCGATTCTCTAGCAGAAGACAGCAATTACGAAGCTAGCTTGAATTTATTGAATGCTTATTATAAGGTAATGCCAAAAGAAAAATTGATAAAAGATAAGATAGAAGAAATAGAAGAAGCTAGAGATAAATTTAAAGACAAAAAAGAAGAAGAAAAGAAGCAAAAGGCATTGTCCGAACAAAAAGAAAAAGAAGCGAGAGAAAAAGCAGAACAATTGGCACAAGAATCTAAGCAAGAATTGGAAAAGAAAAAGCAAGATGCCAAATCCAATGAAAGTGTCAAAGTAGAAGGTTCTAAAGTCGATGAATCACAAAGTTTAATAGATTTATCTATAGAATTAGTCGGAAAGACTTATTTGGTAACAAATGATAATGCTAAGATATACGCTCAACCAAACAAAAACTCAGAGTTGATATCTACTATTCCTATGGGTAGTGAAGTGTATATTTACGAAGCAAAACCTGAATCTTCAGGCAAAGTATGGTGCCATGCAATCATAAAAAGTTCAGATACTTTCAAATCGTACGATGCTTGGATTTCGTCAAATAATTTAAAATAATACTAAGCTCTCAAATTTTGAGAGCTTTTTGTGTAGGGTGAATTATGGAATTAAATTTTTTACATTTCGATATGGATGCTTTTTTTGCATCGTGTGAGATATTGGACAATCCTAAATTGAAACACGTTCCCATGGTAGTCGGTGGAAAAAGTAAAAGGGGAATAATCACTACTGCTAATTACGAAGCTAGAAAATATGGATTACATTCTGCAATGCCGATATTTAAAGCAAAACAATTGGTAAATGATTTGGTAATAATAACCCCTGATATGGAAAAATACAAGCGATATAGCAACAAAGTTTTCAAAGTGTTGTCAACTTTTTCGGATAGAATACAAAAAATGAGTATAGATGAAGGTTGCATGGATATATCTCACATCAAAATGGATAGGTATTATTTGGCTAAATTAGTACAAGATAACGTAAGAATAAAAACAGGGCTGTCGATTTCAATAGGAATAAGTTACAACATGAGCCTTGCAAAGTTGGCATCTGATTGGAACAAACCACATGGAATAAAGATAATAACAGAAGAAGATATTCCTGAAATACTTATGGATTTAGATGTAGGAAAAATTCAAGGTATAGGTAGAAAATCTGAAGCGAAATTAAACGACATAGGAATAAAAAAGGTAAGTCAATTGTACGAATTACCGAAAGATTCTCTCAAAAGGCTTTTTGGAAAATCTGGAGAGATTATTTACGATAGAATAAGGGGAATTGACAAAAGAGACCTCGATTTATCCAGAATTAGAAAATCAATAGGAGAAGAATCTACATTTGAAAACGACCTAAAAAACTACAGAGAGGTTCTCAAGAAATTGAAGCAATTTAGCGTAGAATTGGAAAAAGACCTCGAAAAAAACGACATAAAGGCAAAGACAATTCATCTCAAAATAAAACTAAATGATTTTTCTGTGATAACGAGATCCATGACATTAGAAAATTACATCTGCACTAGAGACGACATATATAGAGTGGCGAAGTATTTGGCATTGAATGCAAAAATAGATAAGAAAGTAAGACTTTTGGGATTGAGTGCGTCGAATTTGAGCGACAAAAAATACGAGCAATTGAGATTTTTATAAAATTATAAATGATACCTTGCATTATCCACTACTGTGTTATATAATATATTCAGGAGGTAAGATATGAACACTCAACTTAAAAAAGGTATTTTAGAATTGTGTGTCTTATCTGTTATATCCAAGAAAGATAGCTATGGATATGAAATCATAGATCAGATTAAAGATAAGATACCTATGAGCGAGGGTACTATATATCCTATGCTTAGAAGATTAAAAAATGATAATTATCTCGAAGATTATACACAACAGTCAGAATCAGGTCCGACAAGAAAATATTATAAAATAACAGACGAAGGACAAGAATATTTGCATAAACAACTCCAAGATTATAAGGAATTAATTGATAGCGTAAAAGCTTTGTTAGAGGAGGGTTTTTAATGGATAAAGAACAATTTATGGAACTTTTAGATTACTATTTTAGAAATGTAGATGCGACTACTTACGCAGAAATCAAAAATGATTATGAAGAACATTTCAGAATAGGATTGGAAAACGGAAAGACAGAAGCAGAAATTTCATCAGAATTGGGAAATCCTAGAGAAATTTTCAATGAATGCAAAGAAGCTGGAATTATAAAAGAAAACAACTTATTCACTACATTTAATTTGGAAAACATTGGAGATTTTCTAAACTCAAAAATTTTCAACCAACGCATCAAAGAAAAAGATTACGATTTGTCACAACAAGTTTTGGAATTTGACAATAATTTCCACAGAATAGAAGTGAGAACTAATGCAGATGTAGATGTAGAAACACACGATGAAGATAAAATAATTGTGACATATACATCTACAGATGAATCCTACAAATTAGATGTAGATGAAGAAAATCACGTTTTGAAATTGGGGCAAATCAAAATGGAAAAATTATTTGCCAAAGACTCTATCAGAACTATTAGCATAAAAATTCCTCAAGACAGCGATTTGGGATTGAATATAGCGACAGCTAGAGGAGATATAAAAGTAGATGTAATCAACAACGATGTCACTTGCAACACTTCTAGTGGAGATGTCATAGTAAGCACTAATTCAAATGATGTCAACGTCAATACTGCAAGCGGAGATGTATCTGTATCAAATTGCAAGAAAAATGTTCTTATCAACACAGTAAGTGGCGATGTAAAAATCACATCAAGTATGCCTGAAATTTCAGTCAACACAGTAAGTGGTGATATGAATATAGATCTAGAAGAAAACAGAAACTTGGATTTGACAAGCGTATCTGGAGATGTGTATTTGAATATCAAAGAAAAGAAAGGTTCAGTAAACCTAAAGACATTGAGCGGGGAAATAAGATTTGAAAGTTCGTACAAGGACAATTCAAAAAAAGTAGGAAAAGCTCATTCTCATTCATTTACAACTGAAGAATATAAAATAAATATTGGAACAGTAAGTGGAGATGCTTATTTGAGCTAAATTTTAAAAAGAGAATTTCTGTTGTGGGTTTTCCATTTGCAGAAATTCTCTTTTTTTATTCTAAATTTATTTTGCTGGATTTTAATGTGATTATGAATACGGATCCTTTCGGAGTGTTGTCTGTGACTGTGATGTTTCCACCATGTGCTTTTAATATTACTTTGCACAGATACAATCCCAATCCTATACTTCTTTTTCCATCGGATATTGTGTTGCTATTTGTATAGAATTTTTGAAATACTTTGTCTTTGTCTTCGTCTTTTATACCGTATCCATTATCGGCTACTTTAATTATTACGTTATCAGTATCTTTATATGCTTCGATATAGACATCCGATTGTTCGTCACTGTATTTTATGGCGTTATCTAGAAGATTTACTATAACTTGCATGATAAGTCTTACGTCCATGTCTGCAATTAGATAATCGCCTTTGATATCTACGTGTATTTTGCGATTTTTCTTGTTGCGATTTATGTGTTTTACGGCTTCTTCTATGACTTCTTCTACGGATTGAGGTTCTATTTTTAATTTTAGATTATTGTCTTCTATCTTGGTTACATATAGTAAATTTTCTATGATGTTCAAAAGCCATATCGAATCGTCGTATATGTCTTTGTAGATATTTACTTTCATATCTTCTGTTAAATTGGAGCTATTATGAATTAGTATATCTGAATTTCCACAAATCGTAGTCAATGGAGTTCTTAAATCGTGTGAGATAGATCGCAATAAATTTGCTCTTAATTCCTCGTTTTTTGCAATTAATGCTACTTCGTTTTTATCTCGAATTATTTTTTCTTTTTCAAGTGCCAATTTCATATCTCCAATTATGGATAATAATATTTTATTTTCAACTGAATTGAACCTATCTTTGTCTAAATATATTCCCAAAACACCACAAACATCTGTATTAATTCTAATGGGAAAGTAAATGTATTTCGAATCTGAAATGTAACGTGTACTGGCACCACAGCTTTTATTTGTGACAAAGCAAAAATTTGCGGTGCTTTTTTCATTGGAATCTATGTTTGTATTTTCAAATGATTTTTCAGAAGTATAGGAGACAGGCTCTGATATTGCATTGTTTTCTATTGCATAATACACGATTTCTCTTTTCAATAAATTGGATAGTTGCATACAACTCGTCTCTATTATTTCAGATTTAGATATTTTTTCTTGCAAAAGCTGATTTGTTTCCAATAGCACTTTCGTTATTTGGATCATGTTTGAAGAATTTTCAGAGTTTTTTTGGATGATACTTGCAAGTCTACTCGTAGTAAAAGATACGATAAATAAAACTATGAATGTAACCAAATAATTTTTGTTGTAAAATTGCAAACTAAATCTGGGTTCTGTAAAGTAAAAATTGAATAGCAACACGCTTATGACGGATGACAATGAGCTTACAAATGGGTTGTATGTCAATAAAGCTATTATGAAATTTCCAAGTATATAAATCATTATTATGTTGGATTCATCGTATTTTTTGCTGAAAAAGAATAATCCCAAAAGCGTACTCAATATCAGTACGGATATTGAAATAAAATAATCTTTTAATGAGCTTTTACTTTTTGTAGGCTTACTTATCACTATATCTTCATTTACAGGAACTATATACACGTCTGTTTTTTTGGACTTTTCTAAAACTTGATCGCAAATTGATTTGCGTAGTTTTATTTTTTTTTGATTGGTGTTTCTCCCTATGACTATTTTTTGCACTTTATATAATTTGGCGAAATTTATTATTTCATTGGCTATATCATCTGAGTATATTATCTCGACCATTGCTCCCAATTTTTCAGCCAAATCGATGTTATTTTCAAGGCTATTTTCCGATGTGTTATTTGAATCTTTGTCTGAAATGTATAGTGCGATTAGCTTGGCGTTTTCTTTAATTGAAAGTTCATTGGCTTTTTTTATTACGGTGCTATTTGATTTGGATGAAGATATACATACAAGTATAGTGTTTTTTTCTTCTGCTTTCATTATTTATCCTCATTTGTCTTACTAATTCTTATCATTTTATATCCTACTCCAATGTAGGTTTGAATGTATTTTTCATTAGAGTATTTCTCTATTTTTTTTCGCAACGAAGTCATGTACACTCTCAATGACGATAAGTCGGACTCCAAATAATTGCCCCAAATTTGATTTAAAATGTATTGGTGAGTTAGAACTCTTCCGACATTTTTCGACAACAATGTCAATATACTGTATTCTTGAGGCATGAGGTGGATTTCCTCTGAATTGACGAATACAGTTCTGGAAGGATAATCTATTTTGATATCGCCATTTACAAAAACAATATCGTCTTTTTTATTTGTTTGGTTGGAGTATTTTATTCTTCTCAAAGTAGAACGAACTCTCGCCAAAAGCTCATCTATGTTAAATGGTTTTGTCAGAAAATCATCTGCCCCTGCATCGAGTGCTTCTATTTTGTCTTCGTCGTTATTTCTAGCACTTATCACTATTATAGGAGTTGTAGAAAATTCTCTGTATTTTTTTATTATATCAATGCCGTCAATATCCGGTAGTCCCAAATCTACAAAGACAATATCGTATTTGATAGAAGTCATCAAATGAAGTGCAGAATTTCCAGATTCAGCAGTATCGTAATTGTAGTTGTTTATTTTTAAAGTAGTAGAGATCAAATTTCGTACAGATTTATCATCTTCTATTACCAATATTTTGATATCTTCTTGCATAGCTTCTCCTTTACATTTAGTATATAAAATAATTATATACTAAAAAGCGGCGATTTTTTTTGAAACAATGGTTTCTAAAATGCCGCTTTATTAAATTACAATTTTATTTTTTCGCTTGCTTTATTAAAGATAAATTAAGCTCTAATACATTTACAGTTTTTTCTCCAAATACTCCCAATAATTTATCAGATGTGTTTTCCATTATCAATTTATCTACCGTTTCTTTAGATAAATTATTAGCTTTGGCAACTCTATCAGCCTGTATATAAGCTGATTTTTCAGAAATATGAGGATCTAATCCTGAACCTGATGCTGTTATCATATCTTCTGGAATATCCTTTTTAGTTACAGTAGGATTTTCCTTTAAAAAAGTGTCTATGTCCTTTTCGATTCTTTCTTTTAATTTTGGATTGCTAACTGCAAGGTTTTCGCTGCCGGAAGCTATACCCGAATATTTTGATTTATCGGTGTAAGTGTTGTAATTTACAGCTGAAGGTCTTGAATGAAATAACTTGTTGTCTGTGAAATCTTGTCCTATTATTTTAGAACCTACGATTTTTCCTTCGTATTCTACCAAACTTCCGTTAGATTGATGTGGAAATATTAGCTGTGATAATCCTGTCATCACTAATGGATAAAATAATCCGCAAATGATAAACATCGCAATAGATACTAGAAAAGCACTTTTTATATTTTTTTTGAATTTCATTTTAAATTCCTCCTATATTCCCAAAGATATCAATAATGGTGAAATTATAATATCTATGATTTTTATTCCAATGAATGGACAGATAACTCCTCCCAGTCCGTATATCATCATGTTTTTGCCTAACATTTTAGAAGCTGACATTGGTTTGTAAGTTACTCCTCTCATAGCCAATGGGATAAGACATGGAATAATTATAGCGTTGAATATCAAAGCTGATAGTATAGCACTTGAAGGAGTAGACAATGACATTACATTTAATATTTCCATTTTAGGGATTGCTATTGTAAACATAGCTGGAATTATTGCAAAGTATTTAGCTATGTCATTTGCTATAGAAAATGTAGTCAAGGATCCTCTCGTAATCAACAATTGCTTTCCTATTTCTACAACTTCCAAAATTTTCGTAGGATCTGAATCTAAATCCACCATGTTGGCAGCTTCTTTTGCAGAAGTTGTACCACTATTCATTGCAATTCCTACATCTGCTTGAGCCAATGCTGGAGCGTCATTTGTACCGTCACCTGTCATGGCGACTATTTTTCCTTCTGATTGTTCTTTTTTTATAGCTTCAATCTTATCTTCAGGTTTACATTCTGCAATATATCCATCAACTCCTGCTTCAGCTGCAATAGTTGCAGCAGTTAGTGGATTGTCTCCTGTACACATAACTGTTTTTATGCCTATTTTTTTCAAACGTTCAAATCTTTCTCTAAGACCGGGTTTTATTGTATCTTTGAGATAAATTATTCCGTAAATTTTATCGTTTACGCAAACTACAAGAGGAGTAGCACCTAATTTCGATATATCGTCGATTTTTGATTTTAAATCAGAAGGAATAGTTCCTCCGTTTTCTTTGACGAAATTTATTATCGCATCGGAAGATCCTTTACGAATTTTAGTTCCATCTTTTAAATCCACGCCACTCATTTTGCTTGAAGCACTAAATTCTATGAAGTTAGCATCGTTGTAGTCTTCCAAGTTCAATATTGATCCTAATTTTTTCGCCAAATCTACTGTCGATTTACCTTCAGGAGTATCATCTTTTAATGAAGCTATATTTGCGTATTTTATCAAATCATCTTTTTTCACTCCATCTACATTTATGAAATCACTAGCCAATCTATTTCCAAAAGTTATAGTTCCAGTTTTATCCAAAATCATCGTATCGACATCGCCACAAGCTTCGACTGCTTTACCACTCATTGCGATTACATTAAAACGAGTAACTCTGTCCATTCCAGCTATACCTATTGCACTCAACAAAGCTCCAATTGTAGTAGGAATTAAACAAACAGTCAAAGCTACGAGTGTAGAAATTGGTATTCTCACTTTAACGTAAGATGAGATAGGGTATAAGGTTACTATTACTATCAAAAATATAATAGTCAAAGAAACTAAAAGAGTATTCAATGCAATTTCATTTGGAGTTTTTTGTCTAGAAGCTCCTTCTACTAGAGATATCATTCTGTCTAAGAAAGATTCTCCTGGATTTGATGTGATTTCTACTTTTATCCAATCTGAAACTACTGTCGTACCTCCAGTGACAGATGAGAAATCGCCGCCTTTTTCTTTTGTCACTGGAGCTGATTCTCCAGTTATTGCAGATTCATCAATGCTTGCAATTCCTTCTATGATTTCACCGTCATTTGGAATGATTTCTCCGGCTCTTACTATAACTATGTCTCCTTTTTTTAATTCGCTACTAGATATTTCTTTTTCAGTGTTGTCTTCTAGAATGATAGTTGCTTTAGTATCTTTTTTGGTTTTCTTTAAAGTTTCTGCTTGAGCTTTTCCTCTTCCTTCTGCTACGGATTCTGCAAAGTTTGCAAAAAGCAATGTAACAAAAAGTATTATAGATACGATTAAATTGTAAAGGCTCAAATTTTTCCCTTGATCGTGGAATAAATTAGGGAAGAATACCAAAACAGCACATAATAAAAATCCAATTTCTACTACGAACATTACTGGGTTTTTAATCATGTATTTGGGATTTAATTTTACAAAAGCTCCTTTAATTGAAGACTTCAATATATCTTTAGTAACAAATTTTGTTTTTTTCTTTTTACTCATAATTCCTCCTACAATGTCAAAAATTCAGAAATAGGTCCCAATGCTAAAACAGGCAAGAAAGTTAAAGCAGCGAAAATATATATAATGAAGACTAGAATAATTGCAAACGAGTAATTATTTGTCTTTAAAGTTCCTATACTTTCGTTGATATCAGTTTTATTGAGAAGACTACCAGCTATGGCTAATTGTATTATCAAAGACAAGTATCTTCCGAAAAACATCACTATTCCAGTGCTCACATTCCAGAACAACGTATTATCAGCTAACCCTTCAAATCCAGAACCGTTGTTGGCAGCTGCAGATGAAAATTCATACAATATTTGACTCAAACCGTGAAATTGTGGATTAGTTATTCCAGCTAGTCCTCCTTTTAGGCACAATGATAATGCTGAAAAACCTAAAATCAATAATGGATGAATTATGATGCAAAGAGCAGCTAATTTCATTTCTTTTCCTTCGATTTTTTTGCCCAAATACTCTGGAGTTCTTCCTATCATAAGTCCACAAATAAATACAGCAAGAATTGCGTATATCAAAATATTCATAAGACCTACTCCGGCTCCTCCGAAAACTACATTCAACATCATATGCAATAGAGGTATCATTCCTCCGATAGGAGTCAACGTATCGTGCATATTATTTACAGTTCCTGTAGTAAATGAAGTAGTTACTGTAGTAAATAACGATGATTGGGCGATACCAAATCTAACCTCTTTTCCTTCCATATTTCCGATAGAATTTGAAATTCCAGAAGATATAGCTGCATGATTGCCAAGCATTTCGCTATGATAACAAACTCCCAATCCTATTAAGAATAAAACTGACATAGCTATAAATATCGTACGTCCTTCTTTTCCCATAAACAATTTATTATCTGAATTAGATTGTGCATTATTGATTTGCTTTTTCCTTTTGATTTTATCGTCTGCCATTCTACCGAAGATGAAAACGCAACAAGCAGGCAAAATCATCATTGAAAATAGCTCCAATATATTCGATATTATAGTAGGATTTTCCAATGGCGTAGATGAGTTAGCGCCTACAAATCCACCACCATTAGTACCCAAGTGTTTGATTGATTCCAAACTAGCTATAGGGCCTGAAGCTATTTCTTGTGTTTTTGATTCTATAGTTGTCACTGATATATTTGAATGTAGATTTTGCATAACTCCTTGGCTTACTAATATCAATCCAACGATTATGGAAGCTGGTATTAAAAATCTAGTTATTATTCTAATAAAATCTACATAAAAATTTCCCATTTTTTCGCCGAGTATACCTCTAATCATGGCGATACAAGCTGCAAATCCTGTAGCAGCTGATGTGAACATCATCATGATAATTACAAACATTTGAGACAAATACGATAGTCCTGATTCTCCTGCATAATGTTGGAGGTTGGTATTGGTCATAAATGAAATTATAGTATTAAATGATAGCGACTGTTCCATAGAACCTATTTTATTTGGATTTAATAATGGAATTGATTGAATTCTCAAAATCAAATATCCTACAAGCACTAGACAACAGTTTACCAACAATAAATTTATAGCGTATTCTTTCCAAGTCATATTAGATTTATCTATTTTTAGTGTTTTATATATAGAATTATCTACTTTGTCGAATACTGGATCTGCAAAAGTTTTTTTAAATGCTGATACATGATAGAGATAATTTCCTATTGGAATCATCAAAATCAAAAATACCAACAAAGTACAGATTATTTGTAACATAGTAAAATCTCCTTAATATTTATTTTTAAAATTTTTCGGGGTTGATTAGAGCGTAAAACAAATACCCCATCAATCCTATAATTGTAACTGCTAATATAATCATTACATCCTCCTTGAAGTTATTCTTTGCTTATTTGGTTATTTATAATTTCTACGATTAGATATGCAAGCAAAAATGATACCAAAATAATGCCTATCATAATAAAATCTTCCATAAGTCTCCTCCTTTGCTTTGTTGTATCAAGTATAGCATTCGAAAAATTAAAATGGTTTTAAAATGTATGAGTCCAATATTAAAATGGCATTAAAATTTAATGGATATGCTCAGATGCTGAAAATTTTGTAGTAAAATTGAGTTACAAGATATACAAAGGGGTAAATTATGAGCAAAAAAGGAAAACTAACTATATTTTTCGGATATTGTGCAGGAGTGGGAAAGACTTACGCTATGCTGAAATATGCGAAGAAAATTTTAGAAGAAGAGAAAAAAGACATTGTAATTGGATATATACAACCACACGATAGAAAAGACACCATAGAAGCTATGCAAGGATTAGAGCAAATAGGAGTAGCTGAAATAAATTACAAAGGACATATTTTCGAAGAATTTGACTTGGATAAAGCACTAGCTAGAAATCCAGAGATAATATTGGTAGATGAACTTGCTCATACAAATGTACAATCTTCTAGGCACAAAAAAAGATATCAAGATATCGAAGAACTATTGAGAGCTGGAATAGATGTATACACTACTTTAAATGTACAACACTTGGAAAGTTTGCACGATATCGTAGAAAGCATCACCAATATAAAAGTAAATGAAAGAGTACCAGATCACATATTTGACGAAGCGGACGATATCAAAGTTGTAGATATAGAAGTAGAACAACTAGTTAAAAGACTAGAAGATGGTAAAATTTACAAAAAGTCCCAAATAAAAAGGGCATTGGATAATTTTTTCGCCAAGAACAACCTCATAGCATTGAGAGAAATAGCACTTAGAAGATGTGCCGATCGTATCAATTTATATTCAGATGATAAAAACAAGCAATTTATAAAAGAGCATATATTGGTTGGAATAAGCCCATCTCCAACAAATCAGAAAGTCATAAGAACTGCGTATAGAATTGCAAGCTCTCTTCATGCAGATTTTACTGCTTTATTTGTAGAAACTTCGAATACAAAATATTTGACCGAAAAACAACAGAAAAACTTGAAATCAAATTTGGAATTGGCAAAACATTTGAAGGCAAATGTCGTATCTTCGTATGGAAATGATGTAGCATTTCAAATAAGTCAATATGCCAAAATAAGTGGAGTATCTAAAATAGTATTGGGAAGATCTGTACAGAAAATATCCATTTTAAGGAAAACTACTATAGTAGATCAGATAACCAATTTATCTCCTAACATAGATATTTATATAATTCCAGATACTAATTTTGAATCTAAAAGCAAAAAAATAAGGTTTAACTCAGGGGTAAAATTTGAACTAAAAGACTCATTGATAACAGTGGGGATATTTTTAGCCACTACATTATTGTCTGCTATATTTTTCAAAATGGAATTTAGCACTACTAATATAGTTTTACTTTATGTGTTGTCATCTTGCGTAATAGGATATAGTACGAGTAATCCGATATACAATATAATTTCAGCGATATTCAGCATTTTGACTATAGATTTTATGTTCATACAACCGTATTATTCATTGACTATATATTCAAAAGATTATCCGATGATTTTCATAATAATGGCGATAGTGTCTTTTTTCATCAGTTTAATGCAAAATCAATTAAAAAAAGAAAAGACTTTAGCAGTCAAAAGAGCTTACAATATGGATGTGCTATTGCAAACTAGCCAAAAACTTCAAACTATCAGCACATACGAACAAGCAGCCAATGAAACTTGCTATGAATTGAATAAACTTTTAGATAGAGCTGTCATATTTTATCCTGTGAAAAATGGTAGGTTAACGGATTGCTTCGTATACAATCCTAAAAACGATAATAAAATAGATGATGTATTTAAATCTAATAAGGAAAAGTCTGTGGCAAAATGGGTGTTTACAAATAACGATAATGCTGGAGCAAATACTACGACCTTATCGGATTCTAATGGGTTTTATTTGGCAATTAGAAAAGACAATGAAGTATTTGGAGTAGTGGGAATCGATTTGTCAGACAACTACAAAATGACGGTAGATGAAAAATCGCTTTTAAAATCAATCTTAAATGAAGTGGCGCTTTGTATGGACTCGATAAAAAATAAGTAGGACATATTTTATTCAATACGTGGATAGGATTTTATTTTAATTTATAACTTTGTAAAAATATAATCGTAAAATAACATCTCAAATATGGTAAAATAATAGTAACACGGAGGAATAATTTTGAAAGTAATTGTAACTTGTGCATTTGGATTGGAGAGTCTCGTAAAAAGGCAATTAATGGATATGGGATACGACAATCTAAATGTAAATGATGGAAGGATATCGTTGGAGGGAAACGAGGACGATATTGCAAAATTAAATATTAATCTTAGATGTGCCGATAGGGTTTTGATTGAGTTAGCTAATTTTAAGGCGGTTACATTTGAAGAGCTTTTCAAGGGAGTAGAAAAGATAAATTGGACGGAAATTCTCGAGGCGGATTCTAATTTTATAGTCGAGGGCAGAAGTTACAAATCGAAGTTGTTTTCTGTCAAGGACTGTCAGTCTATTACTGAAAAGGCTATTATTAAAAATCTTCAGAAAAAATACAAAATAGATTGGTTTTCTAAATCAAAGAATAGATTCAGAATAGAAGTTAGTTTGGTAAAAGATATTTGCTCTATTACTTTGGATACTTCTGGAGATGGATTACACAAGAGAGGATATAGAACTCATACGGGACTAGCGCCTATAAGGGAAAATTTAGCTGCGGGAATAATAGATTTATCATTTGCTTCAAAAAATAGACCTTTTGTCGATTTGTTCTGTGGTAGTGGAACGTTTGCAATAGAAGCAGCTAAAAAGTTTAGAAATATTGCACCTGGTATAGATAGAAAATTTGATTTTATGGATTTCAATCAGAAATTTAATAATGCATACAAATCAGAGAAAAAGAGTGCGCTACAGAGAATAGATTACGATAGTAGAATCGATATTTTTGCAAGTGACATAGACGGTTCGTCTATTGAAAAGGCTATTGAAAATGCTGAAAATGCAGGAGTGAGAGAAGACATCAGGTTTGTCACTAGAGATTTTAGAAATGTAGTCTTAAAAGATAATTATTTTGTTTTGATATCTAATCCACCTTACGGAAAAAGGATTGGAGAGAGAAAAGAAGCTGAAAAAATATATGAAGATTTAGGTATAAAAATGGCTAAATTCAATACTGCTTCTGAGTATATAATTACCGATTCTGAAGATTTTGAAAAGTTTTATGGCAAAAAAGCCTCTAAAAATCGAAAGATGTACAACGGAAATATGAAATGCTATTTATACCAATACTATGGACCTAAACCTAAATAGGAGGAGATTCTTTTGGATACAAAATCGGAATACAATGTAGAATATCTTAGGGAATCTGAGTTTAGCGTATTGAATTCTATGAAAGATTTGGTGAGAGTCATAGACCGAAATGGGGTAATAGTGTTTGCAAATAAAAGCATGATAGAATCTATGCCTATAAATCCTGTTGGTGTGAATTGTTATTTGGATTATAGCGATAAATTTCCAAAGTGCTTGGCAGATAGAAAGTACAGATTGAACAGCACTATTAAAGAAAAAAAGAAAATAAATGGCATAGTGTATTCGATAACTTCTTCTCCTGTTTTAAACGATAATGGAGAAGTCGAGTTTACTGTAGAGGTTTTTAGAGACATCTCAAAGGAAGTCAAAACGCAGATAGAACTAATCAATGTGAATAAGGATATAAAAGACGAGATTATTTTTGCAAAGCACATTCAGAACAAAACGCTTCCTACAAAAGGCGAACATGTTGGATTGGATTTGGATTATAAGTATATTTCGTCTAGAGAATTATCTGGAGATATTATAGATTGCATTGATATAGACGAAAGATTCGTAGGGATATATATTGCAGATGTAGTTGGCCACGGCATAGCAGCTTCGATATTGACAATGTTTATAAGGCAAACTATGCGATATTTGGTGAGTAGGGTAACTGATTCTAGACCGAAGAGAGTTCTTATGGATTTGAATTCTACTTTTACTGAGCTAAATTTAGCTATGGATAAATATTTTACGATTTTTTATGGATTATACGATAAAAAGTTGAAGATATTTTCTTATGCAAATGCTGGACACAATGGAATACCTTTGTTAATAACTAACAATAAACTCCAAGAATTGAAGGTTACAGGTCATCCTATATCGCCTTTATTCGAAGGGGTTGGTTTCAAACAAAGAGATATTTTGTTGTCTAGTGGAGATGAAATTATATTGTACACCGATGGAATTACTGAAACGAGAGGGTTTGACAATGAATTCTACGGTGAAGATAGGTTGAAGATGGATTTATTGAAAGCTCCTGATACTAGAATAGATTTTGTGCTCAATGCAGTAAATTCTTTCAGGTTTATGGAGCAAGATGACGACATTGTTTTGGTTCAACTTAAAGTTTTATAGGAGGGAATATGTTTAAGATTGATTTTTCAAATATTGCCACTCAACATCCGATGGATCAACTAAAAAATGAATCATTAGATGCTTTGGAGAAATTACTCAACAAGTCATGTGAAGGCAGTGAGTTTACAGGTTGGGTAGATTTGCCGGAAAATTATGACAGAGAAGAATTTGACAGGATTAAAAAAGCAGCAGAAAAAATCAGAAAAAATTCCGAATGCCTTGTAGTTATAGGAATTGGCGGAAGTTATATGGGAGCTAAGGCAGTAGATTATGCTATGAGCGATTATTTTTCTTCTGAAAAAGAAATAGAGATAATTTACGCTGGATATCAATTATCTTCTACTTATATGGCTCAATTATTGAAGTATTTGGAAGATAAGGATTTTTCAGTAAATGTAATCTCAAAATCGGGAACTACTACTGAACCTGCGATTTGCTTTAGATTTATAAAAGAATTAATGGACAAGAAATATTCACCTGAAGAACAAAAAGATAGAATTTTCGTGACAACTGATAAAGAAAAGGGAGCGTTGAAGGAATTATCCAACAGCAACGGATTTGAAAGTTTTATAGTTCCAGATGACGTAGGTGGAAGATTTTCGGTATTGACAGCAGTTGGTTTGTTGCCATTGGCTGTAAAAGGCATAAATATAGATGATTTGATGCTAGGAGCAAGTGAAGCTAGAAATGATTTGACTAAAAAAGATTACGAAGACAATTTGGCTTTGCAATATGCATCTTTTAGAAATTATATGTATCGCAACGGAAAAGACATAGAAATACTTGTAAATTATGAAATGAGATTGAAGTATTTTGCAGAGTGGTTCAAGCAATTATTTGCAGAATCAGAAGGAAAAGATAACAAAGGAATTTTCCCTATTTCATGCAATTTCACTACTGATTTACATTCTGTGGGTCAAATGATACAAGACGGTCAAAAAAATGTTTTTGAAACTGTTATTTCAATTGAAAATCCTCAAGAAGATTTGGTAGTAAAAGAGGAAAAAGAAAACTTGGATAATTTAAATTACCTTGCAGGAAAATCTGTGGATTACGTCAATAAAATGGCTATGAAAGGAACTATAACAGCTCACGTTTCTGGAAATGTAGATAATATTTTGATTACAATTGATGAAATAAATGAAAAAACATTGGGATATATGATTTATTTCTTTGAAATTTCTGTCGCAGTTTCAGCGCTAATCCTTGGAGTAAATCCATTCAATCAACCTGGAGTAGAAGAATACAAAAAGCAAATGTTTAGATTGTTGGAAAAACCGGGATATTAGAATGAAGTTAGATTTTAAAAAGGCTATTTTTCAAGATAGAAGTTATGAGGTTTCAAAAATAATTTTGATATTTTTAGTATCATTTTTATTTTTGAGACTATCATCAATAGAGCATGTGTTCATAAAATCCTTTTTTATCACTGTGTTTTCATTTGTACCTATAATTGGAGCAGGACTTTATTTAGTTGTCGCAATTATATTTAATTTATTAGAGATGAATTATTTGAAATTTGTATTATATTGTGGTTTGCTTTTGCTTATAGTGTGCATAGAAAGGATTTTATACAACGTGTTCTTCGATAAACCGTTTGATTATACTGCTTTGTTATACATGGTTATAGGAGTGGCGCTATATTTGTTGTTTGGGAAATATCCACTTTTGGTAATTTCTTTGTTGACTTATTTTTTGATGGTGTACAATAATTACAACAGATACAAGAAAAACAAGTCTTTAATAATGAAAAGTAAGCTCAATCTTACAGAAATAATGCAAATCATCAAACAGTAGGAGGAAAAATGGAAAGATTATTGATAGCCAGAGGAAATGAAGATGTAGAATTGATTTCTAATAAAATAAATCAACACGCAGTTATAACCGGAGCTACGGGAACTGGAAAGACTGTAACTTTGAAAGTTTTATGCGAATACTTTTCTGATTTAGGAGTGCCTACTATATTATCTGATGTAAAGGGAGATTTGTCGAACATTTCAGTTGCAGGCAAAATGAATGAAAAACTTCAAGAAAGGCTTTCAGAACTGAAGGTAGATGATTTTCAATTCAAAAGCTATCCAGTTTGTTTGTGGGATGTTTACGGAGAGATGGGACTTTCACTTAGAGTATCTGTATCTGAATTTGGACCTATTTTATTGTCGCAAATTTTGGAATTGAACGATACTCAAGCATCTATATTGAATATAGTTTTTAAAGTGGCAGATCAAAAGGGACTTTTGATTTTGGACATAAAAGATTTGCGTTCTATGCTCAATTATTTAAAAGAAAATAGACAGCAATACAGTGATGAATATGGAAATATCACAGTGCAAAGCATCAGCGCGATTTTGAGAAAATTAATGTACTTAGAAGACATGGGAGCGGATAGATTTTTTGGCGAACCTAGTTTATCCATTCAAGATCTTATGAGAAAAGATGAAAATGGAAGGGGAATAGTCAATATAATTTCAGCTGCAAAACTTATCGACAATAAAAATATGTACTCAATGTTTTTGTTGTGGCTATTGTCGGAACTTTTTGAAACTCTTCCTGAAGTTGGAAATCCTGAAATACCTAAGCTGGTATTCTTCTTCGACGAAGCTCATTTGCTATTCGACAACCAAAACAAAATGATAATGGAAAAAATCGAAAAAGTTGTGCGACTTATACGTTCAAAAGGCGTTGGAATATTTTTCGTGACTCAAAATCCATTGGACATACCAGATCAAATATCTGCTCAAATCGGAAATAGAATTGTGCATCAGTTGAGAGCATTTTCTCCAAAAGAATTGAAAAACGTACAGAAGATTTACGAAACTTTCAGAAATGACGAGAATTTGAATATAAAAGACGAGATAACTTCGTTGAGAACGGGTGAAGCTTTGTTTTCACTATTAGATGAAAATGGAGCAAGTCAATCTGCTAAAAAAGCCCTTGTACTTCCACCTCATTCATCTCTAGAACCTTTATCTCAAGAACAAATCAAATCAATAATAGATAACTCTTCATTGAAAGAAAAGTACGCTCAAACGATAGACAGAGAATCTGCTTACGAAATTTTACAAAAGAAAATAGGAAATGAAATAAAAGAAGAACAACCTAAAAAACCTACAAAAGAAGAAAAATCTGAATTAGAAGAATTTGCTACGAAAACTTTCAATTCAGTATTTGGAAGTTTTACTAGACAAATAGGAAGAGAAATTGCAAGAGGGTTGTTCGGATCTATAAAAAAGAATATAAAATTTTAATAAGTCTCCTTGATAATGAACTGACCTCTTTAAGTTGAATTTTTAAGTCCAACTTTTTGAGGTCAGTTCAAAGTTCAGGGAGATTTTATTTTGAACAAGATATGACAAGTGGAGTAGAATTATCCACGTCAAATTCTGATTTATTGAATCCACCGTAAATTTCTATTGACTTGAATCCAATATCTTCTAAAAATTTTTTCAAATCGTAAACTGTTATCGGCAATAAGTCTATGTTGTTTTCGATAGAATTTTCTTCAGTATTGAGTACGGTGTTGAATCTTATATAGTCTCCATTTCTGTAGTATTTTCGTACAAACTCTATTTTATCGTTTTTTATGGTAGGAAGAGAGCCTAGAAATTCTCCTTCATTTTTCAAGAATGGACAGAAATTTATGATTTGAATTACCAAATTTCCATTTGGTTCTAGTTTATCGTATGATTTTTCTAAGAAGGTCTTCACTTGTGTTTTGTCGTGCAAATGAACTAATGAATTTCCTATGCAGTAGATGAGTCCAAAATTATCATCTAAAGTGTCGATATCTAACATGTTTTTCACTATTGCATTTACATTGTTTTCGTGAATAGCTCTATCTATTAGTTTTTCTTCCAAATCTATTCCGAGAATATCGTGTCCTCTGTCTTTCAATTCTTTTGTTATATTTCCAGTAGCACATGCTACGTCTAATACTTTTCCGTGTGCTTTTTCATCCAAAAAATTCACTTTTTTTCATTAGTTGGAAAGATGTTTTCGTAATTATCGGATATAGATTCGTAAAAGTTATTCATATAATCACCTCTTGATGCTATTATACCCGAAAGGGTATAGTTAAATTCAGGTTGTAATTTTTTTGTAACTTTTTTGCTTGGTATGATATAATTAGATAAATGAGGTGGTTTATTGAGAGATAATAAAAGAATACAACGCATCAAAAAAAGAAGGAAAAGAGCTATTAAAATTAGGCTATTTATTTCATTGGCTTTTTTGATAGCGCTATTTTTAATTATAAAGACAAAATCAGACAGAGAAGAAACTATTTCAAATCAACCTAGTCAACCTGTTCAAGTGGAAAATTCAGAAGAAAAAGATGGATTTGAAAACGAAATAAATTCTTCAACTATAGAAAAAAAAGACGATAAATCAGATGAAGAAGTATTTTCAGAAATATTGAAGACAGAAAATGTATTTAAAGGCACTACTAGAAGAAATGAAATGCTTAACAATTTGGAAATATATGCAAAATACAACAAGAATGCAAAATTGGTGATGAAAAATGCAGATGCAATTCATCCTTCTTTATTGAAATTGAGTGCAAATAATTATACGGCAGTTAATTTTGTAGCTAAAATAATAGACAATTCTATACAAAATAATTATAGTTATCCTGAAAAAGTAAATGATTCTAATGTGAATATGTATTTGCAATGGGATAAAAGATGGGGATATGAAAAATACGCTGGAGGAATTATAGGATACACAGGTTGTGGGCCTATTAGTAGTGCGATGATAATATCTACTTTGAAACACGATAAGTCGATAACGCCTGCGAAAATCGCACAAGAAAGTCAAAGAAATGGATTCTATTCCGAAGAAGGAACTAATTGGGAATTTTATCCTTATATTGCAACTAAATACGGTTTGAGAGCGACTCAAATGTCTGTAAATTATAATGTAATAAAATCTAACATTAAAAAGGGAAATTTGATTTTGATATCGGTTAGACCTGGAGATTTTACACAAGGAGGTCATGTTATGGTGATTTCTGGAGTCGACAAAAACGGAGATATAATTTTGAACGATCCAAATAGTTTGTTGAATTCCAAAAAACCATGGAAGTACAAGAGACTTGAACCTCAAATCAAAACCATGTGGGTTTTTAGTAATGGAGAGTAAATGAAGTACACTAAATATAAAAGAGAACTTGAATATTCTTATACTATGGGACCTTTTCCAACGTATGAGCTTATCGAAAAGAAACCTTCGATTGTAGAATGTGTTTTGATTTCAGAAGATTTCAACGATAAGGATAAGTTAATAAAAATATTAAATGACAAAAAAATAAAATACATTATTAGCGACAAACAAATCAATAGAATTTCTCTAAAAGACAAAGAATACGTGATAGGAGTATTCAAAAAAGAAAACACAACTGTAGATAATGGAAATCACGTCATTTTAGATTCTATAGACAACATGGGAAATTTGGGAACAATAATGAGAAGCATGATGGGATTTGGATATAAAAATTTGGTGTTGATTTCTAGAACGTGTGATGTGTACAATCCAAAAGTAATTCGTGCAAGTATGGGGGCTTTTTTCAAATTAAACATTCAAAAATTTGACAGTTTAGAAGATTATAAAAAAGCCTTCCCTGAAAACAACATATATTCATTTTTGTTAGATGATAGCGCAAATGAATTGAGTTCTGTGAAATTCGAGAAGCCTTTTAGTTTGGCATTTGGAAATGAAGGGGCAGGATTGCCTTCTGAATACGCAAAAGAAAACAAAGTCTACATCGATCAATCAGATGATGTGGATTCGTTGAATTTGCCAATAGCTTGTTCAATAGCGCTCTACAAATCGAGGGTGATAAAATGAAAAGAGTATTTGTATTTGATTTAGATGGAACGTTGATAGATTCGATAGGAATGATAAGTAGCTGTTTTAATCATATTGCACAGACATACGATCTAAATCCTATTGAGATAGAAAAATTCAACTACCTTTTGGGAGATGGACCTAAAGTTTTGGTAGACAAGGCATTGGATTATTTAATCGAAAGAGATAACTTGGATGAAAAAAAGGTAAATTCTTTTAGAGAAAAACTATACCAAGACTATATTTCTTATTACAATGGATACGATGACAATGAGACAAAACTCTATCCACACATAAAAGATAGCTTAGATGATTTGAAATCAAAAGGCGCTAAATTGTGTATATGTACGAATAAAACACTGCCTGCTGCTGAAAAAATATTGGATAAATTATTTGGCAAAAATTATTTTGATTACATTTCAGCGTTAGAAGATGAAACAAAGAAAAAACCAAATACTTTTTTATTAGATAGGATAATAGAAAAACTAGATATCACAAAAGATGAAATAGTGTATTTTGGAGATACTGACACTGATATTTTGACTTGCAAGAATGCAAATGTGACATCAGTTGGAGTAGAGTGGGGATTTAGAGATAGAAAAGAACTATTAGAATCGGGTGCAGATTATATTATAGACGATGAGAGAAAGATAGTGGATTTTTATGGAGAATTACCAAAAAGTATTAGATAAGACGATTGAAAATTTAAATGGAGGAGAAACTCTATTATTGCACAGTTGTTGTGGTCCTTGTTCCAGTTACGTATTGGAATACTTGGCGCAATATTTCAAGATAACTATTTTGTTTTACAATCCAAATATAAGTCCTAAATCTGAATTTGATAAGAGAGTTGTAGAACAAAAAAAAGTAGTAGATAACACTCCTGCAAAATATCCCATAGATATAATTGTGGACAAATACGATCCTAATGAATTTTACGAAACTGTAGAAGAATACAAAGATCTTGGAGAAAAATCTCAAAGATGCTACGAGTGCTACAATTTGAGATTGGAAAGATCTTTTGAAATAGCTGATGAATTGGGATTTGATTTTGTCACTACGACATTGTCAGTCAGCCCACACAAAAACAGCCAGTGGATAAATGATATAGGAGAAATATTAGAAAAAAATCACAACACGAAATTCCTACATTCTGATTTTAAAAAGAAAAACGGATACAAAAGATCCATTGAGTTATCGAAAAAATTCGATTTATATAGACAAGATTACTGTGGATGCGTCTACAGTAAGAAAGAATCGGAAGAAAGAAATAAAAATTTATAAGATTACAATATTTGCGAATAGACAATGAAATTAAATCATATGTCTTTTCGCAAATTTTTTTGAGTGAAATTATATAATGAAAATGAGAAACCGATTTTCGCATTGCAAATAAAACATATGGAAATAAACAGAAAATGAAAATCAATGAGAATGAGGACAGGAAAATTTTGTGTAAAAACGATTACAAAATTGATAAAAAGTGGTATAATTTAATAAAATAAACAAAATTGTTAATAGGGTTAACGGGGTGATTAGATGGCTTTTGAAAAGGAGGTCATAATAAAAAAATACAATGATGGTGTCTTAGAAGAAGTAAAAGATGTGATTTTAAAAGAATTTATTTTGAACATCAAAATAAATTCAAGACCAATCGTCAAACTTCTTTGTATAGAAAAAGATTTAAAAGAACTTGTAATTGGATATCTGATTACTGAAAATATTATAAACGAATCTCAGATAAATGATATCGAAATAGATATCGAAGGTGACAATTGCAATGTGATTTTAAGAAATGTAGACTATGGAGAAGGAAATATAACGACAGAAAGCGGAGATTACAAAAGTATTCCGTATAATTTTGAAAACAAAGACGAAAAAGTAATTCCAAAAGATTGGGATGAAAAGACTTTGCTAAAAATTTCAAATTATAATTTATCCGGATCGCAGTTATTTAAAGAAACTGGAAATGTACATTCTGTCATTTTGGCAAAGGACGGAGAAATAATATGCCAATGTGATGATATCGGAAGGTACAATGCTTTTGATAAAGCTGTAGGAACAGCTGTACTTAAAGGGGAAAAATTATCTGATTTAATTGCTTTCACGTCGGGAAGAATTCCGTCTTCTATCGTCCAAAAATGTATCAATGCAAAAATACCAGTTATAGTGTCGAGAAGTGCTCCTACTGATGTGTCTCTAGAGTTAGCACGAAAATACGATTTAAGTGTAATTGGATTTTGTAAGGGAACTAGATTAAATATTTATTTAGATTTTAGGGGGAAAGAATGAAAAAGTTAGCAGATTTTTTGTATGCCATAATGGCAGGAGCGTTTATCGCAATGGGTGGAGTAGTTTATCTAAGTTTATCCAATAAAATTGTCGGAGCTTTTATGTTTAGTTTAGGACTTTTCGCAGTGTGTACTTTGAAATACAACTTATTCACTGGAAAAGTAGGATATTTATTTAATAACGACGTGAAAACTTATCTACCTTGGTGTTTGATGGTATGGGTAGGAAATTTAGTGGGAAGTATTATAGTAGCTGAATTAGTTCGTCTAACTAGAGTTTCAGGACCTATAATTGAAAAAGCAGTAAAATTATCTCAAGTAAAAGCCGACGACAGTTTGATTAGCCTATTTGTTTTGGGAATTTTCTGTAATATAATGGTAGTGCATGCAGTAGATCAATATTTGAACAATCCACATGAATTTGGAAAATATTTAGGAATTGTAATGAGTATTATGGTATTTATATTATGTGGATTTGAACACTGTGTTGCAGATATGTTCTATTTCCAAATGGCTAGAATGTGGAATTCTTCTACAATAGTTGCATTGATAGTCATAACTTTAGGAAATATTTTAGGTGGAATTTTAATTCCTACTATGAGGAAAATCAACACAAATTTAAAGAGTAAATAATTAGGAAGTGAAAAGTTGATCGAAGTTACAAAAGCAAAAAAAATACTTAGAGAAAATATAAAAAAAGTCACTGACGTTGAAGAAATAGATATAGACAAAGCGTATAAAAGAGTATTGGCAGAAGATGTATTTGCTCAGTTTGACAATCCACCATATCCGAAAAGCGCTATGGATGGATACGCCGTCAGTACAAAAGACTGCGATAAATTGGCAAAGAAAAAAATAATTGGAACTAATTTTGCAGGAGATTTCAACGAATACGAATATTCTGAAAATACTTGTATAAGGATAATGACGGGAGCTTTCGTTCCGAATGGATACGATGCAATAGTAAAACAAGAAGATTGCACTGTCGAAGACGGATATATAAAACTCAATAAAAGTTATGAAAAATTTGACTATTATATCCAAAAAGGAGAAGATGTAAAAAAAGATAGTTTACTTATAGAAAAAAACACTTTACTAAAATCAATTCATCTATCGATTTTAGCGTCAAATGGATATCCAAAAGTGAAAGTGTTCAAGAAAATGAGAGTATCGTTATTATCGACAGGATCTGAATTGTTGTGGCCAGGTGATATATACGAACCAGGAAAAATCTATAGCTCTACTACTTTTACATTAAAATCTGTTTTGGAAAATTCCGGAGTGGAAGTAGTCGAACAGAAAAACTGTTCTGATGATGAAAAGACAATCACATCTGAAATAGAAAAAATGACGAAAAATTGTGATGTGTTGATCACTACTGGAGGAGTGAGCGTTGGAGAAAAAGATTTATTGGAGAAATCTATAAATGAAATAGGTGAGGTTTTGTTTCACGGAGTGTATATGAAGCCGGGAACTCCAGTGATGGCATCTAAAGTCAATGACAAAATAGTTATATCTTGTTCAGGAAGTCCTTTTGCCGCATTTTGTAATTTCGAAGTTTTGTTTTGGGATTTGTACAACGAATTTTACGGATTGAACGTCAAAAAATTTGAAAGAGGAGAAATAGTTAAAGGCTATATGAAACCTTCCAAATTGCCTAGATATGTGAGATGTTTTGTAAAAAATTCCAAGATAACTATATACGATAAGCACAAAAATTCAATGTTGAAAGATTTGACAGATTGTAATGCGCTTTTGATTCAAGAGCAAAATTGTGAATTAAAAGAAAACACAACTGTAGATTATATTTATTTGGGGGAAATATGAAAATATCCATCGGAATATTAGCTGGAGGTCAAAGCAAGAGAATGGGACGAGATAAAGGAGAACTCAATTATTTCGGACATACTTTCATGGATGAACTTATAGATAGATTTAGAAATTACGATTTGGTGATTTCATCTAACGACAAGGATTATTCTCCAATACTTACAGTGAAAGATAAATATAAAATGGCAGGGCCGTTGGCTGGTATTTTGGAAATTTTAAAAAACTCTACAAATGAATATGTGTTCATAACTTCTTGCGATATGATAAATGTAGACTCTACCTTGGTAGAGTTTGCAAGCTCTATCGCAAGTTTTTCAGATGAGGCTATTATTTTCAAAGACGATGAAAGATGCTATCCTACTTGTGGGATTTATTCAAAGAAAATAATACCCGTAGTTGAAAAATTGTTGCAAGATAAAAATTACAAGTTGATGAATTTATTAGATAATATCGAGACAAAATACGTGGATTTGAAATATACGGTATTTAAAAATCAGTTTGTAAATATAAATCGCAAAGAGGATTTAAAAGAAAATTCAACTGCTTTGATTTGCATTTGCGGCAAAAAAAATAGCGGCAAAACTACTTTTATCAAAAAATTAGTATGTGAATTGAAAAAAAGAAATATAAGAACTTCTGTAGTAAAACACGATGGACACGATTTTAAATTGGATTTCGAAAATACGGATACTTTTTATTATAAACAATACGGTGCATTTCAGACCTTGATTTTTAACGACAAATACTTTAAATTAGATGGTGAGGCTAAAGGAATTTACGATTTGATAAGTTTGCTAGATAAAGTGGATTTGATAATTGTAGAGGGAATGAAAGATAGTGATTTCATCAAATACGAATGTAGTCTCACTGATGAATTGGTATCAAATGATGTGAACAAATACGGGATTATCAGCAACGGTTTTTTTGAAGGATATGATAATTTCGACATTGACAATCCATCGGAATTTGCCGATTATTTAGTTGATAAATTCAAGATTTAGAAGGTGCTTATGGAAAATATTTTGTGCAACATGATCAAAATCAATCGTGGAAATGATGTTTTGGTTTTGGATAAGGTAAAAAAATACGGCTGGGAAGGATTGACTTTTCCAGGAGGTCACGTCGAAAAAATAGAATCGCTCGTACAATCTGTAATAAGAGAAGCAAAAGAAGAGACGAATTTGGATATCGAAAATGTAAAATACTCTGGAATGATAAGTTGGTACGATTTAGATAAAGATGAGAGAATAGTAGGATTTTTGTACGAAACGAATGATTTTTCAGGAGAATTGATAGAAGACAATATCGAAGGAAAATTAAAGTTTATAGATTACGATGATTTGAAAAAAATGGATGGCCACAGCGATTCTATGGCAGAAATATTTTCGATTTACGAAGGAGAATTTTCGGAGATAGTGTTGTACTACAAAGATGGTAAAAATGTGAAAAAGGAGTGCTATAAATAGTGAGAAAAGCAAGGGGCATGATTTTTGCCGTAGTATCGGCTTTGATTTTTGGATTTACTCCTATAATGGTCAGAGAAACTTTGAGTCACGGTAGCAATGTCGTGATGACTTCTTTTTTGAGGGCTTTTTTCGTCATTCCATTTTTTCTAATATCTATGAAAAGTAGAAACGTATCAGTAAAAGTCACGAAAGATGAATTCAAAAAACTTTTACTTATGTGTAGTATTGGTGGATGCGTCACTATGACTATGCTTTATGCTTCGTATCAATATATTTCCGTTGGACTTGCGACGTCAATTCACTTTATCTATCCAACAATTGTGACTACTTTTTCGATACTTTTTTTGAAAGAAAAAGTCAATAAATACAAGATTTTATCTCTGATCGTATCTTTGATAGGAATAATTTTGTTGATGGATAATGTTGGAGGTAATAAGAATTTTCCACTTGGATTGACGCTAGCAATGACATCTGGATTTACATATTCTTTTTATTTGATTTATATGGATAAATCTGGCCTTAAAAATATGGATAGCGTAAAAGTTACATTTTATAATTGCGTGATCAACGCCACTATGTTGTTCATATTTGGATTGATAACAGGAGATTTCACACTTTCTCTAACAAAATACGCTTGGATAATGGCTTTTGTCATTTCGATTTTGGTATCCGTAATGGGAACACTATTTATCCAACTTGCAATAGTAAACGCAGGAGTGAGCACTTATACGATTTTATCTACATTGGAACCTATAACATCTGTAATTTTGGGAATAATATTATTTAATGAAACTACAAACCCAAAAAGATTATTGGGTTGTGTTATGATATTCTTGTCGGTAGTTATTTTAGCTCTCACAACTAGAGCATATGAAAGAAAAAACAAAAGGACTGGTATCAATGAATGATTTAGATGAAGCAAAAAAAATCGTAGAAAATAGCGACAAAATCGTATTTTTTGGAGGAGCAGGTGTATCTACTGCATCGGGAATTCCAGATTTCAGATCGGCGACTGGACTGTACAATAAGAAAAACAACAGCGATTTTTCTCCGGAGTACATGTTGAGTCACGAATTTTTTATAAATCATCCAGATTTATTTCAAAAATACGTGCTTGAAAATTTGATAGTAGATGGAGTGCTTCCCAACAAAGCGCATTATTCTCTTACAAAACTGGAAAATGCAAATAAATTATTGGGAGTAATCACTCAAAACATAGATAGTTTAGATAAAATGGCAGGAACGAAAAATATAGCAGAAATTCATGGGAATTTGAGAGATTATTACTGTGTAAATTGCAATACAAGTTACGATTTGAAATATTACAAAGAAAATATTCCGTGCACTTGTAAAAAATGTGGAGGAGTTGTCAGACCAGATGTGACTTTGTATGGAGAAGTTCCGCCACAAGATCAGTTTTTGAAGGCGATAAATTGGATTAAAAAAGCTGATACGATGATAGTAGCTGGGAGTTCTCTAGTTGTATATCCTGCAAGTAGTCTCATAAATTATTTTCAAAACGGAAAATTGATTTTGATAAATTACGATAGCACGAATTACGATTTTATGGCAGATATCGTGATACACGACGACATAGGAAAAACTTTAGAATATATTACGGAGGATATAAATGAAGGATAAGATAAAAAATTATTTGTTGAAAATTTACGGAGTGGATTCTCTATCTAAGACGATGATAATTTTTGCATTGATACTTTCTCTGTTAAATTTAAAATTCAACAATAAAGTAATAGAAGTCATAGTGACTTTACTTATATTCATTTTTGCTATTTATAGAGTATTTTCTACAGATAAATATCAGAGAATGATGGAAAACAAAAAATTCTTGGAAGCAGTAAAACCGATGACGGATTTTTTTGGAAAATACAAAACTAGAGCCCAAAATTCAAAGGACAAAAAATATATAAAATGTCCAAACTGCAAAAAAGAGATGAAAATTCCTAGAAATAAAGGAAAAATCAAAGTCACTTGTCCTCATTGTGGCCATAAATTTATAAAAAATAGTTAGTCATTTATAGAAAATTTCAATAAATGAGCTAATAAAATAATTCAATGGTTATGATATAATATTGTAGATAAAAATTTTAGGAGGAATTATTGATGAAAAAAGCTTTATTAGTATTAGCAATAGCAGCAGCAGTAGCAGTTACAGGATGTGCTAATAAATCAGAAAAACCTGCTGATAATACAAGTACTACAGAACAAAAACCAGCAGATAATTCAGCAGAACAAAAAGCAGAAATAAAGGAAATGAAAGGTTCTGAATTAGAAGAAATAGAACAAGACAAGAAGAAAAAAGAAACTATATTGGTAGTTGACGTTAGAGATAAAAAAGAATACGACGAAGGTCACGTTAAATTTGCTATCAATATGCCTATAGATACTTTTGAACAAGATATCGCAAAATTAGACGCATTTAAAGACAAAGCAGTTGTCACAATCTGCAACACTGGAAAGAAGAGCCAAAAAGCTGCAGAAATTTTAGTTAACAACGGATTCAAAGACGTTACAAATGCAGAAGGCGTTAAGAAATTTGACTATAAATTAGTTAAATTCACAAGCATATTGCCAGCAGATCTTGAAAAAGCAACAGAAGATTCTAGCAACGTAATAGTTGACGTAAGAGACAAAAAAGATTACGACAAAGGACATCTTAAAAACGCTATAAGCATTCCTATGGATGAAGCCGATGCTAGATTATCAGAAATTCCACAAGACAAACCTGTCTACACTTATTGCTATTCTGGAAATAAATCATCTGAAATGGCTCAAAAATTAATCGACAGAGGAAATAAAGAAGTGTACAATTCTTTAGATGGAACAAAAGAACACGATTATCAATTAGTAAAATAATTATAAAGTTGAAACGGCTCTGTGAAGAGCCGTTTTTAAATAGGAGAAAAAATGTCCAATGCAATAATACTGATGACGAAAATACCATCTGAAAATTCCAAGACTAGATTGTCATCGCTTTTATCAAAAAATCAAAGGATAAAATTGAGTGAAAATTTGATCGATAAAAACATGAAATTGATACAAAATCACGATGTGATTTTATCCTTGACTCCAGATGATTTATTTGAAGACTACAAGAAAAATTTTGACTGTGAAAGCATAAAACAAATAGGAAAAGATATCGGAGAAAGAATGTATAATTCAATATCATTTGCCATTTCAAAAGGATACGACAAGGTGATTTTGATAGGATCTGATATTTACGATTTTGACGAAAAAATTTTTGAAGATGCTTTTGAAAAACTCGATGATGCAGATGTAGTATTCAGCCCTACAGAAGATGGAGGCTATAGCCTTATAGGGATGAAATCATCACACAAATCTATATTTGAAAACAAAAAATATTCTAATTCTCATGTAGAAAATGACTTAGAAAATTCTCTAATTGAGAATAATCTAACTTATTTTAAATTGCGACAAACTCACGATATAGATACTGATATTGACCTTATAAAATACATTTCAAAATCGAAAAATGTCACACTTATTGGAAAAGGAGAATACAATTCAAATTATCTGATAGATAATGATTATTTGATAAGAATTGCGAGAGGATCGCAAATGCACTTGGATAATCAAATACAATACGAATACAATGCTTTGAAATTTTTGGAAAAATCGACAGCGACTCCCAAAGTTTACGATTTGAAATTCGATGAATTATCCGATATCACTTATCTCACAGAGGAGTATTTACTGGGAAGGGATTTGGATTATTCTAAAGATTTGGACACAGCGGCGTATTTATTATCAAAAGTTCACTCATTAGATGTGACAAATGCTGATTTTATAAAAGCAGATAACCCTTTTGAAATGATGTATTCGGAATTCACAGAGATGTTCTCACATTATAAAAATTGGAGCAAAAAGAGCATTGCTACAGAACAAAAAATATCTTATATGCTGGATTACATCAAAAATTTAGGATTAGATTCAGATCTCGAAAATCCATGTATGATAAATACAGAACTCAACAACAAGAATTTCATAATAGGCGAGAAATCTTACATTATAGATTGGGAAAAACCGATAATAGGCGAGAGAGAACAAGATTTGGCACATTTTTTAGCACCTACGACTACTTTTTGGAAGACGGATGTGATTTTCGATAAAAAAATCATGGATAAATTCTTAGATGAGTACGATAAAAATTCCAATGTGAAGGTAAATAGAACGAAATTTTCAAAATACCTCGTATTTACTTGCCTCAGAGGAATAACTTGGTGTTCGATGGCTTATGTTCAATACGTCGAAGAAAAAAAGAATGGATTCACATTTGAAAAGATAAAATCTTATTTGACAGATGAATTTTTGGATATGATAATGGAGTTTATAAAAAAATAATGATTTCAGTGATAATACCTGCATATAATGAATCAAATACAATAGATAGATTTATCGATAGATTGAGCATTTTTGATGATGAATTTGAATTTGTCTTCAGTGTGAGTGGAGATGATGACACATACGACAAGATAATTAAAAGGGGATTTCATGCGATAAAAAGTAAAAAGGGACGTGGAAATCAAATTATAAATGGAGTAAATAATTCTACGGGTGAAATTTTACTTATTTTGCATTCGGATTCGTTTTTTACAGAAAATCCGAAAAGTGAGATACTAAAGATATTAAAAAACTATAAAATGGGTTGTTTTAGCATATCATTTGTTCCCAAACAGTTAATAATGCAAATCGTAGCATTCAATTCCAACAATAGAGTCAAGCAGAGAAATATAGCATTTGGAGATCAGGGGATGTTTTTTACGAGACAATTTTACGATGAGATGAATGGATTCAAAAACATAGATTTGATGGAAGATTACGATTTTTCGATAAGGGTAAAGGAAAAAGGATACAAGATTTTTCAATCTAAAATGAAGATATATTCTTCATCGAGAAGATTTAAAAAAAACGGCGCATTCAAAACTATGTGGATGATGCAAAAATGTCAACATATGTATCGCAAAGGGGAAGATATAGATGAAATCAAACGAATGTACAAGTGATTATTTAGAAGAAGTTAGACAAAAGTGCATAGATTGTTCTAAATGTACGAAAAATTGTCCGTTTTTGACTAAGTACGATATCAATTTAAAAGATTTTACTATGAGAGGTGATTTGGCATTTTCGTGCTTTTTGTGCAAAAAATGCGAATCTGTATGTCCTGTGGATTTGAAAGGGGCTAAAATATCGATGATACTTAGAAAAGAAAATCCCAAATTTAAATCTGTAAAAAATCAAAAAGAAAATTACATATTCAAAAACAATTCCGATAAAAAGACAGATGATTTATTGTATTTGGGATGTAATTTTCCAGCATTTTATCCCAAAACAACGAAGTATTTGATAGATTTGTTTGAAAAAGAGGGATTTGATTTTTCGATAGATTGTTGCAATCTTCCAAGTGATTTTACAGGATACGACAATGATTATCTGGATAGATTTGAAAAACAGCTTTCAGAAAAAAACGTAAAAAGAGTAGTATGTGTGTGTCCAAACTGCTTTCACAAATTTTATAAGAATTTATCGGTGGAAGTTATTACGATATTTAAATGGTTAGATGAGAGAAATTTAATACAAGATATCGACGAAGAAGTAAACGTGTTTTTCCCTTGCTCGGATAGATACAATCACGTGATTTTTAAAGATATAAAAAAACACATTACAGGGTATAATGATAAGTATAAGAGCACAAATTGCTGTGGAGCAGGGGGGATAGCTTCTAAGAGCGAAAAGGAAATATCAGCTCAAATGAAAAATTCAATCGAAAATGAAACTATGTACACTTATTGTGCTACTTGTTCGTCAAAATTTATAGAAAAAAATGACGTGCATCATTTTGCCAGCAAAATGGTAGGAATAGATGAAAAATGCGATCCAAGCTTTTTTAAAAATGCGTTGAAGGGGAAATTTAGGGGGAGAAAAAAATGAGATTCGAAGATAGAATACCTGAAGAATACAAAAATACAGCTACTATAACTACGTTGCAGTTGAATATAACGCAAAAGTGCAATTTGCGTTGCAAACACTGTCACATCATGAAAAACAGTGAAAATATGGAAATGTCGAAAGAAGTTATGGAAGATTGTCTAAAATTTTTAGATAATCACAAGATGCAAACTGTAGATATAACAGGAGGAGAACCTACGACTCATCCTAATATAGTGTGGTTTGTAAAAGAATGTCTAAAAAGAGTAGACGATTTGATTATAAGGACAAATGCCGTAGATATCGATAAAAATAAAGACTTGATGGATTTATTTGAAAATGAAAAAATTAAAATCGTAGTTTCATTGCCATGCTATACGCAAGAAAATGTCGATAGTCAAAGAGGACAAGGGGTTTTCAATAAAGTAATATCTAATTTGAAAAAATTAAATGAATTTGGATATGGAACTACAAAAGAGCTCGATTTGGTGTACAATCCATTGGGAGGATTTTTGCCACCAGAACAATCTTCTTTGCAACAAGATTATGAAAGAGAACTAGCTCAATACAACGTGAAATTCAATAATTTGTTCACTATAACTAACATGCCAATTGGATTTTTCAAGGATTTCTTGATGGAAAAAGGCGAATTTGAGGATTATATCAAATTATTGGAAGAAAATTACAATGAAGACACAGTAGAAAACATAATGTGTAGATACCAAATTTCAGTAGACAGTTTAGGAAATTTGTACGATTGTGATTTCAACCAAGCTGAAAAAGTTCACATGAACAAATTCAAAAACATAAAAGAGTTAATAAATGTAGATGATTTATATAGAGAGATAGTTTTCAAAGATTATTGCTACGGATGTACGGCAGGAAGTGGTTCAAGTTGTGGAGGTGCGTTAGATGAGTAAATTGACTAATGAAGAAATATGGCAACAATTTTGTGAAGGGATAGATTGTGCACAAGTTGTTGTGAGGTATTTTGCAGATGATTTGGGAGTCGATGAAGAATTTATAACAAAAGTATCATCTCCATTTACAGGCGGAATGTACAAAGGATCTACTTGTGGAGCAGTCACTGGAGCATATATCGTTTTGGGAATCAAATACGGTCATTCTAAGCCAAATCAAGGTGAAAAGAAGGCAGAATTGGTTAAAAAAATGTACGAGTTTGATACGAAATTCCAAGAAAAACAAAATACATTAATTTGCGAGGAAATACTTGGAAGAAATTTGACAACAGACATGGAAAAAATCCAAGAAGAAAACACAATGCAGAAAAAATGTCCTCAAGCAGTAAATGGTGCGATAGACATTTTGGAAGAAATTTTAAGATAATGAGAGCAGAGTTGAGATATACTCTGCTTTTTAATTGATTTATATCGCTAGGATAAGATAAAATAATTATAAGAATGTTGAAAGTGAGAAAATTATGGTAATTATTAGAAATATAAAACTGAAAAACGACGATATAAATGAACTTGAAAAAAAGATTTCAAAAATTATAGGAATGAAAAATTTCAAATACGAAATTTATAGGAAATCAATCGACGCTAGAAAGGGGATTTTGTTCAATTATCAGGTTATAGTAGATGTGGATTTGCCAGATAAAAAGATAAAATCCATAAAAGACTGCGAGAGATATTTTGAAGAAGATTTTAATTTAAATAATGTAGATAATTCTAAAACTATAACAGTAGTGGGAAGTGGACCAGCTGGATTGTTTTGTGCGTATTTGTTGACAAAATACGGAGCAAAAGTAAAAGTTATAGAGCGAGGTTCAAAAGTAGAAAAAAGAATAGAAGATATAGAGAAGTTTTTGAAAACAGGCGTATTAAATGAAAATAGCAACGTGCAATTTGGAGAAGGAGGAGCGGGGACTTTTTCAGATGGCAAATTGACAGCTCGTTCCAAAGATAAAAGGGTAAGGGAAGTTTTGAAAACTTTCGTAGAATATGGAGCGCCAAAAGAAATTCTATTCGATTCAAAACCACACATCGGTACAGATGAATTGCAAAAAGTTATCGTAAACATGAGAGAAGATATGATAAAAAAGGGTTGCGAGTTTGTATTCGATACTTGCATTGACGATGTCGAAATAAAAGACGATTATTGCGATTTCATAAAATCAAAGGGCGAAAAATTCGAGTCGGATTATTATGTTTTGGCTTTGGGAAACAGTTCGAGAGATACATTCAAAATGTTAAGCGATAAGATAAAAATAAGCAATAAACCATTTGCAGTTGGGTTTAGAATTGAACATCCTCAAAAAATGGTAGATTTTGCACAATATAAATGCGATAGAGATCTTCCAAGTGCTACTTATCAATTGTCTTATTCCGAAGAAAATAAAAGGGGAGTGTACACTTTTTGTATGTGCCCTGGAGGATATGTGATAAATGCATCTAGCGAAAATGGTAGATTGTGTGTAAATGGAATGAGCTATCATAAAAGAGATGGACAAAATGCAAATAGTGCCATAGTTTGTGGAATAGATGAAACGACTTATGGAAATAATTTATTAGATGGTATAAAATTCCAAGAAAATATAGAAAAAAAGGCTTTTGAATTGGGTGGTTCAAATTATATGGTACCTGTGCAAAAAGTTGGTGATTTTTTGAAAGGCAAAAAGACAGAAGAAATAGGAAGTGTGACTCCTACTGTAAAACCTGGATATGTTTTGAGTGATTTGACTGAAATCTACCCTGAAAATGTGACAAATTACATCAAAACAGCAATCACAATGATGGATAGAAAACTTCACGGATTTTCAATGGACGATGCAATATTGACAGCAGTGGAGACTAGAACTTCTTGTGCTGTGAGATTGGATAGGGACGATATGTTGAAATCACTAGACATCAAGAATCTTTTTGTAATAGGAGAAGGAAGTGGATATTCAGGAGGAATAGTATCGAGCGCTATAGATGGATTAAAAGCTGCAGAAATTATTTTGACTAATAATTTATCGAAATGATTTTGGTTAATTAAAGCGTTTTTATGGGTATATAGATTATAGGAATTGGAGGATAACAATGAAGAAATATATAAAAGCGAAATATATAGTTACTGAAAATGAAATCGTAGAAGACAAAGCGCTATTAGTAGAAGATGGAAAAATCGTAGACCTTGTAGACGATATGAAATTAGACGTAGAAGTAGAAGATTTGGGAGAAAAAATAATCGGACCAGGTCTTGTAGATACTCACGTTCACGGAATGTTGGGCTGCGACATAATGGATTTAAAAGAAGAAAGCGTGAAGAAAATATCTGAAGGATGTCTTTCTGTTGGTGTCACTTCATTTTTGCCAACTACATTGACTTCTAGTTTTGAAAATACTAGAAAAGCCTGCGAAGTAGTGGGAAAAGTAAAGGGAAGCGAAAAAGGAGCGAAGATAAGGGGAATTTTCTTGGAAGGACCATTTTTTACAGAAAAACACAAAGGCGCACAAAATCCAAGTTATTTCATGGATCCAAATATAGATTATTTAAAACAATGGAATGAAGCTTCGAATGGATTGATCAAAAAAATAGCCATAGCTCCTGAAAGAGATAACAGCGTTGAATTTATAAAAGAATGTGTAGAAATGGGAATCACAGTGGCATTAGGCCATTCAGATGCTACTTACGAACAAGCTAAAAAAGCCGTAGAAAGTGGAGCTAAAATTTTTGTCCACGCATACAATGGAATGAGTCCTTTACATCACAGAGAACCTGGAATGGTTGGAGCTAGCATGAATCTAAAAGATGTATATGCGGAATTGATTTGCGATGGTCACCATGTAAATCCTGTAGCCTTGAATATAATGATGAATCAAAGGGGAAGAGATGAAATAATCTTGATAACAGACTGTATGATGGCAGGATTGATGGAAGAAGGACAATACAAATTAGGAGAATTTGACGTAATAGTAAAAGATGGAACAGCTAGATTAGAATCAGGATCTTTGGCAGGCTCTGTATTGAAATTAAAAGATGCCGTAAAGAACGTGTACGATTGGAATTTGGCAGATGTATTCTACGCAATAACTATGGCGACTAGAGTTCCTGCACAATCTGTGGGAATAGATGATGTCTGTGGAATAATCAAAAAAGGATATGATTGTGATTTGGCAGTATTCGATACTGAATTGAACTTGACAGATGTATATTTGAATGGAGAAAAAGTAAAATGATACTTTGTGTGACGACAAATCCTGCAATTGATGTAATCTATAAAATGGATGATTTAGATGTCAATGGCATAAATAGAGTAGATGATGTGTATAAAACCCCTGGTGGGAAGGGGATAAATGTGGCAAAAGTTTTGAACCTCATGAAAGCTGATTTTTTGGTAACAGGATTTATAGGTGGTAAAAACGGAGACTACGTAATAGACAAGTTGGATGATGTAAACATCAAACACGATTTTATCTATACAAATGTAGACACTAGAAATTGTATAAGAGTAATTTACGGCGACAAACAAATGGAAATTTACGAAAAAACTCGTAGGATAGATTCGAGATTTGAGCGTACATTTATGTCGCTTCTCAAAGACATCAAAAAGAATTACAACATAGCAACTATAAGTGGAAGCTTGATGAACGGATTGTCAGAAGAATTTCTAGAAAATATCATGGATTTATTAAATGAAAACTGCAAGGTAATATTGGATGTAAATGGAGAAGTCACTAAAAAAATCTTGGTAAATGGATACAGACCTTACATCATAAAACCAAATTATTACGAATTTCGAGAAATAATTGATTTTACAGAAGAAATGAGCTCAGAAGATTTCATAAATAGCGATGGCGAATTTTTGAAAAAAATATTTGACAATGAGATATTAAAAGGAATAGAAGCCGTTTTAGTAACTCATGGAAGATACGGTGCTTTGCTAAAATACAAAGATAATTTGTATAGAATCAAAGTGCCACAACACGAAGTAGTAAGAACTGTAGGCAGTGGAGATGCTACAGTAGCAGGATTGTCAAAATTCATAGATGAAGATGAAAGCATGATGAATGCAGTCATAAAAGCTATCTCACTTGGAGTATTGAATGCAAATGTAGATGAAGTAGAGAAAATAGATGTTGACAGAATTCAAGAAATAGCAGAAGAGATAGATGTAGAATTGTTATAAGAGGTGGCTGCAAATTTTGCAGCCATTATTTGATTTTAAATTTCAGATATGATAAAATAAAAACAAGCTGATAGTCAATTAACTATCAAACAAAAAAATTTACAATATTATTGTATTAAATTAAAAGGGGTTAAAAATGATAAAATTAGATGTAATGGCACCAATGACAGGAACGATTAAATCTATAAGTAAATCATCAGATCAAGCTTATAGCGAAAAATTAATAGGAGATGGTGTAATAATCACACCTAACGAAGGAGTTTTAGTTAGTCCTGTAGATGGAAAAGTAGTACAACTTTTAGATACTACTCATGCAATAATGATAGAATCTGAAGGAATCAAATTATTAATGCATATCGGTTTAGATACTGTTAGATTGAGAGGAAGAGGATTCAAAAGTTTTGTAAAAAAATCAATGAACGTTACTAAAGGACAAAAACTTATAGAATTTGATTTGGAATTATTGAAAAAAGAAGGCTATAAATTAGAATCTCCATTTGTTATAGTAGATGATCCTGAAGTTAAAATAGAAAAATTCTTGGATGATGAAAATGTAATAAAGGGCGAAACCAAAATAATGACTTTGACAAAATAATCGATGAGAAGAAGATTTTATATCTTCTTCTTATTTTTTTCGTATTAATTTAAAATTTTTCTGATATAATGAATCTAAAGTTAGTAGTATAAAATTTTTACTTGACTTAATACAAATTCTGTGGTAAATTTAATAGTAATATTAAGAATTTTAGCACAAATTTTTAGTAATTTTTAAGGAGGGCACTATGCAATTTATCGGTGAAGGATTAACATTTGATGACGTACTTCTAGTACCAGGTCCATCAGAAGTTTTACCTAATGAAACTATTTTAAAAACGAGATTGACAAAAACTATTGAGTTGAACATTCCTATGATGTCAGCAGGAATGGATACTGTAACTGAGTCAAAAATGGCTATAGCCATGGCTAGACAAGGCGGGATCGGAATTATTCACAAGAACATGACTATCGAAGAACAAGCTAGAGAAGTAGATAGAGTTAAACGTTCAGAACACGGAATAATTACTGATCCTTTTTACTTATCACCAGATGACAAAATCAAAGACGCATTAAAATTAATGAGTCACTATAGAATTAGTGGTGTACCTATCGTCGATGATTCTATGAAATTAGTTGGAATCTTGACAAATAGAGATGTTAGATTTGAAAAAAATGAAGAACGTCCAATAGGTGAAGTAATGACCAAAGAAGGTTTGGTAACTGGTTATGAAAATATATCTATGGAAAAAGCAGTAGAAAAAATGATGGGTGCTAAAATCGAAAAACTTCCAATTGTAGACGAAGATTTTAAATTAAAAGGTCTTATCACAATAAAAGATGTTGAAAAAGGAATACAATATCCAAATTCAGCGAGAGATTCACAAGGAAGACTTTTGGTAGGAGCTGCTATAGGAATAACTAATGACATGATCGAAAGATGTCAAGCTTTAGTAGATGCAAAAGTAGACGTAGTAACAGTAGATACAGCACATGGACATTCTAAAGGTGTATTGGAAGCTGTAGCAAAATTGAAAAAAGCATTCCCAAATCTTCCAGTTATAGCAGGAAACGTAGCAACAGCAGAAGCTACTAGAGATTTGATAAAAGCTGGGGCGGATTGCGTAAAAGTAGGTATAGGTCCTGGTTCAATTTGTACTACAAGAGTTGTAACAGGTATAGGTGTTCCTCAAATGACAGCAATAATTGAATGTGCTAAAGAAGCAGACAAATACGACGTTCCAATTATCGCAGATGGTGGTATCAAATATTCAGGAGATATTACAAAAGCATTGGCAGCAGGAGCTTCTGCAATAATGGCAGGTAGTTTGTTCGCAGGTACAGAAGAAAGTCCAGGAGAATTGGTTGTATTAGAAGGTAGACAATACAAAGAATACAGAGGAATGGGATCATTGGGAGCTATGAAAGCTGGCAGCGGCGACAGATATTTCCAAAACAACACTAAGAAATACGTTCCTGAAGGAGTAGAAGGAAGAGTAGCTTACAAAGGCTCTGTAGGAGAAGTTGTATACCAATTAGTTGGAGGACTTCGTTCAGGTATGGGATATGTAGGAAGTAAAGACTTGAAAGAATTGAGAGAAAAATCAAAATTCATCAAGATTTCATCTGCAACTCTTGTAGAAAACCATCCTCACGACATCACTATAACTAGAGAATCACCAAACTATACAAAAAGATAGGAGTAGCTAAATGGACGTAAGATTAATAATGGGAAGTAGCTCAGATATTGAGATCGCTAAAAAAGTTACTAAAATGTTGAAAAAATTCGAACTTTCTTATGAAGTATCGGTGATTTCAGCACATAGAGCATTGGAAGTATTAAAAGAAACAGTAGAAAAAGATGACTGTAAAGTTTACATCACTATAGCTGGAAAAGCAGCTCATTTAGGTGGAGTAACTGCAGGAATGACTGTAAAACCTGTTATTGGAATTCCAGTAAAAGGATCTGCTCTAGTTGGATTGGATGCACTTTTGTCTATAGTACAAATGCCAAAAGGAGTACCAGTTGCTACAGTAGCTATAGATGGTGGAGAAAATGCAGCAGTACTTGCAGCTCAAATCATAGCATTATCTGATGAAAAACTTAGCCAAAAATTAAAAGATTACAAAGAAGAAATGAAACAAGGCGTCATTGATTCTGACAGGGAGCTAGAAGAAATATAATGGGATTGACTTACAAAGATTCTGGAGTAGACAAAGAAAAAGGCTACGAAGAAGTTCAAATAATAAAAGAAATAGTTAAAAAAACTCACGGCAAAGAAGTTCTCACTGGAATTGGTGGATTTGCAGGATTATTTCAACCAGACATTTCAGATATGAAAGAACCAGTATTGGTTAGTGGAACTGATGGAGTTGGAACGAAATTAAAATTGGCTATGGAATTGGATAAACACGACACTGTTGGAATTGATCTAGTAGCAATGTGTGTAAATGATATTTTATGCCAAGGAGCCAAACCCCTATTCTTTTTAGATTATATAGCTACAGGAAAATTAGAACCTGAAAAGATGAAAGATTTGGTAACTGGAGTAGCTGATGGATGTAGTCAATCTTCATGTGCTTTGATTGGTGGCGAAACTGCTGAAATGCCTGGATTGTATGGAGAAAACGACTACGACTTGGCGGGATTTGCAGTTGGAATAATCGACAGAGAAAAAATAATCAACGGAAGCACTATCGAAGAAGGTGACGTGGCAATATCATTGTCATCAAGTGGAGTACACAGCAACGGATTTTCATTGGTAAGAGCAGCATTGCAAAGAGCTAATGTGAAATTATCAGATCAATTTGAAAACACTACAGTTGGAGAAAGATTGTTGGTTCCTACAAAAATATATGCAAGAGAAATATCTGCACTTCAAAAAGAAGTTAACATCAAAGGAATTGCACATATCACAGGTGGAGGATTATACGAAAATGTTCCTAGAATGTTGCCTGATGATATAGGAATAGAATTTGATATAGAAGAAGAAAATATCGATCAAATCTTCAAATCTATCCAACAATGGGGCGATGTAGATACAGATGAAATGTTCTCTACTTTTAACATGGGAACAGGCATGGTAATAGTAGTAGCACAAGAAGATTTAGAAAAATCTCTTCAAATATTACAAGAAATCGACCCAAAAGCTAAAAAATGTGGTGTATGCAAAAAATCAGATGAAAAAGTGAAGATCAATTTGAAATAATATATTAATATGACCTTTAAAAATTGAAAAAATTCGATTTTTGAAGGTCAATTTTTATATCACATTCATTACTTGATTTATGATATAATATGTGAGTATTGGAGGGATTTAGATGTTAACAGTTAACAATTTAAGTGTCATATTCCCCGATAAAAAATTATTTGAGGATGTCAACCTAATTTTTAATCCAGGTAACTGTTATGGAGTTATCGGTGCGAACGGTGCTGGTAAATCTACATTCCTCAAAATTTTATCAGGTGAAAAAGAGCCTACAAAAGGCAATGTGACAATTGATAAAAATACGAGATTATCAAAATTAAACCAAGATCACTACGCATTTGAAGAAAATAGCGTAATGGATACCGTATTGATGGGAAATAAAAAACTATACGATATTCAAAAAGAAAAAGACGCTATCTACATGAAACCGGATTTTAGCGACGAAGATGGAATGAGAGCTGCAGAATTAGAAGCAGAATTTCAAGAATTAGGCGGATACGAAGCAGAAGCTGAAAGCTCGGCATTACTTCAAGGCTTGGGAATAAAAACAGAAAATCATTATTCACTTATGAAAGAGTTGAAAGAATCAGACAAAGTAAAAGTATTACTAGCGCAAGCTTTGTTCGGAAATCCGGGAATACTTTTATTGGACGAACCTACAAATGGTTTGGATTTGAAAGCTACATTGTGGTTGGAAGATTTCTTGATGAATTTCGATGGAATAGTGATAATCGTATCTCACGACAGATATTTTCTAAATGAAGTGTGCACTCACATGGTGGATGTAGATTACGGAAAAATCAACATGTTTGTCGGAAATTACGATTTTTGGTATGAATCTAGTCAATTAGCTTTGAGAATGCAAAAAGAACAAAACAAGAAAAAAGAAGACAAGATCAAAGAACTGCAAGAATTTATTCAAAGATTTTCTGCCAATAAATCAAAATCAAAACAAGCTACAAGTAGGAAAAAACTTTTGGATAAAATAACATTGGATGATATCAAACCATCTAGCAGAAGATATCCATTTGTGGGATTTGACCTATCAAGAGAAGTAGGAAATGAAATCTTGAATGTTGAAGGACTCACAGTAGAGCAAAACGGCAAAAAATTGATCGATAATTTGACATTTAGAGTCAACAAAGGAGACAAAATAGGATTTATAGGCAATGAAATTGCCATAACAAAATTTTTCGAAATAATAAACGAAAATGCAGATGATTACGAAGGAAAATACACTTGGGGTCAAACAATAACTCACACATATTTTCCAAAAGACAACAACAAATTTTTCGAAGACACAGATCTCACGCTAATAGATTGGCTAAGACAATTTAGCGAAGAAAAATCTGAAATTCATATAAGAGGATTTTTGGGAAAAATGTTGTTTTCAGGAGATGAAGCACTCAAAAAATCCAACGTGTTGAGCGGGGGAGAAAGAGTCAGAATGATGTTTTCTAAAATGATGGTGACACCTGCAAACGTACTTGTATTGGATCAACCTACAAACCATTTGGATTTGGAGAGCATAGAAGCCGTAAATAATGGACTTATAGCCTTCAAATCGAACGTATTATTCACATCATTAGACCATCAATTCGTATCATCAATAGCAAACAGAATCATAGAAATATTTGACGATGGAAGTTATCGTGACGTATCAATAGGTTACGAAGATTATATAGAAAAATATTTAACAAATAAATAGGAGCAATAATGAAACATCAATTAGTTATCGTAGTAGATTTCGGAGGACAATACAACCAATTAATAGCACGTCGTGTTAGAGATTTGAAAGTGTATTGTGAAGTAGTTCCTTACAAAAAAGCACTATCCGAAATAAAAGAAAAACAACCTATAGGTATCATATTTACAGGTGGACCTAATAGCGTATACGAAGAAAATTCTCCTCAAATCGAAAAAGAAATATTCGAATTAGGAATACCAGTTTTGGGAATGTGCTATGGAATGCAATTAATATCTCAAAATTTTGGAGGAGTAGTAGAAAAAGCTAAAAATCGTGAATTTGGAAAAACAGAATCTAAAATAACACATCAAAGCCCTATCTTAAAAGACATGACAGATAAAAGCATCGTATGGATGAGCCATACAGATTACGTATCTAAAAAACCAGAAGGATTTGAAATAATACAAACAACAGAATCATGTCCAGTAGCTGCCATAGCAAACGAAGAGAAAAAAATATACGCAGTTCAATACCACCCAGAAGTAAACCACACAGTAGAAGGAAAAATTTTAATCAAAAACTTCCTATACGAAGCGTGCAAAGCCGATGGAGATTGGACTATGGAAAACTTCTTAGATGAACAAATAGAAAAAATCAGACAAAAAGTTGGAGACAAAAAAGTACTATTGGCATTATCAGGAGGAGTAGATAGCTCAGTATGTGCGAGCCTTCTATCAAAAGCAATAGGAAACAAATTGACTTGCGTATTTGTAGACCATGGACTAATGAGAAAAAATGAAGGCGATGAAGTAGAAGCTGCATTCAAAAACGACGAATTGAACTTCATAAGAGTAGATGCAAAAGATAGATTCCTAGCCAAATTAAAAGGAGTATCCGATCCAGAACAAAAGAGAAAAATCATAGGTGAAGAATTCATAAGAGTATTCGAAGACGAAGCCAAAAAAATAGGATCAGTTGACTTCTTAGCACAAGGCACAATTTATCCAGACGTAATCGAATCAGGAAAAGGCGACGCATCAGTAATAAAATCTCATCACAACGTAGGAGGATTACCAGACGTAGTAGATTTCAAAGATTTGATAGAACCACTTAGAGATTTATTCAAAGACGAAGTTAGAAGATTGGGAGTAGAATTAAAAATGCCTGACTATCTAGTATATCGTCAACCATTCCCAGGACCAGGACTTGGAATAAGAGTAATGGGAGAAATCACAGAAGAAAAATTAGAAGTATTGAGAGATGCTGATTTCATATTCAGAGACGAAATTGCAAAAGCAAAATTAGACCAAGATATCAACCAATACTTTGCAGTAATCACAGACAACAGAACAGTTGGAGTAATGGGAGATTTCAGAACTTACGATTACACATTGGCGCTTAGAGCAGTCACTACAACTGATTTTATGACTGCAGATTGGGCTAGAATTCCATACGAAGTTTTAGACAAAGTATCAGTTAGAATAGTAAACGAAGTAGACCATATCAACAGAGTAGTCTACGATATCACTAGCAAACCACCAGCAACAATCGAGTGGGAATAAAATTATAAATCCAAAAGCCATCTAGAATTAATTTTCTAGGTGGTTTTTATTTGTAATTGTAATTTTATAAATCCATAAGTGGTATTTAAAAAAATGCCAAAAATAAAAATGTGATATATAATTTCAAACAACAAAAGTATTGTAATTATGAGGATTTTGGTATGTAAAATTTTTAAATTGGTCTTTACACAGGTCTAAATGGTATGTATAATATAAATGTTCAGCAAATTTTGGAGTAGACTAGTGAGAGATTTGTTTGAAAAATTTTTTGATGAAATTATTAAATATGCGACAGAAAATTCTCACATTTATGCTGTCATAGTTGTGGGTTCTTATGTTAGAGAAACTAATAATGAGAATTCTGATTTGGATATCGTAATCATCACATCTAACAAGTCTTACATGATTGAAAATCAAGATTTTACTGAAAAATTCGGCAATGTTTGCAAGAGACAGACTGAGTACTATGGAGAGTATACTTCATTTTAAAGATTTGGATCTATAAAATCGAAGGTCAAATTATATTGCATGCAATTTTTGTCGACAAAATAGATGTGAATTTTAAAAATTTTCTATAGTTTTTGAGGAATTTTTAAATATTACATATAAATTTATACGTTATGTGGTATGGAATTATTTGATAAATTTTAATAAAAAAAGATTAGTAATATAATTTTATATGATAATAAAAACTAAAAGTTATTTTGTTTATCAAAAAACTAATGATATATTGCATAAATAGTATATAAATTATACAGAAAGGAAGATTATATGAAGAAAATTAAATTTGGGTTGATACCAAGACTAATTTTGGCGATTATTCTAGGGGTCATTATTGGAAGATATTTGCCTGCTTGGTTTGTAAGGATACCTGTTACTTTTTCACAAATATTTGGAGCATTTCTTAATTTTATAATTCCATTGATGATTATAGGATTTGTGACTAAAGGTATAGCTGATTTAGGAGAGGGAGCAGGAAAATTACTCGCTATTACTGTTTTGATGGCATATGCATCTACAATTGTAGCGGGAAGTTTGTCGTATTTAATGTCAAAATCCATATTCCCAAGCTTTTTATCAAGTGGATTGATCCAAAATATCCAACAATCTCAAGGTAAGGAATTGACTGCTTATTTTGAAGTTCCAATCAAACCATTTTTCGAAGTTACAGGAGCTATAGTATTTGCTTTTATGATGGGTATATCAGTTTCAGGTCTTAGAAGAAATGGAAGCGGAGAGCATATGTATGGAATAATCAATGAATTCAATGAGATTATAACAAATGTACTTGCAAAGGCTATAGTTCCATTGTTACCATTTTTCATTTTGGGTAATTTCGCCAATATGTCATATTCAGGATCTGTATTTGCGGTATTATCTGTATTTTGGAGAATATTCATTTGTATTATAATATTGCATTTGTCGTATATAACTGTATTGTTCTTGATAAGTGGTTCGTACGCTAAGAAAAATCCTTGGACTTTAATAAAAAATCAAGTAAGAGGATATATCACTGCAGTAGGAGTTCAATCTTCAGTTGCCACTTTGCCTGTAAACTTAGAATGTGCAGATGCAAATGGAGTGGATAGAGAGATTTCAGAATTTGTACTTCCATTGGGAGCTACAGTTCACATGCCAGGTTCAATGATTACGATTACAGCTTGTACATTTACAATACTTTCAATGTACAATATGCCACATGGATTTGGATTGATACTAAAGTTTATAGCGATTTTAGGTATTGCAATGGTTGCAGCACCAGGTGCTCCAGGTGGAGCCGTTATGAGTGCGCTTCCATTTTTACCAGTTGTAGGAATAGATCCATCTGGTGCAATGGCTACACTTTTGATTTCACTTTATCTAACACAAGATTCATTCGGTACAGCAGCTAACATTTCAGGAGATAATGCGCTTGCTGTAATAGTAGAAAAAATTTATTTTTCGAAGATAAAATCAAAATCAGAAAAGAACTTTGACTAGAAATCAATTTTGACGGAGCATTTAGAAATAAATGCTCCTATTTTTGTATTCATTTTGATATTTATTGTAAAATAAGATAAAAGGAGCGATAATGAAATTTCGAAAATACAAACAAGAAGATTGCAGAGAAATTGCAGAACTTTTTTATAATACTGTACATACAATCAATAGACTTGATTATTCAAAAGCACAATTAGATGCATGGGCAAATGGAAAAGTTGATATAAAAAAATGGAATGAAAAATTTGAGAATACATTTACCGTGGTTTGCATTGAAGAAAATAAAATCATAGGATTTGGAAATATAGACGATAAAGGATATCTTGATTTTCTGTACACGCATTGCGATTATCAAAATATGGGAGTTGCAACTGGAATTTGCAATGAATTAGAAAATTATACACGAAAAGATATCTATACATACGCATCTATAACTGCTAGGAAATTTTTTGAAAATAGAGGATATAAAGTTGTTAGAGAAAACGAAGTGATTAGAAGAGGGATAGTGCTAAAAAACTATTTGATGAGGAAATCACGATGATAGTGAAAAAATATATATAATATCATTTGCTATTATCAAGATAAAGCATTAAAATAGTGATGTGAAATAAATGTTGATATAGGTGAATTATGAAAAATTTTAAGAAGATAATTTTGATAGTTATATTGGTTGCCATGACGTTGGGGCTTATGATTTTTGTGCCATACGATTCTATAAGAAATTTAGTGCAGAAAGCAGGCGTGTGGTCAGCTTTGGTATACATTTTGTTGTTTGCGATTTTGCCGATAGGCTTTTTCCCAGTGCCAGCACTTGCGCTTATAGGTGGAGTTAGTTTTGGGCTGGTAAATGGAAGCATATACACTATAATAGGTGCTAGTATGAATTGCCTTTTGATGTTCGTATTGAGCCGATATATAGGGCATGATTATGTGGTAAATTTGATCAATGAAAAATTTTCGAAAAAAAATAGGGATAGGATATTAAATGCACCGGATTCTAAACTTTTTACGCTTTTGTTTGTGTGCAGGCTTATTCCTTTGATTCCTTATAATTTGATAAATTACGGCTTTGGGCTTACGAATATTTCTTTATCAAAATACATGATAGCGTCTGTTTTGGGAATAATTCCAGGAACGCTTGTGTATTTGAATTTGGGAGATAAGGTGCTAAATGTAGGGTCAAAAGAGTTTTATCAGGCGATTTTTTTGGTAGTGTTTTTGACTGTAATAAGTCTTGTAATTGCGAAAATTATGGCTTCTAGAGAGGAAAAGTCTAAGAATAAAAATATAAATGACAAATAAAAACTTGAGTTGAATTGACAACTCAAGTTTTTTAATTTTGATTCAAACATCTTTTTGTGAATTTTACAAAGTCCATAACTGGTTCTGATAGCACTGTATTTGCACGATACACTAGGTAGAAATGCCTTACTGATTCGAAATCATCTATTTTGAATGCTATCAATTCGTTATTATTTATTTCTTCTTCTACCGATAATTTACTCATTATCGAGATTCCCAATCCACTTCGTATGCATTGTTTTAGTGTTTCGGTGCTATTTGCTGTTGCGATCAAATTCAGAGAATTTTTGCTTATTCCAAGTGCATCTATCATTTTCATGGACTCTTTTAAAGTACCGGATCCTTGTTCACGAAATATTATCGGCTCTTTTAATATTGAATTGATTTTTATGTTGTTCTTCTTCAATGCTTTGTAATAATCATTGTATGGAGTCACGACTACTAGTCTGTCACTTAATATTTTCTCGAATTTTAAATCTTTATCCATTGTCGTCATTCCGACAATTCCCAAATTTATAGATCCGTCTAGGACACCGTCAATTGTAGTCATACTGTCGGATTGAATTATATTGATCAAAGTCTGGATGTGCGATTTGTGATATTTAGCTAAAAGTGAAGGTAAAATATAGGTAGCAGGCACAGAACTAGCTCCTATGTTGAAAGTAGTTATATTTTTTTTGGAAAAAGAATCTTCTATGCTTTGCATTATTCTAGAAATTGATTTGGCATATGTGTAGAATTCTCTACCTTCTTTTGTCAATTCAAGTTTCTTGGTAGTTCTTTTTAGTAATTTTGTATTAAGTTCATTTTCTATTTGTTTTATGTGAGTGCTTATAGTTGGCTGCGTTAGATACAATCTTTTGGCAGCTTCTGAAAAGCTATCCCATTCAACAACAGTAATAAACGTCTCTAATTGCTTTAGATCCATAATTCACTCTCGCTTTTTATTATCAATAAATACTTACTTACATTTTATCATAGATTACTTGCATTGCAAAATATGTAAATATTTTTTTGATTTATTTAATATTATCAAAATTTTATTGTATTAAATTTAATTATAGAAAAATCGTATAAATGATAAAAACTCCATATAATGTTGAAATACTGAAGAATTATTTGGTTATATGAAAAAACAAACCTTGAATTATCACATAATAATCGCTAAGTAAACGTTGTTTATAGAATGTTTCAATAAATTTTTTACATTTATTATAGTAAAATTAATAATAAATGCTATAACGGAAGTAAAAAACAAGGAGGAATTTATGAAAAAAAGATTTAAATTAATTTTATTAGCTATTTGTTTATCATTAATTTTTTATGTATGCATAAAAATGACGCGAAAAAAACTACATCGAATGAAAAACAAGCTTCAAATAGCGAAATGACAGAAAGCAAACCAGGCAAAATAGAAGATGAGCCTATGTACAATAAGGAAATAACAATAGGTTATAATGGGGGCAAGTGGCGCAGGAAAAAGCACTTTACTGAATATAATATTGGGATTTTTGGAATACGATGAAGGAAAAGTAAGTATATTTTCAAAAGAAATAAATAAAATGTCAGACAAAGAAATATCCAATTTAAGGGCAACTAAAATTTCGTTTGTACCTCAAGATTTGATAGTTTTTCCAGCTTTGACAGTAAAAGAAAATTTAGAAATGAAAGCCAAAATATCCAACATAAAAGACTTTGATTGCGAAAAATTTGCAGAAAAATACAACATGTCAGAACTTCTCCATTTACATATGGCAAATAATTTGTCAGGTGGAGAAATCAAAAAACTAATGATACTAAGAGCACTAATAAACAATCCAGAACTTTTAATATTAGATGAACCAACAGCTAACCTAGACGAAGAATACGTATCTGAATTTCTGGATTTACTCGATGAACTAAATCGCAATACTACAATAATTTGTGTAACCCATGATAGCAGACTAAAAAATAGAGCAAAAACTGTATACAAATTTACATCGAAAAAATTGAAGGACATTAATTACTTATAAAAACTAGACGAAAATGTAGACTATATTAAAGATAATAAGAAACTTCAAAACGCTCTTAGAGGTGTGGAAATTGGAGAAAATCCAGAATATAAAATAGTATATAAGAAAATAAATTAACATTAAAAAGCCGAGAACGGCGATGTTTTCGGCTTTAAATTTTTCTTAAATTATCAATAAATATATCTAGTTCTTTTTGATTGGAGATTTCTATCCATTTATTGGCGTAGTATTTTTTCATATTGTTGTAGTTTTCAATTTTTTGTTTTGATCTAGAGTCTATTAAAATCCATTTTATGAATTCGAAATCCAATTTTTCTTTGCAATTATTTGCTGCACTATCTCTTACTTTTCCCTTGTACTTAAAATACCTTTTGATTGTTCTAAATAGACAATTAAATCTGTTGAAATTCATGAATATTATTATATCTGACATTCCTAATCTATCTATTTTTTTGAATTTGCTATAATTTCCGTCGATTACCCAACTTTCTTGTTTCATAAAATTATCGACAATTTCAAGGGCTTCTTTTTTATCTCTTTCTTGCCAATTATCTATAAAATTTACTTGATCTAAATGCAATAATGGTATTTCATATGTGTTTGATATTTTGTTTGCCAATGTTGATTTTCCAGATCCTGAGTATCCTAATATTGATATTTTCAAAACTTTCTCCTTGATTTTTATAAAAGATCACATATTAGTAATATTATATATTAGATAACTTATAATGTCACGTTACTGTTTTAAATTTTAATGATATAATGTAAAAGGTGATATTATGACTATATACAAAATAAATCCTTATATAAAAAATGCTATATGGGCTGGCAAAAAGCTCAAAAAATTCTACAATAAAATCTCAGATGTAGATGAAATAGCTGAGAGCTGGGAGTTGTCTGCTAATGAGAATGGTTTGTCACAAATCAATTCTATCGATTTTGATAAATTTGTCAGGGATAATCCGCAATTTTTAGGCAAGAACTACGATTTTGAGAAATTTCCACTATTGATAAAATACATCGATGCAGATGATGATTTATCGGTTCAAGTGCATCCTACGGATGAATATGCGAGAAAAAACGGTGAACCTTATGGGAAAAATGAAATTTGGTATGTTGTAAATCATGATCCGAAAGCTTCTTTATATGTAGGCATGAAAGAAAATGTGACTAGAGAACAATTAGAGAAAGCTATAGATGACGCAGATGTATTGAAATTATTGAATAAAATAGAGGTTGAAAATTACGATAGTGTATTCATACCTGCTGGTACAATTCACGCTATTGGTAAAGGGATTACTGTGATAGAGGTTCAACAAAATAGCGATACTACTTATAGGTTGTATGATTACGATAGGGTAGATAAATACGGAAATCATCGAGAACTTCACAAAGAAAAATCTCTTGAAGTTTCAGATTTGAACAGATACGATTTTGATAATTTAAAGCACGATGCTAAAAAAATTTCCAATGAGTATTTTCATATAGAAATATTGGATTTAAATGGAGATTTGGATGTGGAAATAGATGAGGATTCGTTTAGATTTTTGGGTGTGTTTGAAGGAAATTGTACTGTAGGAGAGTTAGAAGCTCAAAAAGGAGATAGTTTTTTTATTCCTGCTTCTAATGATTGTGTAAAAATCAAAGGTTATGGTAAAATAATAATTGTTAAGTTGGGGGCGATATAGATGAAAAAAATAATACCTATTCTTATGGTCGTAATGCTTTTATCTACAGGTTGTCTAAGGAAACAAGAAGAATATAAATCTGTAAGAAATGATACGCAAACTGAAAGCGTAGAAAAAGCTAATAGCGACGAAAACAAGACTGACGAGGTCAAAAAAGATGATACAGCTGAAAAGACTGATGAAAAGAAACCGGAAGAAACTTCTGAAAATAGTCAGAATAAGACTATGAAAGTCACAGCTGATGTATTAAATATGAGAAGTGATATGGATAGAAATTCAAGTGTCGTAACTAAATTGAAAAAAGACGACCAAGTGAAAGTAGTGGAAGAAAAAACAGATAGTAATTCTATTACATGGGTCAAAGTTGATTTCAATGGTCAAGTAGGGTATGTTGTCAAGGAATACTTGGGGGAATAAATGATAGATATTAATAGCAAAATAATGTTTGACATAAAAAATGGATCAAGTAATATTGATCAGGCAATAACTACAGCTATTGAATATGAAAAATTAGGATACAAGAAAGTAGTAAATGCTTCCGAGATATCTTTAAATAATAGAATATTGACTTCAGAAGAAAAGCAACTTTTAATCGATAGAGTAAATGAAGAATTGAACTATCAAAAAATAGATTTCCAAATTTTATCTGGTAATTTAATGACTTGTGATCCTAAAATGTTAGAACTTTTGAGAGATGGGTTGGTAAGTAGTTTAAATTATTCTAGATATGTTTTGTTGGAATTACCTAGTACTGCAGAATATCAAGGATTAAATAGATTTATATACGATATTCAAATTTTAGGGTATGTTCCGATAATAGTACATCCTGAAATATATAAATACGTGCAAGAAGATACTGATTATTTATTGTCTTTAAAAGAAAGAGACTGCTTAATACAATTGAATATAAATTCCATCAACAAATCAAAATCCAATAGAATTTATAAATGTGCAAAAGAACTTCTCGACAGAAAGATGGTAGATATAGTAGCTACAGAAACTGAAAATGCATACGATGGAGAAGATGTAATTCGTACTGGATTGAAATCATTGCGTAAAATGGTAGATACAGATTATTTTGATTTAATGATGAAACTAAATCCACAATTGATAATAGATGATGAAAGGATAGATAGAATTCCGCCGTTAGATAAAAAAAGAGGGGCTTTTTCTAGGTTATTTAAGAAAAGAGGATAAGAGGATAAAATGAGGGAAAACTTATTTGTAAGGACAATAAAAAATAGAATTATTGCAGTTATATTGATTTCGTTTGTTTTTGCAATAGCAGCTATTTGCTACGATGTAATGTGGGTAAGACCTGTATACAGTGTAGATTCAAAAATAGTAGTATCTGCAAAAACAGGCAATACATCTTCAACTCAGATAGAAACGGCAAAATCTTTTATCGAGTCTAGATCGCTTTTAGAAGATGTGAATACAAAATTGGAATTAAAAAGCAGTGCTGATGAATTATCTAAAAAAATTAAATTATCAGAATCGAATTCACAAATAATCAGCCTAAATGTAAAAGACACAGTAATTCAAAGAGCTAGAGATATAGCAGATCAATTGGCTGATTCAAGCGTTGAAAAGAACACATCAGATGAATTTGAAGTGAAAGTATTGGAATATTCATCTAATCCAACATCGCCAGTATCTCCTAATTTAGTTAGAGACACAATAGCAGCGTATATAATTGGATTTGTATTGTCACTTATAATATCGATGATAGTAGAATCAAAGGACGATATCGTAAGAAAAGACACTAGATTTGAAAATATAGGAATTAATATAATAGGAGACATTCCTTATGTAGATGAGAGGAGTGCTATCATAGATGAAGGATAAAAATTTATTTAACGAACAATATAGATATTTGAGGACTAACGTAAAATTTGCAGGAGATGTAAAATCGATAATAGTTACATCTAGCTATTTTGGAGAAGGAAAGACTTCTGTTGCAGCTAATTTAGCTAAAAGTTTTGCGCTATCAAATCACAAAACAGTCATAGTAGATATGGATTTAAGAAGACCTAGTCTTAGAAAATTTTATGACGTGGATACAGAAATAGGAGTGACAAATGTAGTAGTAAACAAAATGGACTACAAATTGGCTATAAGTCACGATGAATCTGTGTGGGATTTAGATATAATTCACGCAGGGGCAATACCTCCAAATCCAAACGAGCTTATATCCAGTGATTCTATGAAAAATTTCATCAAAATATTAGAAGCTAATTACGATTATGTAATCATAGATACTCCTCCAATAGAAGAGTATTCAGACTCAATTATACTATCTGCAATTTGCGATGCTACAATATTAGTGTACAAAGTTGGAGAAACTAGAAAAAAAGACATAATCAAATCCGTAGAAGCAATCAGAAATGTAAAAGGAAATCTAATAGGACTTGTAAAAATAAATGAAAAATAAAAGATAAGCTGACTGATTTACAAATATCAGTTGGCTTATTTGCTATTATAACGGAGAAAAAATGATAAACGAATTAAAAGAAAAATCAAAAACAGATTTATTGAAACCATCTATAAGAGTCTTATACCTTAGAAAACTGAAAGACTCCATCCAAAAATATCAAAAAGAAATCCTACAAGCATTTGAAGAAGACATAGGAAAACCAAAATACGAATCCTTCATGACAGAATACATCACAGTAATGCAAGAATTAGATTATTTTATCCATAACACTATAAAATTATCTACACCGGAAAAGGCAAAACCAGACATTCTTACATTTGGGAACAAAACGGAAATAAGAAGAAAATCATATGGAGTTTGTCTTATAATAAGCCCGTGGAATTATCCGCTAAACTTGAGCTTTATTCCATTAATCGATGCAATAGCTGCAGGAAATTGCGTAGTTTTGATGATGAGTAGGAAAAATCCAAAACTTAGACAACTTACGAAAAAAATCCTAGAACCTATAAAAGATGTAGCATACCTTGAAACAGAAAAAAGCTACGATGAAATATTGGAAGAAGACTTTGACTTCTACTTCTTCACAGGAAGCAAAAAAGTAGGGCAAAGCATATATAAAATAGCATCAGAAAAATTAAAACCTTGCGTATTAGAACTAGGTGGTAAGAGTCCTTGCATAGTTGACAAAGACTCTGATTTACAAGATGCAGCGAGAAAAATTTGCTGGGCAAAATTCACAAATTCAGGGCAAACATGTGTAGCCGTTGATTATCTAGTAGTAGAAGAAAGCGTAAAAGATAGATTATTGCACTATATACTAAAAGAAATAGACGAAAATTATTCAGACATATCACAAATGTCCAAAATAAAAACACAACAAAAATACGATTATTTCAGAAAAATAATGTCACAAAGAACAGATAGAATAGGTGGAAAATATCACGACGAAAAAATGATAATAGAACCTTGTATATTTACTGATTGCACATTTAACGACGAAATAATGCAAGACGAGATATTTGGCCCGATATTACCAGTGATATCATACACAGATATAGACTCAATTCTTATTCATATAAGAAATAAAGACAATCCACTTGCCTTTTATGTATTCACAAAAGACAAGAAATTAGCTACCTATATAACGAATTCTGTAGATTTTGGTGGAGGATGTATAAATGATTGCATGATACACATATCCAACAACAAAGCTCCATTTGGAGGATTTGGAAACAGCGGAATAGGAAATTACCATGGGAAGTGGGGATTTGAGACCTTCTCTCACCAACAAACAGTCTATATATCTAGAAAAATAGAAAATCCATTCAGATTCAAACCGTTCACAGACAAAAAATTTAAAATAATCAAAAAAATCTTTAAATAATTAAGGAGAACTATGAGACTAGACAAAATGCTTAGCGACATGAAAATCGCAACTCGAAAAGAAATAAAAGCTATGGTGAAAAAAGGAATTATAACAGTCAACGGCGAAATAGCTAAAAAATCTTCCGAGAAAATAGATGAAAACAACGACATCGTAAAAATCTACGATGAAATAATAGAATACAGAAAATATTTGTATTTCGTAATGAACAAAAGAAAACAAGTAACAAGCCATACCAGAGATCCATTACACAAAACAGTAATAGATGATATGGGAGAATTAGCAGTATTTGACATATTTCCAGTAGGAAGACTAGACATAGACACGACAGGACTCATAATAATAACAAATGACGGTAAATTCGCGCATAACCTAATATCACCAAAAAAAGAAGTGGCAAAAAAGTACAAAGTAAAACTAAAAGAAAAAATCGATCCAAAATACAACGAAACATTTCAAAAAGGGATAAAACTAATGCCCGAAGACATAATCACACAACCAGCGACAATGGAAATAATAGATGAATACAATTGCTACCTTACAATTAAAGAAGGAAAATTTCATCAAGTAAAAAGAATGTTTGAAAAAGTAGGAAACGAAGTAATAGAATTAAAAAGAGTTCAAATAGGAGAATTTAAATTGCCGCAAGATTTAGAAGAAGGAGAATTTAGAGAATTAACAGATGAAGAACTCAAAATATTAGGATTATAAAAAAATCTCAATTTAGCTATTATAAGTTAAATTGAGATTTTTATTTGCATCTTTTTCTCTTCAAAAAATATTTAAACAAAGTATCGAAAAACAAAAACAACGAATAAGCACCTGGATCTATCACTCCCATAGAATAAGAAGCATTATGCCTTGCCTTTCCCTTTTTAGAACTCATATTTGCCGTATTTTCACAAGCCAACTTACATTCTATGCTGAGATTTTTTAATAACTTTATAGTAGGAAAATCCTTATACCTTTCACAACACATTACAACAGGGACTATACAATCTAACATCGTCTTATCATTTAGCTTGCAATTTCCAACATTTCTAACTGCGTTTTCGAATATAACCAAAATATCATAAAACATATCCACATCAATACAATCTCTATCGTTGACATACTCCGAAATCTTTTTAAAAGCGTATGAATATATAGGAGCAGTAGCTCCTTTTACCTTATAACTGTACAAAAAAGACAAATCAGAAAATTGAGTACTTAAATCTTCGCTCTTAAAATTTGGAAATAAAGTCGAAAGACACTTCACCCCATTTAAAAGATTGCTCCCGTGATTTCTGTTGCTCAAATTAGAATCCAACCTATTCAATAACTCACAATTAATCATCAGACAATCTATGTACATATTCATAAACCTATACATATCAGTATTATCAAAACCCATACTATGCACCTCAACTAACATTATACAATATAAATCAAATAAAATTCTATCAAAAAGCTTGACAAAATTAATTTGCGGTAGTATACTCAAATAGTTGTCTCAAGAGGTAACAAAAACTTGATAAAATAATTTAAAAAAGTTTTTAAAAACTCTTGACAAGCTAAAAATAGTATGCTATACTAAAGTAGTTGTCAGATGAGACGACA